>RECJ01000274.1 GCA_007694115.1 Leptolyngbya sp. DLM2.Bin27 | reverse complement strand
GGGCTTTGAGTAACACCAGCAACTTTCGTGAAGCCATCAGCAAGGCTAAGGGCCAAACTCTCGTCGGCCCCAACGTCATTAAAAAAGCGCTGCCCTTCGTCGGTGGTGGGCTGATTTTAACCGCCCTGGGCTCCTTCGGCGGTTTGAACGTGATGGCCACCAACCCGGCCATCTTCATGCCCACGTTTTGGGTGGCGTTGATTGCTCAAATTGGGCTCTTCTTTGTGGCCATGAACGTCGCCTCTAAGGGCAACGACAGCACTGCCCTGCCCCTGCTGGCCACCTACAGCCTGCTGACGGGCTACACCCTCAGCGGCCTGCTAGCTGTAGCCATCGGTACTGCGGGGGTCGGCGTGACCGGCATTGGGGCCTCGGCCCTGGCCTGCGGCGTAGTGTTTATCGCCGCCCGCCAGATTGGCTCTAACCTGTCTGAGGAAGACGGCTTTGCCCTGACCAAAACCATCGGCATGGGCGTGGGTGCTGTGCTGCTGGCGGTGGTGGGTCAGTTTGTGTTCACCCTGTTTGGTGGCCCCGTTCCCCAGTTTCTCGACATTGCCATTTCGGCCTTTGGCGTGCTGGTGTTCTGCGGCGCTTCGGTGGTGGATTTCTTCATTCTGCCCCGCACCTACAAAGATGAGCAGTACCTGTCGGCAGCCCTGTCGATGTACCTGACCTATATCAACCTGTTTGTGTTCATTTTGCGCCTGCTGATCGCCATCAACCGCGACTAGTCAGCGCATTGAGAACAACCCTCAGTCTATCTAAAAGCCTCGAAGCCCTTTGGTTTTGAGGCTTTTTGCTGACAAGGGCAGGCTTTCTGGCGACGCCACAGAGGCCGGATAGTTGGGAGCATTGATCCACAACCGGTCACATCAACCTGTTCCGTTGGGAGCTAGCCTGGCCATGCAAAGCATCTCAATCAAAGACGAATACGCCGAGGTTTTTAGCACCCTGGGAGACTTGCAGGCCACCATCGACGTTTTAGCCAACTAGCTGCGATCGCCGCCGCTGCCAGTCGGCCAGTTTGAGCCGCTCCATTCATGTAGCCGTAGTATTCATCGCTAAACTGCTCGCCAGCAAAAGCCAGGTTGCCCACGGCTACCGTCTGCCGCTCCGTTGAGTTGTCAGACTCCACGTAGAGAAAGTCTTTGAATTTGAGGTATTGCCCCGGCTCGAAGGTGCTGTAGGCTCCGCCAAAATCTGGGTCCTTGGCCCAGGCGGTGCGGGCGTAGCGATCGCCCCTGGCCCCCTCCAGTTCTTTAAGGTGTGGCACCGTCAGCCTCACCAGTTCTCGCCCCTGCTCCGCCACATTCCCCTCGGCCTGGCCCAGCTCATCGCCGCCTAAAAAGAAGGTCAGCACCCCCTGGCGGTGATCGAGCTGGCGCTGGGTGTCATCCCACAGGCCGCTGTAGCCCAGGTCGCTCCAGGCTCCGCCGGTAAACCCTTGGGGCTGTAGCCAGGGGCGATGGGTAAAGCTAGCAAACAGCTTTTCGTTGCGACCAGGGCCGCACTCGGCGATAAACTGGCGCAACCTATTGGGCAAATCTACCCGCAAATCGACTCGCCGCAGCGCCGGGAAGGGCAGGGCCAAAATCACGTAGTCGGCTGGAATCACCCCTTGGTCAAAGCTCAGGTGGAACTCGTCGCCCTGACCTTGGAGCGATCGCAGCCGCCAGCCGGTTTTTACAGCATTCTCTAACCGCGCCGCCAAGGTGTGGGGAATCTGTCCGGTTCCCCCCTTTACCAAAAACAGTTCATCCGCCACCAGCGGCTCAGCCCGGTGATTTCGCACCTGGGGCAGGTTGAAGAGAAGCTGTAGGGCGGAAGATGCGTGGGCCTCAACCCCGTACTCGCTGCGAATGGTGGCTTCGAGCAGCGATCGCACGTACCGCCGCCCCACCTTGTCCCGGTGAAAATTCAAATAATCTGCCACTGACATCGCATCAAACTGAGGGGCGTAGCGGTCAAAATCTGCCACTAGCAGTGCCCCATCTCGGCCGATCTGCTCAGCCAGCGGCAGCAGCGCTTCCACCAGTTCGGCCTCAGCGATGGTGCGGCCTCCAAAGTAAAAGGCCACCTCCGGAAAAGGCAGGGTTTCGGTCAGGGTGCGGCGATCAAACAGCTCCAGGCCCAGATCTGCCACCAGAGCCAGCATGTCAGCGTGCTCTGAATTGATAAACGCCGCCCCCAGGTCATTCACCAGCCCCGGCTCCACCAGCCCCTGCCGCGACTGAATGCGCCCGCCCACGTAGGGCTTAGCCTCGTAGATGGTGGCCGATAGGCCCCACTTTTGCAGGGTGTAGGCGGCATTTAACCCGGCGATGCCGCCCCCCACAATGGCAATGCGGGGATGGCCGTCTACCGGATTAAACCCTCGGGAGTTAAATTCTCCAAGGGCCAGTGCGCCTGCCGCCAGGGCCGAGCAGCGCAGCAGACTCCGCCGCGACAGGGTCACCCTGGCTGACGGTTGAGAAGTATCAGATTCAGAACAATTTTCTGATCCAGACGCCTTTGCAACGGCCCGCTGCAAAAACTGAAATAGCGCAGTGTGTGCCATAAAAGAAGCCGGACTTTGCGACCTACCCCACCCTGGAAAGCAATGGGCCATAGGCAGCAAGCCGACGCCATAGAAATTGACGCTCTTTATTCTAGCTGCTGGGCAATGCCCTTGAGAATCTTCAGCACCGCGCCTAGCCCGTGGGGAGACTGCCGACAACGAAAGCTGATATCCCTAGCATTCTCCGTCAATACAGTCGGCTTCGCGCCCCATCCTTACCTATACTGGTACCTTGGTGCCGATCACCGCCCCGCCCAGGATTTACTGTCAAGGAGTCCCATGTCTGTCATCCGCGCTCTGCATCAACAGTTGGTCAGCAAAGAACGCTCTGCAGTAGAGATCACCCAGGCGTACCTTGACCAGATTGCAGCCCTGGAACCCACCCTGCACAGCTATCTGACGGTGACAGGCGATCAGGCCCTGGCCCAGGCGGCGGCGGTCGATGCCCGCATTGCCGCTGGCGAAGCCATCGGTATGCTGAGCGGCATTCCGATCGCGCTGAAAGACAACCTCTGCACCCAGGGCGTCCGCACCACCTGCGGGTCAAAAATTCTAGAGAATTTTGTGCCTCCCTACGAGTCGACTGTCACCGCCAAACTGCGGGATGCGGGTGCGATCGCCCTGGGCAAGACCAACCTCGACGAGTTTGCCATGGGCAGCTCCACCGAAAACTCTGCCTACCAGGTCACCGGCAACCCCTGGGATGTGACCCGCGTACCGGGCGGCTCTTCCGGCGGCTCCGCCGCCGCCGTGGCCGCCGGAGAATGTGCCGTCGCCCTGGGCTCAGACACCGGAGGATCGATTCGCCAACCCGCCTCGTTTTGCGGCGTGGTGGGGCTCAAACCCACCTACGGCCTGGTGTCTCGCTTTGGGCTGGTGGCCTACGCCTCCTCGCTCGATCAAATTGGCCCCCTGAGCCGCACGGTAGAAGATGCCGCCCTGCTGCTCCAGGGCATTGCGGGCCACGACCCCCGCGACTCTACCAGCCTAGATGTCAAAATCCCCGACTATACCCAGTCCCTCAAAACCGACCTCAAGGGCCGCAAAGTAGGCATCATCACCGAAACCTTTGCCGCCGAGGGCATTGATGCCCAGGTGAGAGCCGCCACCGCCACCGCCATTCAGCAGCTCAAGGAACTCGGGGCCGAAGTGCAAGAGATCTCCTGCCCCCGGTTTGCCTACGGCCTGCCCACCTACTACATCATTGCGCCCTCAGAGGCCTCGTCTAACCTGGCCCGCTACGACGGGGTCAAGTACGGAGCCCGCACCGCCAACGACAGCCTGATGACCATGTACACCAAAACCCGGGCCGAGGGCTTTGGGGCCGAGGTCAAGCGGCGCATTATGATCGGCACCTACGCTCTGTCGGCGGGTTACTACGACGCCTACTACCTCAAGGCCCAAAAGGTGCGCACCCTAATCAAACAAGACTTTGAGGTCGCCTTTAGCCAAGTTGATGTCTTGGTCTGCCCCACCGCCCCCACCACCGCCTTTAAAGCGGGGGAAAAGATCGACGATCCCCTCAGCATGTACCTGTCTGACCTGATGACGATTCCGGTCAACCTAGCCGGGCTGCCGGGGCTGAGCCTGCCCTGTGGGTTTGACGACCAGGGCTTGCCCATTGGCTTGCAGATTATTGGCAACGCCCTGCGCGAAGACCTGCTGTTTGAGGTGGGCTACGCCTACGAGCAGGCGACCGAGTGGCACCAGCGGGTGGCCATGTAGACGAGGTAGGCAGCCCATGCGCTTGCTCAACCCTGGGCTAGAGTAGAACTCTAGGGGTATGCACGTGAGGGTGGATATGGCTCGCTTGCCCTCCCAACTGTGGAAAAATCGTCACAGTAGGCTATGGCCAACCCAGGCAAATCCCCCATAATTAAGAGACAGGCATAGACAGCGCCACGGTCTTTTGGCCTAGAGGTCTTTTGGCCTAGAGGTCTTTTGGCCTAGAGGCTATGCCCGTGCATCCACCCATGTACCCTCTAGTTTCTCTCCATGCCCATTCTCAAGCTTCTCTTCGGCATTTTGGGTATTGCAGGGATAATTTATACGGTGCTCTGTGGCTGGCTTTGGTGGGCTCAGCGGCGGCTGATTTACTTTCCTAGCCCGGCGATGGAGACGACCCCCGCTGACCTGGGTCTGGCCTATACCGATGTGTGGATTCCGGTAGAGGCCACCGGAGGACAGATCCACGGCTGGTGGATGCCCGAAGAGAGCGGTAACGGGCTGACAATCTTGTACTTCCACGGCAACGCCGGCAATGTCTCTAGCAACCTAGACAAAGCTCGGCAGCTGCGCGCCCTGGGGGCCTCTGTACTGGCCATCGACTACCGTGGCTATGGCCTGAGTTCTGGCCCCTTTCCCAACGAGCAGAGCCTCTACGAAGATGCCCTGGCCGCCTGGCAGTTCTTACAGACTGAGCAGGGGGTTGCATCCCAGCAGCTGGTGATCTATGGCCATTCCCTCGGCGGTGCGATTGGCATTGACTTGGCCAGCCGCGTGCCCCACCTGGCGGGTCTGGTGGTCGAGGGCTCATTTACTTCCATGGCGGCAATGGCCGCACTATCGCGGTACAACCGCTGGTTTCCGGTGCGGTGGCTGCTCACCCAGCAGTTTGACTCAGTCAGTAAGGCCCAGCATCTCAAGGTGCCTGTGTTCTTTATCCATGGCCTGGCCGATGCCTCAGTGCCTGCTTTTATGAGCGAAGAACTGCACCAAGCAGCCCGGGGGCAGGCCTCGATCTGGCTGGTGCCCAACGCCGACCACAACGACTTGACCGACTGGACTGGGGAGGAATTTGGGCAGCGGCTACAGGCTTTTCTCCAGGATCAGGTGCTGGTCAATCACTGAGGTTATGGTTCAAGCATTTTCCTGGATGGGGCAAGCAACCGTTTGCCCCTACGATAGAACAACTTGTCAGTGTGGTATTGTCTCTGCGGGAAATTTCCTCGGGCCGTTTGTGGGGAGCTCAGTTGTCTCTGCAAAGCTGATATAAAGCCCCCGGTCGCACCGCTAGAACCGTGGTCAAATTTGCTAGAGTGAGCACGACAGAGCGGTCGCCCGATCCCGGCGATCGCTTTTAAGTATCCAGGGCTGTGCTCTTTGCCCCTATTCCTGCCTTTTTGATCAAGACCTCTATGGCCCGCCTGTCTGTCGAACTGAACCGCTATTTTTTTGAAGAAATCAGTACTTCTCAGGTCACGCTCAAGGAAATTCTTGACCTAGCTGGGGAGCGCACCTTTGGCTTTTTGTTTGTGCTGCTGGCCCTGCCCTCGGCGCTACCCGTGCCTGCGCCCGGCTATTCAATTCCCTTTGGGATTGTGCTATTTTTGCTGGCGGTGCAGCTGATAGTGGGCCGCACCCGCCCCTGGCTGCCCGAGGGGTGGAAGCTGCGCCAGTTTGATCTGGCCACGGTGCAAAAAATTATTGGGGCTGGCATTCCCTGGCTGCGTCGCCTAGAGACGGTGGCCCGCCCTCGCCTCACCCCGGTGTGCGCCAGCAGGCCGGGGCGCACGGTGATCGGTGTCGCCATTGCGCTGATGGCAATGTCGATGATGCTGCCGATCCCTTTGACCAATACCCTGCCTGCGATTGGCATTTTTGTCACCGGCTTTGGCCTGCTCGACGATGACGGGGCCATCAGCCTGGGCGGGCTGGTGATCTGCCTGATGGGGGCGATCATGACTACGCTGATTTTGCTGTTTGGCTACGAAGCCGTCAAAGCCGGGCTGGGGCTGCTGCGCGGCGGCAGCCTCTAGCCCGCCCCTGCGTTAGGGCAGACACCTGGGTCTGCCCCTACTCATCCACCTATCCACTCACCTACCTACCTACCCACCCAGCCCCATCCTCACCCCCCAGCTCACCAGTCTGCCCGTCGCCCCGGCGGCCCCATCCACCGCCCGCAGCCGCCAGACGCCCTGGGCCGTAAGGCCAATGAGTCGAGCCAGTACCGGCGTGGTTTGCAAGGTGTAGGTCGCCCGCAGTTCCCGTTGACGGCCTAGGTTGCGCCCTTGAATCAGGGCCGTGACCCCGCCGGGGGCCACTAGGGTCAGGCTGATATCTCCTAGAAACTCATGGTCAAGGCTGACCTCGACCTGGATGTCAGTGACGATCCCGGTGGCGGCAACGGTGACGCTGCTCTCTACGCCGCCGGACTGGTTGTCGGGAATGGCTACCGCCGTCTGGTTTTGCTGCTGCACCACCCGGTTCACCTGCCGCCCTGGGAAGGCCCGCCGCTGGGCCTCTCGCACCGCCGCCGCCGCATTCACTTTGCCAAAGCCAAACCACTGGGAGTGGCCGTTGGCGTCGTAGGTGCCGTACTGACGACCGAGCTGGGGGTCGGGGTTGCGATCGACAATCTTGTCGGCGGTGGCCTGAAGGATTTCGCGCACCTGACGGGCGGTCAGGTTGGGGTTGACCGACAGCATCAGCCCGGCCACTCCGGCGACCACCGGGCAAGAGCTAGAGGTGCCGCCAAAGGTGTTGGTGTAGTCGTCGCTGGAGTAGCCCGCTCCCTGGGTGCGATCGCTCGTCACCATGCCCAGCCCCGGCTGAAACTGGCGCAGCGGTGGCCCGGTCGGCACCGTGCCCACCTGGGGTAAGGTCATGCTGGGCGGTGCGTTGTTGCTGGGGGCGGCTACGGCAATGTGCTTGCCCCAGTTGCTGTAGGCCGCCTTGGTATTGAGGCTAGTTGAGGCCGATACCGAGATCACATCGGGGTGAATGGCAAAGCCGCTAAGCCACCGAGTTGACCCGCTGAGGGCGTTTTGGGGCCATTGCGTCTCATTGATGGTGCCGCTGAGGGGGCGATTGGCGTTGCCCGCCGAAAACACAATCACACAGCCCTTGCCGTTGCGCCCGGTGGTAGCGGCCCGCGTCAGCGCGTTGGTCTGGCGCAGGGTGAGGGGGAAATAATTGGTGGCGGGCGACCAGCTGCAGACGATCACGGCGGCCCCCCGCCGCACCGCCTCATCAAACAACTGCTCAATCGCATTGTCATCGATAAAGCCTGTGGTGCGAATCGGCATAAACCCACAGCCGGGGGCCACCCCAATAATGCCGATGGCATTTTCTTCGCCAATCGCTAGACCCGCCACCGCCGTACCGTGGTTTTCGGTTGGCCGGGTGGGCAAGGGCACCGCGTCTCTGTCCTGCAAATCGAGCGGGGCTACCAGCTTGCCCACCCCTTGCAGGTCAGGGTGATTGAGGTCAAAGCCGTCGTCACTCACGGCAACCACTACCGATCTGGCCCCCCGGGTAATATCCCAGGCGGCCTCGGCAAAAATGTGGGAGCCCGGTACTAGGTTGGCCCCGCCGCTGTGCGCCAGGTGCCACTGCTGAGGAAAGCGCTCGTCCGTGGGGCGGTAGAGGTCGGCAATCTCGATCGCCAGGTTGGGCTCCGCCGCCAGCACCAGGTCTAGCGCCATCAGCCGATTGGCAATTTTAATCGGGTTTTCGGTCGCCGCTGTGGTGGCCCTGACCACAAAGGTGTTGGGAATGCCGACCAGGGGCTTGTCAATGGCTAGACCCAAGGGGGCCAGGGTGGCGTCGATGGTTTGGGCGGGGGTGTGGGGGGCAAACTGCACCGTGAGCTGATCGGTCAGATAGACCCAGGTTTGGGGGCTGTCGACTAGGCGATAGACGTGGCTGGCAAAGCGCACCACCGGGTCTTGGCGGGCGGCGGCTAGGGACGCTTCTAACTGATCGGCGGCCACCTGCCACTCCACCAGCTGTCCCCCGGCCACCACCCGCACCGCCAGGGGATCTAAGCGCAGGCGCAGATCCGCTAGGGCGGTGGGGGGGTCGAGGCGGGTGGTAAAGCGGTCGGGCGCTTTGTCTAGCAGCAGTTCTTCGCCGCCGCGCTGCAAGATCTCGCCGCGAAACTCGCGGCGGGGGCCACTGCGAGGCAAACGGGGATCATTGGGGGATGCAGTCATGAATTTAGGCCTTGGGAAGGAATCCAGCGGCGGCATTTTTTGCGGTCACAACCGTCTCACAACCGTTAGTGACCGGCCAATGGCGCTAATCTCTATACCCTAGGCCAGTTGCCTGGCTGGGCTACCCTCTCGGCATTAGGCCATACCGAGATGATAAGATACCCCAGTGATTTTCAGTCCAGTTGTCCCTCACCCCCTTGTATTCATGGTCGTTTCCCCTCGTATTTTGCGTTATACCCTGGGCGGCTGGGCCGCCGCTGCGCTCTCTGTGGCCCTGGTCGGGGGGATGTCTGGGGCAGCGTTGGCCCAGGGGGCCAGCGGCGCTGACCCGGCCCGGCCACTCAACCAGGTCAGCAGCCCCCTGAGCATTGCCAGCGGCCAGCAGCTGATGACTGAGGCCACCGCTGCGATCGCAGATCAAAACTTTCCCCTCGCTGAGACCAAGCTCACCCAGGCCCGCGAGAGCTTTAACCTGCTCTCTACCTACTACCAAGAGCTGGCTCAGATGTTTATCGGCATCGACACCCAGATCAACCGTCGTAACCGTGAAAAGGCCTTAGAAACCGCCCAGCTACGCGACCAAGCGACCTATCAACTGGCCCTGGTTCACCGCGCCCAAAACCAGCCCGACCAGGCCGTACCTTTGCTGATGGAAATTTTGCGCAGTCAGCAGCCCACCCGCGATCTGGGTCAGCGAGCCTATCAGCAGCTCTTTGAACTGGGCTTTGTCGATCAGCCCTACACCGGGCGAGCGGCCAATTCTGTCACCGAGTAGATGCTGTGCCCCTGGGGCGGCGGCTTTTGGCAAAGCCTCAGTAAACCATTGACAGCCCTGGGCAAAGCATAGCCAGATTCAATGGCTACCCCTAGTTAATTGAGGGGTAGCCCTGGCAATATGGTCTTAGGGTAGTTGATTGCCCTAGCTGATCCCCTACCGGAAAGAACGACTCCATGATTACTCCCGATCAGGTTAGCGCCATGATTGTTGCTGGCCTGCCCGATGCTACTGTAGAAGTACAAGATTTGACCGGCGGTGGCGACCACTACCAGGCGGTGGTGGTGTCATCTCAGTTTGAGGGGCGCAGTCTGGTGCAGCAGCACCAGCTGGTTTACGGTGCCGTGCGCGAGGCCATGTCCTCTGAGGTCATCCATGCCCTAGCCTTAAAAACATACACCCCAGAAGAGTGGGCTGCTCACAGCAGCTGAGCCTGGGCAACGCTTTGCTTCAACTGTTTATCCCATTCTGCAAAGGTACTGACACTATGGACTCGGCAACTAAAGAAAGACTTGACCAGCTGGTAAAAAACAACACCATCATGGTGTTTATGAAAGGCAACAAGCTGATGCCCCAGTGCGGCTTCTCTAACAACGTGGTACAAATCCTCAACGTGTTGGGGGTGCCCTTTGAAACTGTTGACGTGCTGGCCGATCCAGATATCCGCCAGGGCATCAAAGAATATTCCAACTGGCCCACTATTCCCCAGGTCTATATCAACGGCGAGTTTGTGGGCGGCTCTGACATTCTGATCGAGCTGTACCAAAACGGCAAGCTGCAAGAAATGGCAGAGATTGCCCTAGCATCCTAGGTGAGAGGGGGTGAGGTGTCGGGTGTTGGGTGTTAAAACCAATTGACCAGCTAACGTTGCACCCCCTCACACTCAAAACCTCAACCCCCTGATTCGCCATTGTCGCTGGGGCACTGAGGAATCAGAGCCCTGCGCACCAGGCGAGTTGTGTAGAGTGCCGCGCCCAGTGCCAGCAGCAGGCCAACGCCCTGAAGCAATATATCCTCTACCGTTATCTCATCACTACTCAGTAAAGAACTGCCAAACGACCCAAGGTAGGTATAGAGCACAATCACCGGCACCATACCAATCCATGAGAAGAAAGTG
>RECJ01000236.1 GCA_007694115.1 Leptolyngbya sp. DLM2.Bin27 | reverse complement strand
CACAATGGAACTATACCGCCGTACCAGAAGTACAGGTTGTTTAATCCACGTTCCTTAGCTGGGTGCGATCGCATTGTTGACCGACCTGACAGCGATAAAGCGTTTGCTTGATGGGCGTATTCAGGCTTACCCCGTTTAGTCGTCCTGCGATGCGGGCGAGTATAAACGCACTGATGGCAATGGCGGCACACCTGGGTACCTGGGAGATCAATATCAAGATCTGTCTCTTTAGAAGGGTGACAGCTGATCTGGGGGCCTTTTAACGTGGTAAGACTTGGCTATTCACCCAACAACTCGCCAAGGCGTTACTCAAAGCAACCCCAATGAATGACAACCCCAACCAGCACGACGAGTTTTTGCGGCAGCAAGAGCTGACTCGCCAGCAAGATGCCCTCCGCCTGCGACAAGAAACCGACCGGGTCAAGGCAATTCAGCGACGCAGCAAATTTGTCTGGGTGCGCAACACCATTGGCCTGCTGGTAGGTTCACTAGAGATTTTGCTGGCGATTCGCTTCTTTTTGCGCGTCACCGGGGCCAACCCCGAAAACCCCTTCGCTCAGTTTATCTACGGGCTATCTGACCCCTTTATGGCCCCATTTGCGACACTCTTTGTCAGCCCGACCGATGCCGGTGCCACCCAGATTTTTGACATCAATCTGCTGATTGCCATGGTGATCTATGCCCTGCTCGGGGCGATCGCGATCGCAATTGTCAACTACCTCCAAGGGCAAGCCCCGTACGGTCGCTAGTCCAAGCATCAGCCACCCGCGACTGCCGTTGAGGCAGATAGGTTCAAGGTGTACGGTTCAAGGTGTAAGGCCGACCCTTGTACCTCATACCTCATACCCCTCACTTCACCTGAGTCACGCGCCAGCTCAGCTTCAAGTTGAGCCAAAAATTCCAGAACGTCACTACTGCGATCGCAATTAAATTGGCCGCATAGGCCCAGCGCTGGCCAAACACCAGGTTGTAGATCACATTCAGCACCAGCACATTCAGCACCAGCCCCGCCAGGCAAACCAGATTGAACTTAAGCAACCGCTTGAGTCGGGCTGGCCAACCCCTTTGCAGCATACTGATATCGGCAAAGGTCCAGGCGTCATTCCAAAAAAAGTTGTTGAGAATGGCAACCTCAGCGGCCAAAATTTTGCTGCGGGTGAGGGGCCACCCCAGGGTGCTGTGCAGCAGATAGAGCAGCACCATATCCACCACCACACCGCTGAGGCCCACCAGCCCAAAGCGCACAAACCGCTGCATGGGAAAGCGCTGGTGTAGTTGCATAAACTGCCCCCCCAGCCGCAGCCGCAGCAGGTGGTGAATGTAGTCGATGTACTGTCGCCAGGTGACCTTGCTGGCCCCCTCCTGGCGCTCTTGAAACACGTAGCCCACCTCGGCAATGGGGCCAATGTTGCCGCGCCCCAGCACCTCTAGCAAAATTTTGTAGCCCTTAGGGTTGAGCAGGGGGCCTGCGATCGCAGCGCGCCGCACCATAAAGTAGCCACTCATGGGGTCACTCACCCGGCCCACCACCCGAGGCAGCAGCAGCAGCCCCACGGTCTGGGCTCCCCGCGACAGCACTCGCCGGGTGAGGCTCCACTCGCTGACGCCGCCACCGTCCACATGGCGGCTGCCCACGGCCAAATCGGCCCCCTGCTGAATCGCCCCTAGCAGATCGATTAACACCTCGGGCGGGTGCTGGAGGTCGGCGTCAATGACGCCTAAGACTTGCCCCCTGGCCCCCTGCCAACCCCGAATCACGGCAGAAGATAGACCGCGCTCGCCCCGGCGACGCATCACCCGCAATTGGGGGCAGGTGGCGGTTAGAGCCAGCGCCTGCTGCCAGGTCAAATCAGAGCTATCGTCATCGACCACAATCAGCTCATAGTCGTTGGGCAGGGCGACATCGAGCAGCGCCGTTAACCGCTGGATCAGCGGGCCAATATTTTTGCCTTCGTTGTAGGTCGGTATTGCTAACGATAGGGTTAGGGTCGGAGGGGCAAGACCCTGTTCCCCAGCGCCTAGACCCGTGGCACTATCCACCAGCGGTAAAATTTGTAACGGCCCACCGGGGCAAGACTCGAGCTTTTGCAACTGGGATTGAGAAATCATGGCTAGGGCGCAACAGACCAAGTATTCCGGTAGCCCGAGCCTCTAGGTGCCGCTCAATGTCGAGGGCCACTGCCAGAACCTGGCCGAAATTTTACACAGTCACCTATCCTACAGCAGCGGATTCCCTGCCGTAAACGCCTAGGGGACCTGGGCCAAAACCGCTCCATTGGGTTTTCCCAATTTCCAAGCTGTGTGCTAGTACCGAATCCGAATTCCATACCCCCGATGGCCAACGGTCACACCTCAGCCCGCCGAATGTGCCTGGGGGTAGAGAGGGGCTGGTTATTTGGTTGCGTACTATACAGCTCAATGACTGCCAGGCAAGTCACCCCTTAACTCCCAACTCCACCCAGGATTTTCCTATGCAACGCCTCATCACCCTCACGCAAGCATGCTTCAGCCGTCGCGTGCGATCGCTCATTTTGGCCGGTCTAGGGAGCCTGATGGGCTGGCTTGCGATCGCCCATCAGCCCGCCTACGCCGCGAGCGCCGTCAAAGACTCTACCCCCGTCGACCAGGTCATGGCCGAAGAACCCCGCGACCAAGCCTACGAAGAGGCCCTAGAGGTGATTGACGACCCCAACGGCGTCCAAAAGGCCTACAAAGAGAACCTGAAACAGTACCGCCAAGAAAACCCTGAAAATAATGGGCCAGTGGAAAGCGCTAAGGATCTGGTCAAGAAAATCACCCCCGGCAGCAAGTAGCCCCCCGCATGGTTCCAGCTTCAGCCCCTGGGGCTAGGCTCGATGACTTAGCCCCACGGCCTCGCCGAGGCTAGGGAGCTGGTGCTCCTCTAGCTGGGCCAATAGCCCGGTCAAAATCCGGGGCACCATCCAGGGGCCTTCGTAGATCCAGCCGGTATAAATTTGCAGCAGGGTGGCCCCGGCGGTAATTTTTTCCCAGGCATCGGCGGCGGTAAAAATGCCCCCCACCCCGACGATGGGCAAACTCCCCCCGGTGCGCTTGTAGATGTAGTGGATCACCGCCGTAGATCGCTGCCGCAGGGGCGCGCCGCTGATGCCCCCCGCCTCTTCGTCGACTCGATTGCCGGTTTGCACCAGGGTCTGGGTTTTGAGCCCCTGCCGGGCAATGGTGGTGTTGGTGGCAATGATGCCCGCTAGGCCGTAGGCCTGGGCCAGATCAATCACTGCGTCGATGTCGGGCCAGTCTAGATCCGGGGCAATTTTGACCAGTATGGGTTTGTCGTCTGGGTTTTCTTCCTGCAGGGCGGCTAAAATCGGGCCGAGCTGGTCGGCGGCTTGCAGCGACCTCAGCCCCGGCGTATTGGGTGACGACACATTCACCACAAAGTAGTCGCCGTAGGCATAGAGCTGCTGAAAGCTAAACCGATAGTCGTCAGCGGCTTCGGCCAGATCGGTCAGCTTCGACTTGCCCAGGTTGATGCCGATGGGGATGGCGGGCCGCTCTGTCGGCCAGTAGGCTCCCAGACGCTCCGCCAGGGCGGCGGCCCCGTGGTTGTTAAAGCCCATGCGGTTGAGCACCGCTTCATCGGGCACCAGGCGAAATAGACGGGGCTGGGGGTTGCCCGGCTGGCCGTGGCGAGTCACGGTGCCCAGTTCGGCGAAGCCAAAACCCAGCAGGGGCCAGGCTAGGGCGGCTTCACCATCTTTGTCAAAGCCCGCCGCCAGCCCCAGCGGATTGGAGAACAGTTGGCCCCAACAGGTCTGTACCAAGCGCGGGTCGTCGAGGCAAAACTGCGATCGCAGCCACGGACGGGTCTGAGCCGCCATCGCCGTTTTCCCCGGCTGACCCAGCCAGCTCAACAGATTCATGGCCCGACGGTGAGCAAACTCTGGGTCAAGCTTCATGCCGTGGAACAGCAGCGGGCGCACAACCAGACGGTAGGGATCTTTCACAGACTGTATTAGTGAATGCAAACAACGGGCAGGGTAAACTGATATTCAGGCTACAGGCGTTGTGCCGGTGGCCAATTACACCACGGAGCACGCCAGGTAATGACAACGATCAGCGGTCTTAGAAAACAGCGGTCTTAGAGAACAGGTGCTGTGGTGATCACAGACCAGCCCTAACTGGCTCCCATCAGGGGCCACCAATGACGGCTCTCTTTTATTAAAGCAGCCCGGGGAGGCCGCTCAAGACCACTGAGCAGATCTGGGTGGAGTCTACAACAATCACGCCGCTATGGCCCGGGGGTTATGGGTCACTCGTCAAACCCAGCCGGGTTCGGTCGGGTCATTGCCCTGGGCTAGGCCTGGGGGCAAACGCAGGGTCAAACTTGGCCCTTGGCGTAGATTTGTATAGCCCTTTTTCTGCTACAGAGGAGATTGTTACGCCAATGGCGCAATCGCGAGCGAACGATTCCCCCCACGATCGGCACGACCAAAAAATCATGGTGCTGTCGCGCCTGCTCAAGGCGCTACGGAGCACCACCACGCCTGAAGCAGCCCTGACCCTGGCCCTAGACCATGTGCACCAGGAGCTAGATTTTGAGGTGGCCTGGGTGGGTCGCTACGATCGCAGCAACCATCGCCTGCTGACTAAGGGCTGCCACAGCCCGACTCAGATGCAATCGATTCGCACCGTGATCAACCTCACCCCTGGCGATGTGATGGAGCAGGTGGTGATTCAGCAGCGCCCCCTGGTTGTGGCCGACCTGCAAAACGAAATTCGGGCTGGGGAGTGGGGCACCATTGCCAAGCAGCTGGCCCTGCAAAGCGCCATTATTTTTCCCATTAAGTACCAAGAGGTGTGCTTTGGCCTGCTGGTGCTGGCTTCCCCCGACTGGGGCAAGAGTGCCTCGTTGGGCGAGCGCTCATACCTAGCCATTGTCGTCGGCGAGCTGGCTGAGGCGCTGCACCACTTTGAGGCCGAACAGCAGCGTCAGCAGGTTAAGCGCATAGGGCAGCCGCTGCTGTCGCTAATTGGCAGCCTGGGCGACCTGCCCGATATCGACAGCCAGCTCAAGGAGGTGCTGCGCGAGATTCAGGGATTTATCTCGCCCCACCGCAGCCGAGTGTTTTGGTTTGAGCCCAAGGGCAACTATTTTTGGCAGCGTATGCCCGCCCTGGCGCTGCATGCGGTGGCCCCAGGGGCCGATCCCAACGCCCGCATTGCGGTAGACGAGGTGCGCGGGCTCTACCAGGCGCTGTGCAACCAGCAGCTCGTGGTGGTTGGAGAAAGCCAGGGGGCGCTCAAGGCGGTTGTCTCTGATCGCCTGTTGCAGCATATTCACGCCCAGGCGATCTTGATCGCCCCGATCAACCACCAGGGCGATCTGATGGGCTTTATCTCGGTGGAGGGCAATGTCCCCCGGCTGTGGAAAGAGGCCGAAAAGCAGTTTGTGATTGGCGCGGCGCAACTGCTTAGCCTGGCGATGCCCGGTGCCGTCAGCCGCGAAAGTAGTCGCCAAAGCCAGCTCGATGAGCATCTGACCACCGGCATTATCCAGGGCATTCACGGCGATGTTGACTGGAACCACACCCTGCAAACCTGCGCTACGGTGCTGCAAGACCGTCTGGCTATTCAGCAATTTTTTGTGCTGCTGTTCAACCCCGATCGCAACGGCTATGACCTCTGTTTTCAGAGTCAGGCCAGTCGCCCTCGGGCGGTGCCGCTGCTGTGGCCCTGCCTCAGCGATGTCGATTGGCAAATGCTAGAACGCAGCCCGTCGCCGATCAGCATTGCTAGTCTGCCCCACGATCTCAAGCTGATGGCTTGGCAGCCTCACCTGCTAGAGCTAGAGGCCCACTCGCTACTGGTGAGCAATGTGGCCCCCGGCAATGCCCCAGAGGGGCTGGTGCTGATCTGCGATCGCATCAGCCGCCAGTGGACCTCTACCGAACAGTCGCTGTTTGAGGCAGTGTCTCGGCAAATCGGCGTCATTTTGCACCAGTGGCAGCTCCAGCGCCAGCTCGACCAACAGCAGCATATCTACGAGTCAATTCAGTGGGGGCTACAGGCGCTTCACAAAGGGCTGCAACCCAACCAGCTTGAGGAAGTCACCCTCCAGCACGTCATGCAGCTGCTGCAAAGCTCTGCGGTGCTGCTGGTCAGCTGGCCCGCCGGGGGGCACACCGCCACCGTTACCCAAATGGTTAGCCAAGACAACAGCATCCGGAGCCATAGCGATCAAGCCATTGCCGTCAGCTCTGACGCCATTATCAACTGGGCGCTACAAACCGACGGCATGCTGCCCCTCACGGTGGATGAGCTGCCGCCAGAGACCGCCGCCTGGCTAATGGCCCCGGCGGGCAGCCGCCTGCTGATCACCGCCCTGCGCACCGCGCCTTCCCATGCGGTGACTGGCGTAGCCGTGGCTATATCTCCGGCCCACCACCAGTGGGCCAACCACCACCTGACCATTTTTAAGCTGCTGATCAGTCAGCTGGCCTGGTCACGGCGGCACCTGACCATGAGCGCCATGCTCACCCAGCAGCGTCAAGATTTAGAAAACCTCAACTGGTACAAGCACCATCGGCTCGAAGATCTCTACCGCACCTTGGGCAAGCTGGCCCAAGATATCGATCACCTGCGGGGCAAGGAAAGCACCCTGGGCAATGAGCTACAGCTGTTACACACCCAGCTTGCCACCGTCATGGAAACCGCTGAGGCGGTGCTGGTGGGCGAGCGCTGGCAGCTGCACAACCAGCAGCAGACGATGCCCCTGATCAGTCTGCTCAATCGGCTGATTGAGCGGGTCAACCCCATTCTAGAGACCCGCCAGCTCTGGTCTAAGGTGCACAACGAGAGCAACGTAGTGCTGAGGGGCGATATGCTCAAGCTCGAGCTGATTCTCTACGAGGTCATGGCCGCCGCCTGCAACCGTTCCCCCGTGGGGGGGCGAATTGACCTCTGGTGCCGGGTGATCAGCCTCGACTGGGTCGAGCTGTCGATCACCGACAACGGCGACTGCCCCCATCAGCTGATCGAAGATCTCAACCAAGGCCACCCCCTCGACGTGCTAGCCCCCTCTCCCCTCGATAGGCCACCGGGGCTACACCTGGCCATCTGCAAAATACTGGTCGATCAGCTCGGGGGCGAAATGAGTTTTTCCATCCTCGACGATGGTCGTACCCACAGCCGCCTGCTGCTGGCCCTGGCCGCCTACCCCGACCATGGCAAGCCCAAGTCACTGTTCTCGGGGCTGCCTACCCCTGTCCCCAGCCAGCCCAGCCCCACCTAAGCCCCAGGGCAAACGACCGTTTGCCCTCCGAGGTTAATTCTGACTTGTACCAGCAACCGGCTTGACGGCTACTTGGGCCACCGGAGGTTGCAGCATGGGGGTCTGAAGGACGGCGTTGTTGGCGATGGTAAACAGCGGGTTGGATAAGATGCCCGCCAGGGAAGTGGCGACCACCGCCAAAATCAGGCTGACCTGCATGGGGCGCAGACCGGGCAAATCCCAGCGGATAGCGGGGTAATTCTTGACCACATCGGACATGTCCTGGGGTTCTTTGACCACCATCATCTTGATCACGCGGATGTAGTAGTAGATCGAGATCACGCTGGTGACGAGACCCACTAGCACTAGGCCATAGGCTCCGGCCTGCCAGCCCGCCCAAAAGATATAGATTTTGCCAAAGAACCCGGCCATGGGCGGAATGCCCCCCAGGGACAGCAGGCAGATGCTCAGGCCCAGGGTCAGCAGCGGGTCTTTCTGGTAGAGGCCAGCGTATTCGCTGATCTGGTCGGTGCCGGTGCGCAGCGAGAACAAAATCACGCAGGTAAAGCCGCCCAGGTTCATAAACAGGTAGATGAACAGGTAGTAGAGCATGCTGGCGTAGCCCGCGTCGGTGCCCACCACCAGGCCGATCATCAAGAACCCGGCCTGACCAATGGAAGAGTAGGCCAGCAGACGCTTCATACTGGTCTGGGCCAGGGCCACCACGTTGCCCAGCACCATGCTGAGAATCGCCAGGGCGGTAAACACAAAGTGCCACTGCTCCGACACCAGCGGAAAGGCCGTCACCAGCAGGCGAATCGCCAGGGCAAAGCCTGCGGTCTTAGACCCCACCGACAAAAACGCCACCACGGGCGTAGGTGACCCCTCGTACACGTCGGGGGTCCACTGGTGAAAGGGCACGGCGGCAATTTTAAAGGCGATACCGGCAATCACAAACACCAGGGCGACCACCAGGCCAATGGGGGCCTCGGTGCCGTCGCTGACGATGTTGGCTGCGATCGCACCCAGCCTAGTCTCCCCGCCCGACAGCCCGTACAGCAGCGACGACCCGTAGAGAAAGATGGCCGAACTGGCCGCGCCAATCAGCAAATACTTTAGCGCCGCCTCGTTGGAGCGGGGGTCGCGCTTCATGTAGCCGGTCAGCAGGTACGACGAAATACTCAGGGTCTCTAGGGCGACAAAAATCATCACCAGCTCGCTGGCCCCCGAGAGGAACATGCCCCCCAGGGTAGCGGTGAGCAAGATCACTAAAAACTCGGCCAGCGACGTGCCCGACTGCTCCACATAGCGAATCGCCATGGGCACGGTCACCACCGCCGAGAGGGCGATAATGCCGCGAAAGACAATGCTCAAGTCGTCGGCGTTAAAGGCTCCTAAAAAGCCGATGGGGTTAGCCATTGACCACTGCAATACCAGGGCCACCACCGCCCCCAGACCGCCCGCGATGGCGGCGTAGGGCGTCCAGGCTGAGGATGAACGACCCTGAATCAGATCGCCCACCAAAATCACCAAAATCGTGACCAGCAGAACGGCCTCTGGCCAGATAGTTCCAGCGTTGAGCTGGGCCCCGAGGTTGACGAGATCCATGGGTTTCTTTCCGCGAAATTATTTCTAACCGTACCAGTTTGGCCGTGCCGTGACCAGGGGCCAAGGCGCAATGAGCAGCCCTGGCGTAGATCGCCAGCCGCCCCATAGTAGCTGAGCGCAGGGGGGATTGGGTGCCCTAGGGCGGGCCGAGGGCTGATCGCAGTGCGATCGCACACCTCCCTCCAGAAGCTCCCTCCCTCGGCCCGGCCCTGGGCAGATTCTAGACAATGGCTGCCAGAATGGTCTACCAGCATGGTCTATTTGTACAGCTAGCCAATTTTTGGGTAGCTTCAGAGTAGCCAACCCCAATGGTTAAATTTTCATGGTGATTGGCCCTGGCAGTTCGGTAGGTGTGCAGTACAGTGTTGATTAACTGGCCGTTGTACCTGCCAAAACTGTGTAGAGCGATCTACAGATCGATCAAAAATCTATAAGATGAGCCATCAGGCCCTGCTGTAAAAGCGATCTACAGATCAAAAAATCTACAGGATGGGCCATCAAGCCCTGCTGTAGATTGGAAGACTAAACCTGTAGGTTTAAGAAGAGCCCCACCGCGATTGCCAACCAATATCCCCCAGCGCCAGCAGCCCTATGTCAACCCTTGTCATTGTCGAGTCTCCTACCAAGGCCAAAACGATTCGCAACTACCTGCCGGCGGGCTATCGGGTTGAGGCCTCCATGGGGCACGTCCGCGATCTGCCCCGCTCAGCCAGCGAGATTCCCGCCAACGTCAAAGGTGAAAAGTGGGCGCAGCTTGGCGTCAATCCCGACGACGACTTTGCGCCGCTCTATATCGTCCCCAGCGACAAAAAAAAGGTCGTCAAAACCCTCAAGGACGCCCTCAAGAACGCCGACGAACTGCTGCTAGCCACTGACGAAGACCGCGAAGGCGAGAGCATCAGCTGGCACCTGCTCCAGGTGCTCAACCCCAAGGTGCCGACCCGGCGCATGGTGTTCCACGAAATCACCCAAGAGGCGATCCAAGCCTCCCTCGACAACTGCCGCGACATCGACAGCCAGCTCGTCCACGCCCAAGAGACTCGGCGCATCTTAGATCGCCTGGTGGGCTACACCCTATCGCCGCTGCTGTGGAAAAAAATCGCTGGGGGTCTCTCGGCGGGTCGGGTGCAGTCGGTGGCCGTCAAGGTAGTGGTCAAGCGCGAGCAAGAGCGCCGCGCCTTCCGTCGAGGCTCCTACTGGGATCTCAAGGCCAGTCTACTCAAAGACAAAAACGCCTTTGAGGCCAAGCTCTACTCCCTGGGCGGCACCCGCCTGGCCAACGGCAGCGATTTTGACGAAGCCACGGGTCGTGTAGCCGAGGGCCGCCAGGTAGTGCTGCTCGACGAGGCTCGGGCCCACGAGCTGCAAACTCGCCTCCAGGAAGGCGTGTGGACTGTCAGCAGCCTAGAAGAGCGGCCCAACACCCGCAAACCCTCGCCCCCCTTCACCACCTCGACCCTCCAGCAGGAGGCCAACCGCAAGCTGCGGCTCTCGGCCCGCGACACCATGCGGGTGGCCCAAAACCTCTACGAGCAGGGCTA
>RECJ01000164.1 GCA_007694115.1 Leptolyngbya sp. DLM2.Bin27 | reverse complement strand
CAGTGGCTGTCGACCTCTCACTTTGTCCTGGGCTTTTTCTTCCTGATCGGCCACCTCTGGCATGCTGGTCGCGCTCGCGCGGCTGAGGCAGGCTTTGAGAAAGGTATCGATCGCGAGTCTGAACCCGTGCTAGCAATGACTGACCTCGACTAAGGTTGAGGCCAGCCCGAGAGGGTTAAATTAAAACAGCTCCTGCCCTAGGGCAGGAGCTGTTTTGTTAGTTGTTTACTTTGTTAGCTGTTTACCAAGGCTAGCGCAGGGCTCTCTCCTGAGGAGATGATACCGAATCCTGCATGGCTACCCCCGATACCCCTGGGCGAACCGCCGTTTGCCCCTACAGGTTGGTCGATTGGCAAGCAGGGGTAGGGAATTCGGATGTGGTATGAGAGCCTGGTCTGGCGACTTAACTAGGGTATTGCTCGAAAGGCACTTCCCTGCCTGGGGCGAACAACCGTTTGCCCCTACGACAGCCCCCGAGGCCCACGGCTACAGACTGGGCTATGCAGCGTCAAAAAAACCGCTGAGGCAAATCAGCGGCAGGTCGCGTCAATAAATTTCGGGTTCGGGCATGGGGATGACGAAGTTTGACGGGTCGTTGAGATAGCGAATGGTGTCTTCTTCGAGCCGGTGAACTAAGTAGGGTTCGAGGGCGTCGGAGTGGCGGAGGGCGGCTAGATAGCCTTCTAGGTAGAGGCGTAGCTCGCTGGTGCGATAGCCCCGGTTCCATTGATCAACGAAGGCATCGGTGATTCGCTGATAGTACCGGACAGCTTTTGGATCCTGAAGCATGGGAGGTTGACCTGTAACTCGGCGGTGGTTGGGGATAGATCTCGCTCTGTGTTTAAATTTTCCTCGAAAGGGCGAAAACTTTACCGGGTATCTTAACTTACTTACACATATCCTTATACACCGTTTCCCCAAAGACCGGGGGTGCGGATGATGACACTCCGACGAGTAATGGACGCTGGTAATCAGTAATTTAAGGTAATTTGAGGTGTGCTAAAGGTACGCTAAGCAATCAAGCTGCGGGTCGGTGACTGAGAGATCACCGTCTCGTAGGCGGCTAGGGTCTGGTGCGCGATCGCACCCCATTCGTAACACCCTTTAGTATAAACCTGGGCCTGCTGCCCCCGAATCTGCCGCTGGTGTGGGTCTGTGAGCGCCTCGATCAGACTCTGGGCCAACCCCTCGACGGTGAGTTCACACACCCAGCCGCTGCCGCTGGCCGCAATGTCGGGCCAGATGTAGACCCCCTTTGACACCACCACCGGCACCCCCGCTGCCATGGCCTCGGCCACAGCAATGCCAAAGTTTTCATAGTACGAGGGCAGCACAAACAGGTCGGCAGCCTGTAGCAAGGCCGCTTTGGTGGGGCCAGTGACAAAGCCGGTTAGGGACGTGCGATCGCCTAAAACCCCAGCCTTGACCTGCCGGGCGATCGCCTGCTCATAGGCCGGGTCTTGGGGATTGCCCCCCGCCAGCACCAAATGAAAGTCTAGACCTTGGGTCGCGAGTTGCTCTAGGGCAGGCAGCAGCAGATCTAGCCCTTTTTTAGGATCTAGGCGGGAGAGATAGAGCACGATGGGGCGATCGAGCGGTATGCCTAGCTGCACCAAAATTTGCTGGCGCTCTGCCACAGTCACCGCTGGCGGAGGCTGCACACCGAGGGGAATCACCCAGTCGGTCGTCGTTACCCCAAACCGATGGGACACCGCCGCTTCGATCGGGCTGGTGAAGTGCAGCGCCGCCGCCCCGGCCAGGTTAGGGGCCTCTAATAGACGCCCATAGAGCTGCTTAAGCCGTTTTTTCTTCTGAAGATCGGCTGGGTCGAGGGTGCCCAGGGGCCGCAGCACGTAGGGTAAACCCCGTCGCCGCGCCGCCCACGCCGCCGCCGTGCTCAGGGGCGAAAACAGGGCGTGAATGTGGGCCAGGTCATACTCGTAGGCGTGCTGGGAAAGCCACCTCAGCAGCCCCAGGGAAAATTTGTACCGCCGCCAGGGCGAGCAGGCAAAGTAGCGCACGGTGTAGTTTTCTTCCGGCAGGGGCAGGCCAAGGGGAACCGCCAGGGGCAATTGACCAGAATCTCCATTGGCGTTGGTGGTGAGAATCGTCACCTCGGCCCCCGCCGCTGCTAGCCCCTGGGCAAAGCCCCGCACCATCTGGCTGGGGCCGCCGTAGACCGGGGAGATGGAGGGAATGATTTGGAGAACGCGCATGGGGGAAGTGGGTGGGGTGGGTGAGCGACGGGTTGGGGGGGATAGGGTCCAGGATTTGGAGTAGAACTCCAGCTGTAGGTGGGCACTGCCCACCATTGGGGAAACTATTTTCCAGAAGCCGCCTTAAAACTCGACTACTTTGATTTCTTTACTCCAATTTCTTCGTAGAACTTCAGCAGCTGCTTTGCCAGCGCTCGGTTGGTATAGCTGCCCATGGCGCGGTGGTACCCTGCCTGAGCTAGCTCCTGGCGACGGGTGGCATCTGCCATCAGCAGGCGCAGGTGGTCGGCGAGGGCAGGGGCATTGCCCTCGGGAAACACCAGGCCAGCGTCGCCGATGACATGGGGAATTTCGCCGGAGTCGGAGCCGATCACGGGGACGGCGCAGGCCATGGCTTCGATCAGCACATGGCCAAATTGTTCTTTCCAGCCCTGGGCGGTGAGGGTTTTGAAGCTGTCAGTGGTCTCAGAGGGCAGCACCAGGGTGTGCATCAGGTTGATGTAGCGGGGCACCTGGTCGTGGGCAATGTCGGTGACCCAGCGCAGGCGATCGCCGATACCGGCCCGGTCGGCCTGGGTTTGAATGCGATCGCGCAATGCGCCCCGGCCCACCAGCAGCCACACCCAGGGCTGGGGCAGGTGGCGCAGAGTACCTAGAGCCTCGCCGAGGGTAAGCAGCCCTTTTTCTTTGACAAAGCGCCCGCAGTAGCCCACCACAAAGGCGTCGCTGGAGATACCCAGGGACGCAGCTAGATCTGGCTGGGGCTGAGGGCGAAACCGGGTTTCGTCGACGCCGAGCTGGGGCATGACCCGGTAGGGGGCGCGGTAGCCGCGATCGCGCAGAATATTAGCTCCGTCCTGGTTGCCCACCACCAGACCGTGGCTGTGGCGCAGGTTGTAAGCCTCTAGCACCGAGACTGGAAATTTGAGCTGGTAGGGCAGGTTCCACCAGGTAAAAAAGACATTTTTAGCGTTTAATTTCAGCAGGCGGTTGAGGGTAATGGTCTGGGCATAGGCCAGCGCCCTAGAACCTTGCTCAACCTGGATCACCTGGGGTCGAAAGGTTTTGAGCAGCCCCACTAGCCCAGGGCCAAAGGTGAGCAAGCCCTGGTGGTTTTGGCTCAGATGGCCCAGGGGCTGCACCCGAAAGTTGCCCGCTTGCAGGGGCTCTGAGACAATCAGCCGATTTTGCACCCCGCCGGGCCGCCAGCGTCGGGGCACCCCCACCACCACCTCTAGATCGGGCGAAAGCTGGGCCAGGGCGCGCAGCTTTTCGCGGTTGAGGTCGACGATGTAGGTGTGGCTGAGCACAAGCACGCGCATAGCAGCGGCAATCCAATCGGGGGCAAGCCCAGAATGCCCAGATCCCTGCCTCTGCCCACTCACCGCTAACCTGTGATCGGGGCATAGGGATAGGGAGTTAAGGCCAATTCTGACCACAAAAATACCGCAGAATTTTGCTTTCTCCTGAGGGCGCAGGCCCTGCGCCCCTACATGGGGTATCTTCTTTTCCAGGGATCTTTTAAAGGCCTAGAAACTCAGCCATGAGAGCATTCACCTGGTGGGGTTTTTCTTGCTGCACCCAGTGGCTGCATTGGGGGATGTAGCGCAGTCGCAGGTTGCTGACGTAGTCTTCGGTGCCAACGGAGAGTTCTTTGCCCAGGGCGGCATCGTCTTCGCCCCAAATCAGGAGCGTCGGCACTTCGAGCACCCCCCAAGACTGCCGCCACCAGTCGCTCTGGGCAATGGCGCGGTAGTAGTTGAGCATGGCGGTAAGGGCACCGGGCTTAGCCGCAGCGGTTTTGTAGGCCCGCAGGTCGGCATCGCTAAAGGTGGTTTTGTCGATGGCCATGCCCTGCAAGATCTGCTCGATCAGCCAGTAGTCACCCGCTTGCAGCAGGAACTCAGGCAGCAGCGGCAGCTGAAACAGCCCAATGTACGAGCTTTTTAGCAGCTGTTGGGGGGTGCGCAGCCCCTCGACAAACTTGGCCGGGTGAGGAATGTTCATCACGATCAGCGACTCAAGCAGCTCAGGATAGGCGTAGGCAAAGGCCCAGGCGATCGCCCCGCCCCAGTCGTGGCCCACCAACGTCACCTGATCGTGGCCCAGGGCTGCTAGGGTGCCTCGCACATCTTCGACCAGCACATCAAGGCGATAGGCCCCTGGCCCCTGGGGTTTGTCGCTGTCGTTGTAGCCCCGCAGATCGAGGGCCACGCAGGTATAGTGGGCCGCAAACAAGTCGAGCTGATGCCGCCAGGAGTACCAAAATTCTGGAAAGCCGTGCAAAAACAGCATCAGCGGCCCCTGGCCCTGGCTGACGTAATGCAGGCTCAGGCCGTTAGTCTCTAGAAACCCCTGCTGTCTGATCACCGCTGCCGTCATCGCACCACCGAGTTCAAACTCTGCGTTCAGTCTGCTGCTTTCAATATACTGAAATTCTTTTAGGGGTCGAGACCAGAACTCTGCGGCGTCGGCCAACCATTCCTGAAACCTAAGACCTAGCACCTGACACCCTCAGCCAGGGTTGCTATGGTGCTGCCAGTCGATATCAGGTAAATAGCCGAGGGGGCAGCAGCCACAGCAGGGTGCCCCGACCATAGTCGACCTGGGACCAGGTGGCGACCTCAAACTCAAGGCAAACCATGGCGGCGGTGGGCATGGCCACAGCACCGCCGCCGATAAAATATGACACCGCGTCAGACCAGGTGGGTTGATGCCCGACCAGCATGAGCGATCGGTGGTGGTCGGGCACCTGATGAATCACCTCTAGCACCTGATCGATCGAGGCTTCGTAGAGGTCATCGGTGACGGCGGTGGGGCAACCCCAGTCGCCAGCGGCATGGGCTAGCTCTAGGGTGGTGCGGGCCCGCACCGCCGCCGAAGTGATGGCAAAATCGGGCACTTTGCCCGCTGTCGCCAGCAGCTTGCCCATGATCTGGGCGGCGGCTATGCCTCTCTCGGCTACGGGTCGATCGCGATCGCGCCCGTAGCTGGCATCCCAGTTAGATTTGCCATGGCGAAAGAGAATGAGTTGTTTGGTCATCGTCAACGAGTAGGTCTCAAGCGCTGTTCCAAGGGCGATCGGAAGGCAATCGGCCCTTGCCCACCTTAGGAGATTAGCCCGACGGAATCAATCAATCACATTGCGAATCAGCAATAGTCTGTAGAGCAACGCCCTAGAAAATTACAGCATTTGTTAATGGCATGGCCAAAAGATTAAGGTGAGAATAAGCGAGAGCTGCTAGCCAAATCCTAAAAACCATCAGTAAACTGGGATACGGAATCTAAAGATTCTTGTCTGGCTTATTTGACAAATGTCTTGTGCAGCTCGTCGTTGTTACTGGGTTTTAGGCATGCTACAGTCCCTCCACTATTCTATCGACATCATCCGTGACGAAGCTCGTCAGCTGGTTCAGAAGGGTGTTGTTAGTCGTCAGCAGCCCATCTACACCCTCTGCCGCCACATCCCGGCGCGGGAGTGGGTCTTGGTCGAGGTCGAGCTAGAGTCTTCGGGTTTTTTGCTGCGCGATCGCATCGGCGACCTGATGGGCCGCGAGGACTGGGAGAACGACTAAAAGCTGGCCCCTGTGCCGACCAGATTGGTCGAGGAATAGGGCTCTAAGAGAAAAACTATCATCCGAACAAACTGAGCTGGGCTGAGGCATCATCTGCCTCGGCCCTCTGTTTTTCAGCCCTATCCCACAGCAGCTCGGGCAGATCGGCTCCGGCCTGCTGGAGGCGGTGGTAAACCTCCCGGGCTACCGCAGGGGATCGGGCCTCCTGGGGGCAGTGGGCAAAAAAATAAACGTCGGTGCCCAACCCTAGCCACTGGTGCAGCCGAGGCACCCACTCATCAAAATAGGGCTGGTTGTAGGCCAGATCGGGGTGGCTGATGTAGCGAATGATCGTGAAGGGGGCCGTCACCTCAGGCTGGAGCGGCACCCTGGGTTTTTTGCGCTCTGAGCCGATCTGGGGGTCGTCGTCGGGGGTGTCGATGCAGTCGTAGATCGGGCGAGTGTCGAGCAGCACCCGGCCCACGCCTAGGCTGGTGAGCATTTGGTTGAGGCGGGTGGCCTGGGGTTCGGCAAACCAGTCGAGGTGGCGCACTTCTACCGCGATCGGGTGGGTTTGCCGGGGCCAGCGGGCGAGAAATTCTCGCCCGCTGGCCCCTTTGATCGGGGCTGTAGGTGGGCGGCAGCTGAATGAACAGCGGGCCGAGATTTTCACCCAGGGGCGTCAGGGTTTGCAGAAACCGATGGGCGTCTTCAATCCACGGCACCAGCTTGCCCTGGTGCGAAAAGGCGCGGGGCAGCTTGGGGCAAAAGCGAAAGCCGGGCGGCATGGTGGCGGCCCAGCGATCGATGGTTTTGGCGTCGGGCATGGAGTAGAAGGTGGTGTTGCCCTCAACGGTGGTCATGCGATCGCAGTACAGCCGCAAAAAATCTCCCGCCTTGCTGCCCTTGGGGTAAAACTCCCCCACCCACTCCCTAAACGCCCACACCGCACAACCGCTAAAATAAGCCCCCGCCATACATCCTCAACCCCACAAAACAACCGACCCATGCACCCTAAACGTTTATTAAGCCTCGGTTAACTCACCCTAAAACACGTTTACCTGAAAGAGACGCCCTATCTAACTATCCTATGGACTTTGAATCTCTGCTGGCAGCCCTGAATCCAGATGCTATGCGGGTTGAGCCTGGTGACAAGGCCAACCTCGCCCTCTTTGACCCCGGGTTTACCGGCGATTTTAAAAAAAAGCAAGCCAAAAAACTGCTGAAGCAGACCGTAAAGCAGATGGCCCGCCACCAAGATGTACTCTACGCCCAAAATACCTACGCCCTGCTGCTGATTTTTCAGGCGATGGATGCGGCGGGCAAAGACAGCACCATCAAAAATGTGCTGTCGGGCGTCAACCCCCAGGGGTGCCACGTGGTGAGCTTTAAGCAGCCCTCCAGCGAAGAACTCGACCACGACTACCTGTGGCGGGCCAGCAAAGCCCTGCCCGAGCGGGGCAAGCTCGGCGTGTTCAACCGCTCCTACTACGAAGAGGTGCTGATCGTGCGGGTGCATCCGGCTATCCTTGACCAGCAGCAGTTGCCCGACAGCCTTAGGGGTGAGCACATCTGGGCGCAGAGGTTTGAAGACATCAACAACTTTGAAAAATACCTGACCAACAACGGCATTGTGGTGATGAAGTTCTTTCTCAATGTGTCCAAGGAAGAGCAAAAGCAGCGCTTTCTGGGTCGCATTGATCGCCCCGATAAAAACTGGAAATTTTCCGTCGCCGATGCCAAAGAGCGGGGCCACTGGAACGACTACCGCATCGCCTATGAAGCCGCCCTCACCCACACCAGCACCGACTGGGCACCCTGGCACGTGATTCCGGCTGACCACAAGTGGTTTACCCGCCTGGCGGTAGCCAGTTTGATTGAGCAAAAGCTGGCATCTTTAGACCTCGCCTACCCCGTGCTAGAAGACAACCACTTAGAGCGACTGCAAGAGGCGCGGCTGATGTTGGAGAGTGAGTGAGGTGATGGGGGGGGTGATGTGGGTGAGTGGGTGATGTGGGTGAGTGGGTGATGTGGGTGTCCACCTACCCACCTACCCGCCCAATCCCCAACCCCGCTGCCACTCGAAACAACTTCGCCTCCTGGTACGGGGCGGCGATCAGCTGAATGCCGACCGGGAGTTGACCGGGGCGGTGAATGGGCACCGACAACACAGGCAGGCCAATAAACGAGAGGGGCTGGGTGTAGAAGCCCAGGTGAGGGCGCAGCGGGTAGGTGTCGCCATCGATTTCGAGCGTGGTCTGGTCAAGGGGGGGAGCGACGCAGGGGGTAGTGGGGGCGATCAGCACGTCGTAGTGCTGGAAGATTTCGCGGACGCGATCGCGGTACCACCTTCTCAATCGCTGGGCCTGCACATACCAGGCGGCGGGGAGCATGGCTCCGGCCAGAAAGCGATCGCGGGTTGCCGGGTCAAAGGCCATCGGGTCTTGGCGCAGGCGCTCTAGGTGCAGCTGGCTGCCCTCGCAGGCGGTGATGATATAGGCCGCCGCCCGCGCCCGGTGGGTTTCCGGAAACTCTACCCGGTTAGTGACCTCTAGGGTGTGGAGTACGTCGGTCAACACGCTTCGCACCAGCGGCTCCATGCCCCGCTCAAAGTGGCCGCCCAGCTGGGCAATCCGCAGGTCATCAATGCCCTGGGTGAGGGCAGCGGTGACGGGGGCCGGGGGCCGTTGGGTACAGACCGGGTCAGCGGGGTCTGGCCCCTGCATGACGTCGTAGACAACGGCGAGGTCGGCCAGGGATCGGGCCAACGGCCCCACATGGTCTAAGCTGCTCGAAAACAAAAACGCCCCCGCCCGCGACAGCCGCCCGTAGGTGGGCTTGAGGCCGTACACCCCGCACAGCGAGGCGGGCACGCGAATCGAGCCATTGGTGTCGGAACCGAGGGTAAAGGGCACCAGCCCCGCCGCCACCGCCGCCGCCGACCCACCCGAAGACCCGCCCGCCATGCGGCTGGGGTCGTGGGGGTTGGGGGTGGTGCCAAAGTGGGCGTTGATGGTGACAAAGCCGTAGGCGTACTCGTCCATATTGAGCGCCCCGACCAGCACCGCCCCGGTCTGCTGGAGGCGGGTAATGACGGTGGCATCCTGGGCGGCGGCGGGATTGCCCTGGTTGAGCTTGGCCCCGGCAAGGGTGGTAAGACCCTCGATGTCGAACAGATTTTTGACCGCGAAGGGCACGCCCGCCAGGGGGCCGGGGTCTTGGCCAACGGCAATGCTGTGGTCAATGGTCTGGGCTTGCGATCGCGCCCGATCCGCCGTCACCTGGGTAAAGCAGTTGAGCGCTAGATGGCGCTGGGCAATAGCCGCCAGCGTTGCCTCCAGTGCAGTGGAGGCCGAAAGCTGCCGAGCTTTGACGGCAGCGGCCAGGGGCAGGGCATCGGGCGGTTGGGTCATGGCTCAAAGGTGGCGGCGCTTTCGACGGTGTCGGTCAAGGGGAAGGTGAGGACGGGTTGAGCGATCGCCCAAATGTGCTCCATATTGGCCACCACCCCCGGTTTAATCTCGTCGGGGATAGTCAGATCTAGCACCTGGGCCATGGCCTCGACGTAGGCCGCCAGATCAACGGGGTTAGCTGGTTTCACATCCATTTCTTGCGGCGTTTACTAAAAGGCGCTGTACCCCTTGATCAATAGGGGATAAATAGGGGGGGCACAATCACGTAGAAGACGATGAGGGCTGTAGGGTGCCGGGTTTACGGTACAACTCGTTAACCACAAGCCGTCAACCCAGCCGTCAAAACCCTTGCTCACAACGAATTATACCGAGTCCTGCTTGGCTATCCCCGAGACCCCTGGGCGAACCGCCGTTCGCCCCTACAGGTTGGCCGATTGGCCATCGGGGGCAGGGAATTCGGATTTGGTATTGGACTCAGCTACCTAGGTTATTTCTCGAAAAGAATTTCCCTGCATTGGGCAAACAACCGTTTACCCCTGCCTATAGAACAACTCGTTAGTGAGATATTTTCTTGGCTAGTTACCCAAGGACACAATCGCTCTGGCCAGGGGCTGGATCGGAGTGATGTGCGCCAGCTTTGGCATTGCTCACGGGTGAAACCTTGGCTTCACCTCAGGGGCCAACCCCAGCCCAGGGACACCCGTGCCCGCCTACTCAGAAATATTTTTCAGCACGCGCTGATCGGTTTCAGACAGCACTGGGTCGTTTACGCTCTCAGCCTGGCGGGCGCGGTCGGCTAGGTCTTCTAGCTTGCCGCTGGCGGTCGATCGGCCCTGCTCGATGGCCCGGTTGCGGGCCTCGGTTTTGCCAATAATTTTTTTGGTGGTCTCTAGCCCGTGGTAAACCTCATCCGAGAGGTCTTCTGCCCGCTCTGCGGCTTGGTCTAGATCTAGCGGCTGGCTTTGCTTGGGGTCAACCATATCTGGGGCGACCGCAGTGGGGTCGATGCCGTCAGAGGCATAGGTCAGACTGGTTGCCCACAAAATCAGGGTCACAGCCAGGGTCAACACAACCGCGCCCAGAGCCAATATCCGATTACGAACGCTCATCTTGCTTCCCGATGCGATGTCTTTAGCCTAGGCAATCTCGGCTGGTTCACCATCTGGCTAGGGAGAGACGCAAGACAAGTGGGCAGAAGGATGAAGGATGAAGGATGAAGGCAGAAGGCAGAAGGATGAAGGCAGAAGGATGAAGGC
>RECJ01000250.1 GCA_007694115.1 Leptolyngbya sp. DLM2.Bin27 | reverse complement strand
TCGCGGGATGTGTGGTTTGTGGTGGCGCTGCCGGTGTTTTTGTACGAGGTGCTGGGCTGGACGTTTATGCAGGTGGGCACCTACATGGCCATCTGGGTGATTGGCTACGGTATGGTGCAGTTTTTGGCCCCGCAGCTGCTGCGGAAAAACAGCACGGGCAAGGTGGTGCCCAAGGCTAAGACAATTTTGTTTTGGACCTCGATTTTGACGGCGATTCCGGCGCTGATTGCGCTGACGCTGATGTTGGGGGTGCGGGGCGACATTGCGGTGACGGGTGGGCTGATTGTGTTTGGTGTGGTGTTTGCCTTTAACTCGGCGGTGCACTCGTACCTGGTGCTGGCCTACACCGAAGACAAGGATGTGACGCTGAATGTGGGCTTTTACTACATGGCCAACTCGGGCGGGCGGCTGCTGGGCACGATTACTTCGGGCCTGTTTTACCTGTGGTTTGGCCTGGTGGGCTGTCTGTGGGCATCGAGCGTGTTTGTGCTGGCGGCGGCGCTGATTACCACCAAGCTGCCCGACCCTCAAGTCAGGAACTCCGTAGGGGCGTAGCATGCTGTGCCCCTACATTCAAAGAATTGTAAGGGCGCAGGAACAATACCATGGGCTCGGATAAACTGTAGTCATCGCTACAGTTTGGAGAAGCACCAATGGAACCGAAGAATTTGAGTGAGCGGCGGCAGGTGATCGGTGAGCTGCGCCATCAGCTGCGATTTGCACCGCCTCAAGAGCGCGATCGCATTCGCCAAGAGCTAAACTTTTGGCAAATGCGGGGCCGCTAACGCCCCGGCAGGGTGGGCAGCAGCAGGGTGACAAAAAAGTACACCAGCGCGCCCGTAAACACATAGCTGTCGGTGCGGTCTAAAATGCCGCCGTGGCCGGGGATCAGGGCTCCAGAGTCTTTGACCCCGGCATCTCGTTTCATCAGCGATTCGGTCAGGTCGCCCAGCAGGCTAGAGGTGCCGATCATGAGGCCCAGGGCGGCCCCGGTCAAGAGCCAAAAAGGCCATTGCAGCCAGTAGCTGCCGACAATGGCCACCACCGTACTGCCCAACATGCCAAAGGCTGCCCCCTCTACGGTTTTCTTGGGGCTAATATTTGACAGCGGGGTGCGGCCAATCATTTTTCCGGCGGTGTAGGCTCCAATGTCTGCCGCCCAGATACAGGCAAAAGCCAGCAGGGTCACCACCAGCCCGTAGGGCAAAGCCTCTAGGGTGGGGGGCCAGGTGTCGGGCCAGTAGCCGCCCAGGGGTAGGGTGGCTGTGCTGGCGTCCCCCAAATCGCGTACCCGAATCCAAAAGCTGGGCAGGTAGCCGCCGTAGAACAGGCCCAAAATCGAAGCCGCCACATCGGCAATGGTGGCCACCTGGGGCTGAAACAGCAGGTAAAAACAGATAAACGTGCCCCCCAGCGGCAGCAATGCATCGGAGAGGGTGGGAGAAATGTGGGCGGTGATCAGCACCAGCTGGCTCACCAGCAGGGTGGTTTTGGTGGCGGGCAAAATGCCCTTGGCACGCACGAGGGCAAAGATTTCGAGCTGACCCAAAAAGACAATCACCCCAAAGCCGAGGGCAAAGTACCAGCCACCCAGCCCAATCATGGTCAGGGCCACCACAATGGCGACGAGTCCGCTAATTATTCGAGGCCAGGGCATAGGCGAGGGTACAGGAAGTTAATCAGACAGAGGGGCAGACCTGGGCTACGGGCAGCAGCACCCCAGGGCCAACTATCGCAAAACTGATGACACCAGGTTGATCACACCAGGTTGATCACACTGTGTCACCTTACCCCGAGAGACACAGTTAGAACAGTGACGTACTCCTGACACCGATGCAAGCATACGGTGCGGGCTTCTCTTACCGGAAGTGTTTTACCACTGGCTACTGGGTTCAAGCATTTTATCCTAAAGGGCGTTAGGGAAGGATGGGGCGATCCCTGGCTTTAGACTGAATCCTGTCTGTACACCCCCGATACCCCTGGGCGAATGCCATTCGCCCCTACGGTGTGGCCTTTTGGGAATCGGGGGTATGTGATTCGGATTTGGGATTACTCAGGATGCCGGATGGATCGGTTTCCGATCGGTGTGGCTAGCTCAGGGTAGCCCGCATCAATCAGGGCGCGATCGCGAATCCGACAAGAGTCACAGCGGCCACAGGGCTCAGCCCCGCCCTGGTAGCACGACCAAGTGTGCTCGATGGGTACCCCCAGCGCCATGGCGCGACGCACAATATCCACTTTAGAATCCATCACCAAGGGCGCAACCAGTTTGGGTGCGCGGCCCTCTAACCCCGCCTTCGACGACAGCTGGGCCAGCTGCTGAAACGCCGCTAGATATTCAGGCCGACAGTCGGGGTAGCCCGAATAATCGACCGCGTTGATCCCCAGGTAGATCGCCTCGGCCCCCTTGGCCTCGGCCAGGGCCAAGGCTAGAGCAATAAACACCGTGTTGCGCCCCGGCACGTAGGTGGAGGGAATACCCGCCTCAGCACCGTTCTGGGGGCCATCCTGAGGTAGCGTTTGGCTCAGGTCGGTGAGAGATGACGCTCCCCATTGGGCCAGGTTGATGTCGATCAGGTGGTGATCTGCGATCGCAAGATGCTCCGCTACCACCTTCGCCGCCTCTAGCTCCCGCTGGTGCCGCTGACCATAGTTAAACGACAGGGCAACCAGATCATAACCATCGGCGATCGCCTGGGCCGCAGCCGTAGCTGAGTCGAGACCACCGGAGAGTAAGACAATAGCGGTTGAGTGGGGCATGGTGGCATGGGGTTTTGGGTTTTGGGTCTTGGGTTTCGGGTTTTGGGTTTCGGCCTAACACCTTGACCTATCAAATCCCTAAAATTGCGCTGGCTATATTGAGATAGATCAGCACCCCGAGCACATCGACGGCGGTGGTAATGAAAGGGGCGGACATTAGGGCTGGGTCAAACTTGAGGGCCTTAAACAAAAACGGCAGCGCCGACCCGGCAAAGGAGGCCAGCACCGAAATCGCAATGAGGCTCAGCCCCACCGACAGTGCCACCCCCCAGCTGCCCTGCAAAAAGTAGGCCCACACCGTGACGGCGATGCCGAGCAGCACCCCCAGCAGCACCCCGGCTAGGGTTTCGCGCCAGACGATGTTGACCATCTGCGACGACCTGACCTCGTCGGTATTTAAACCACGAATCACTACCGTTGAAGACTGGGCCCCCACATTGCCCCCGGCGTCAATCAGCAGCGGAATAAACGCGGCCAAAATCACCACCTGTTCAAGCAATGCTTCTTGCCCTTTGATCACAGCGGTGGTGCCGGTGTTGGTAATCAGCAAGATAAACAGCCATACCACCCGCTTGCGGGCCACGGTGATCAGGTTGGTTTGAAAGTAGCTATCGCCAACGCTCTGAACGCCGCCAGCGGTGTAGATGTCTTCGGTGTCTTCGGCTTCGAGCACATCCATCAGGTCGTCGATGGTGACGATGCCCACCAGGCGCTGCTCGCGGTCAACCACGGGCAGCGCTAAAAAGTCGTAGCGCTGAATCAGCCGCGCTGCTTCCTCTTGGTCGGTGTCGGTTTGCACATAGACAATTTCTCGCCGCATGAGGTCTTGCAGGATGCGCTCAGGCTGGGCCACCACCAGGTCACGTAGCGAGAGGGCACCAATCAAATGACGGGCATTGTCGAGCACGTAGAGGGTGTAGATGGTCTCTGAGGTTTCGGCCAGGTGACGAATGCGATCGAGGGCCTGCTCGACGGTGAGGGTTTCGCGCAGGGCGACAAACTCTGAGGTCATGATCCGCCCGGCGCTGTCGGGGGGGTAGCCCAGCAGCAGGGCGGTGGCCTCGCGCTCGGCGGGGCTGAGCTGCTGGGTCAGCCGCTTCACCACCTTGGCGGGCAGCTCGTCAAACAGGCGGGCGCGATCGTCGGGCGACATGCGGTCAATGATCGCTAGCACCTCGGGGGTTTTGAAATCTTCTAGCAGCGACTGCTGTACCCGGGGCGACAGATATTCATAAACCTCGATGGCTTCGTCTTTGGGCAGCAGGCGAAAGGCCACCGCCTGAAGGGTTTCAGGTAGCTCGTCAATGCAGTCGGCCACGTCGGCTGACTGCATCGGAATCAGCCTGGCCCGCACCGCGTCAAAGCGTTGGGTCTCTAGCATGGTCTGCAACTGCTCTTGGGCGGCCTCGAATGCCACGGCTTCCCTCTAATTCTTTTGCCCGGTAGCTAGAATAGCCCACTTTTACCTTAACCTTTGCCCCAGACAGCGGCTCCAGACAGCTGTTTTTGGTTAATTCTGGTCTTGGGGTGGTCGAGACAACGGATTTAGCCTTGAATGTCACTGAATTAAGGCCGAAATCAACCCCCGCAAACCGCCAGAAGCCTTGACCTGCCGTAGGGTAGCAGCCTTAATTCAGCGACATTCGATGTAGCCTTTACCGTAGAATTGACGTTATTAAGGCGACTTCTGGAAAATAGTTTCCCTAATGGTGGGCAGTGCCCACCCAGCCCTGTCAAGGTGGCTAAACTATTCCCGAAATGCCCATAGGCTAAGGGACTCCGGCCACAACCACCAGGGAGTGAACTCCCTGGCTCATAGCCAAAGTCTGCTAAAGCAGACTGGGGAACTCGGCTGCCAATCCTCTTCCTCGATTAAGTTTGGGAGATCCATCTGGTGCCACTGTTGGGTGCGCAATAAGCTAGCCTGCTGCTGTATCCAGGCATAGAAATCTGTCTCGTAAAGCCCGGCTGCAGGAGGAGAAGTCTTCAAATTTGAGCTGGCTTCGGAGAATGACATCATGATCAAAAACCGCAATAGCGCCATTCTAGTCTGGCTCGCCTTAGTATAGCGATGGCCATTGCGCTGCCCTATTCTCAGGTTTGCCGCCATGTCGGTGATTTATGAAGTCGAACATGTCACGACCTACCGGTACGCCAAGCCGGTAACCTTTGGCCCCCACCGGGCGATGTTTCTGCCCCGGGGTAACTACAGCGGGCGACTGCTGGGGTATTCGTTAGACGTCAATGTGCCTGCGAAGGTGCATTGGATCAGCGATACCCTATCGAACAATGTGGCGGTAATTGACGTCAGGGAGCCAGCGAAAGAGCTAACGGTGACCTGTCGATTTCGGGGCGAGCATTTTGGCACCCACGGCATTGATAACTTTCCCCTCGACCCCAGGGCGGAGGAGGTGCCGGTGCAATACACCCCCGACGAGTGGACAGACCTGGCGGTGTACCTGCGGCCCCATGCCGAAGACCCCGATGGCTCGGTGGCGGCCTGGGCTAAGCGCTTTGTGGCGGGAGATATGGATCGCACCAGCGAGGTGCTGGGCCGCATCATGAACACCATTCGCGATACGGTGACCTATCGGGCGCGGGAGGAAGAGGGCACCCAGACACCCGGCGAAACCCTGCGGCTGAAGTCGGGCACCTGCCGTGACTACGCCTGGTTGATGATGGAAGCACTGCGGCGGCTGGGGATGGCCTGTCGGTTTGTATCGGGCTACCTCTACGACTCGGCGCTGGATGGCGGCGATGTGGGCATGACCGGGTCGGGGGCGACCCACGCCTGGCTTCAGGTGTATTTGCCGGGGGCGGGGTGGCTGGTGTATGACCCCACCAATCGCCTGACCGAGGGGTTTGATCTAATTGCGGTGGCGATCGCCCGTCACCCCGGCCAGGCAATTCCCCTGGCGGGTTCGTGGTTTGGCGATGCGGGCGATTATCTGGGCATGGAGGTGGCAGTGGCGGTGCGCAAGCTGGGGGCAACGCCAGAGTTTGGGTGAGAAAGTGCTTAGTTTTGAGTGCTTAGTTTTGAGTGCTTACAGCGAGGCGAGGCCTTAATTCAAAACTCAAAACCCAAAACCCAAAACCCAAAACTCAAAACCCAAAACTCAAAACCCACCCTTCCCCTAGCGACCTAGCAAATTTGGCACCTCCCCGCAGCCGCCGGGCACGGTGGCGCGGGTGGCTGTGCCGCCCCAGGCGCAGATGTAGCGGCACTGGGCGTCGGACAGGCGGTAAACGCCGCTGAAGTTGGCTCCCTCTACCACGGCCCCGGTGTTGGCTCCGGTGGTGTAGTCGGGGGTGCCGGTGCGGGTGCGGGGGGTGGCGGTGGCAACATCGCCGTAGAACAGCCGGGCTTCCATGAGGTCGGCTCCGGCCAGGTTGGCTTGGTAGAGAATGGCGCGGGCAAAGTTGGTGCGTACCAGGTCAGCTCGGCGCAAATCGGCCCGGATGAGGTTGGCTTCACTGAGGTCGGCCCAGCGCAGATCGGTGCCGGATAGATCGGCGGCGGCCAGCATGGCCCCCACATCGATCACCCGGGTGCCCTCGATCAAGTCTGCTTCGTAGCCACCGCGCCCGTCGAGAATGGGGCGACCCAGGCGGCTGTCGCGGCGCAGGGGGGTGAGCAGCTTAGAGCGCGAGAGAAAGCGAATCACCTTGGCTTTGCCCCCGGCATCGACGCTGCTGAGAATGGCGGCGGTGCGGGCTTCGGCAATGATGCGCTCCTGGGGCCAGTCTTCGAGCAGACCTTCGTCGTCGAGCACTAGCTCTGAAATGCCCTGGAAGAAGGCGTCGATCGTCTGCTGCTGGGTAATTAAATTTTGCTGTTTGGTTAGATCACGGGAAATAACGTACTGCCGCCAGGCGACAAACAGGGCTAGAAAAGCAATAAAAATTTGCCCGATTGCTCCCATAAAGTCGCCCAGGGCACCGAGAATATCCCACCGCAGACCCAGGCCCCAGGTCAAAATTGCCCGGTTGATGCCGGTGATATTCATCAGCCCGATCAGCCCTGCCAGTGACCCAGGAATGGCGATCAGCAGTGACTGCTGCCGGGGCGATAACTCCCCCAACACCTCTTGAAAAAAAGGCCACATTAGCCGCAGGGAGACCAGGGTGGCGACCAGCGACCCAGCTAGGATGAGCCAAAAGCTGCCGATCACTAGCCCTAAGCCAATGATGGCGATCGCAACGATGGTGATGGCGCTGGCGGAGGTGACGGCGGGGTCGACCAGCAGAGCCTCGGCGTTGGCGGGGTCGGAGGGGTCTAAGTCGAGTCGCAGGCTAGGGGAGACGGGCGTTGAGTCAATCGGGCGAGCCTCGTTGGGCGGGGGGGCGGGCTGAGTCGGGCTGCCCAGGCTGGCGTTGGCCCCGTGGCCCAGCCCTGGGGGGGCGAGGCTGGGCTGCGGTTGGGCGGGCTCTGGGGGCAGTGTCGTCATGGGGAAACTGAGAATCCTCGGGGTGGATTCGCTGAGGTTTCGCTTTATTTAAGCACCTTAACTTCAGAACTACAGCTATCTAGGGGAGTTTGCCCGCGCTAGGGGAGTTTGCTCGGGCGGTGCTGGGCGGCACTGGCCTATCGACGGTAGACTAATGGGGATTTTGTGCCCCCGGTTCGGGCTCAAATGTTTTGGGCTCAACTGTCCTGGGGCTGACCCAGGTTTCGGCACGGGGCACTGAGGGATATTTAGGACCAACTGATTGATCTGATAACCAACTGAGGAGGGTAAGGGCAGCGACACTATGGCGATTACTGGGTTGATTTTGCTGGCTGCGATCGCAATTCTCGTCTGGGGCTATCGCCGCGCCCAGCCCTACGGCAGCGTAGGCATTTTGGCCTGGCTGCAATCGGTGGTGTTGATGGGGCCGTGGCTGCTGTTTTTTGGGCTGTTTGCCCTGGGGATTTACATTAACCTGGCGGGGGTGCTGCTGCTGTTGCTGGGGTCAACGGGGCTGTATATCTACCTGGGCCGACGGCTGCGCGACCTGGGGCAAGACCTGCTGTCAACCCAGCGCCCAGCGCCCATCTCGGCGGCAGACGCTGCCCCAGAACCCCCTGAAACGATCGATCGCTTAGCCCCCCTCGATCAGCCCACTGCGGCCCCGGCGACGGGGATAGATGCGATGGCGATTCCCCCAGACGATCTGGCGCAGATCGAGGGTATTTTTGGCCTCGACACCTACTTTCGCACCGAGACCATTCCCTACGACCAGGGGGCGATCTTTCGCGGCAACCTGCGGGGCGACCCGGCAGAGACTCGGGCCCAGCTAGCCGACACCCTCACAGAGCGCCTAGGCGATCGCTACCGCCTCTTTTTAGTCGAAAACCTAGAGCAGCGACCTACGGTGGTGGTGCTGCCCGCCACCGCCGACCCCGCCAAAACCACCCCGGCTCAATGGGCCCTGGCAGGGGTGCTGGCGATCGCCACGATCTTCACCAGTTTAGAAGCCGGCGCTATCTTGCAGGGTTTTGACCTGCTGCAAGACTTTTCGCGCTGGGTGGCGGCCCGGCCCTTTCTGATCGCGCTGCTGGTAATCTTGATCGCCCATGAAGCGGGCCACTGGGTGGCAGCCCGCCGCTACGATGTGCGCCTGAGCCCGCCGTTTTTGATCCCCGCCTGGCAAATTGGGGCCTTTGGCAGCCTGACTCGGTTTGAGTCACTGCTGCCCAACCGCAGCGTGCTGTTTGACATTGCCGTGGCTGGCCCCGCCGCTGGGGGCATTATTTCCCTCGCGATGCTGATGGGCGGGCTGCTGCTGTCACACCCCGGCAGCGCCTTTCAAATTCCGTCGGGGTTCTTTCAGGGCTCGGTGCTGATTGGGGCCCTGGCGCGGGTGACGCTGGGGGATGTCTTGCAGGCTCCCCTGGTGGACATTCACCCGCTCACCATTATGGGCTGGCTAGGCCTGGTGATTACCGCTCTAAACCTGATGCCCGCCGGGCAGCTCGACGGGGGCCGCATGGTGCAGGCGATCTATGGCCGCAAAACCCTGGGCCGCACCACATTATTTACCCTGATCGTGCTGGGCTTGGTCTCGTTGGCCAACCCCCTGGCGCTGTACTGGGCGGGGGTGATTTTATTGTTGCAGCGCGACCCAGAGCGCCCCTGCCTCAACGATATTTCTGAACCCAACGACGCCCGGGCCGCCCTGGGGCTACTGGCTCTGTTTTTGGCCCTGACGGTGCTGCTGCCCCTGACGCCGAGTCTGGCGGGGCGGCTGGGGATTGGGGGGTGAGGGAGTGGGAGAGTAGGTGGGTAAGTGTGCGGCATCCCCCACTCACCCACATCACCCACTCCCTAGGCCGCTGGCCCCACCTGAATCTCGGCTAGCCGCTGGGCCAGGTAAGCCTGCGCCGTGATCGGCGGGAACTGTGACAGGCCCCCGGTGCGTTCGACCAGACTCTCTAGGGGGGTGAGGTCAACCTCGGGGCGGGGGTGGACAAAAAAGGGCATCGACAGGCGTGATTGGTTGCCGCTGCGGGGGTTAACCACCCGGTGGGTAGTGCTCTTAAACAGCCCGTTAGTCAGGCTTTGCAGCATGTCGCCGGTATCGATCACAATTTGGCCGGGGTGGGTCTGCACCGGTAGCCACTGCCCCTGCACCAAAACCTCTAGGCCCGGCGCAGTGGCCTCGCACAGCAGGGTAATCAGGTTGATGTCTTCGTGGGGGGCGGCCCGCAGACTGCCGACAGGATTGGCCCCCACCGCCGGATAGTGAACCAGGCGCAGCACGGTGTCGCCCCCGGTGGCCATGGCCACGAGCCAATCGCTAGGCTGCCCCAGGTACTCGGCGCAGGCGGTGAGCAGCACGTTGGCACAGGCCATCAGCTGTTGGTAGAGGCGAGTCATCACCGGGCGAAAAGAGGGCACCTCCTGGGGCCAGGGGGATGCACTGTTTAGGAGATGCCGATGGTTGACATGCCAAAATTCCTTCAGATCGGGCAGGGTGTAGCCCTTGGCCTGTTCGCTACCGAAACTTGAAAACCCTCCCTGGTGTTGGGGTAGCGAGTATTGGGCTTTGTTGCTTTCGGGCAGAGCAAAAAACTCGCCGGCCACCTGGTAAGCCCGGCGCACCACCTCAGGGGAGATCGGGTGGGGTTCCAGGATGAAAAAGCCGATCTCTTCTAGAGCCTGACCTAGGGTTGCGATCGCAGTCGGTCGCGCCGTCGTTGTACTCAGTAGATCGCGATAAGACACCACGGGAATGGCGGGCCCAGTCATGACGCTTTCCTTGGGGGTGATAAAACGGCGGTGATCAAACAAGCTGGGTGGATTGTAGCAGCCTAGCCAATGGCCGGGCGTCGCCGCGTTCAGTGGGCCGCTGATGCGCACCCGCGATGGGGAATTGGCCCAGTCAAGCGGTCGGTGCCCCATCTTGCCCTGGCCCAGCTTCTCACCCTCAGCTCATCAGAGTAGATGCGGCCCCCTACCTAGTATTTCAAGGCAGCAGGCAGAACGGGACCTTCATAACGAGTCGGAGGTTTTGCCTCACCAAATAGGTGATTTATTTCTGCCTCAGCATACTAGTGCCCCGAGGCAGAAATAAACCAACCCATTGGCTAACGCCGAAACCCTTGTATGAAATGGAGTTCCCGTTCTGCCTTCTGCCTTCTGCCTTCTGCCTTCTCCTAAGAAACACCTTGCGGAGACTGAGGTGGAGAATCCTTTGGAACCAGCTC
>RECJ01000135.1 GCA_007694115.1 Leptolyngbya sp. DLM2.Bin27 | reverse complement strand
CGCTTACCTAAATGGTCAATTCTCATCCTAAGTCTTGCAAGACTGGGATGCACCCAAGGAAAATGATGGCGAAAACCGGAAATGGCAGTATGTAAAAAATCATTGGAATCATAATCCAGGGTAGCCAGGCAGCAGCATAGGCCCCGGTCAGTTGAGTCATATCAGCCATGGAATCCTCCTTAACTTACATTCACTGCGCCGCGCAGCATGGCATCGAGGGCGTCGAAGTTTTCGAGCAAAACGTAGGCGAAAATGGCCCCGCCCATGGAGCCGAGCAGGATGCCGCTGCACAACTGAAACCAGTCGTCTTTGTTGCGCAGGGGGCGCAGACGATCTTGGGAATGGGAGTTGTAGGCACCGCCGGGGTCGCCCTGGAAGGTGGCCAGGGCAAAGATAGAGATGCCCAAACAGGCAGAGACGGTGATATAGATAGCGGTGATCAGTCCGCTGAGATTGGCTCCGTGGGCGGTTTCGCGCAGGGGGCCAACCACAACCTCTGGCCCGACTAAAAAGTAGCCGTGGGCCATGCCAATTTCTAGCCCCCGCAAAAAGGGGCTGAGGCCGGGGCGGTAGGCGGGCAGGTTGTTGATGTAGGTCTTAACCAGGCCAGAACTGTTGATGGGCGTGGCCAGATTGCCGAGCTGGGGGTTGCCCTGGTAAGGCTGAATCGGATCGTCATAGTCGTAGGCATCGGCCCAGGCGGATGATGGTGCGCTTGTCATGGTCTTGCCTCGTAACTTAGGAATGGGGGAAAGTCCTGGCCGCTGAACCTCGGCCAGGACTGGTCTGCAGAGGAGAGTCCGCAGCTTGGGGCCGGAGGGATGTAGGGCAGGCCTCCGACCAAAGGTTGTCAAGGGAATCGGCTAGAGGTGGACGCAATCAGAAATGCGCCGTAGGTGGCAATATAGCCGACCGCGAAATGGGTGAGCCCCACCAGGCGGGCCTGCACGATGGACAGGGCCACGGGCTTATCTTTGGGATAGCCAAAGGAGAGTGGGGTGTTTTCGTGGGCCCACAACAGGGTTTCGATCAGCTCTTGCCAGTAGCCCCGCCAGGTGATCAGGAACATGAAGCTGACGGCCCAGACCAGGTGCCCAAACAGAAACATCCAGGCCCACACGGCAAGGTTATTGGTGCCCATGGGGTTGTAGCCGTTGATCAACTGGGCCGAGTTGAGCCAGAGGTAGTCTCGAAACCAACCCATTAAATAGGTGGAGCCTTCGTTGAACTGGGCTACGTTGCCCGACCAAATGGCGAGGTGCTTCCAGTGCCAGTAGAAGGTCACCCAGCCCAGGGTGTTGAGCATCCAGAAGGTGGCCAGGTAAACCGAGTCCCAGGCAGAGATATCGCAGGTGCCGCCGCGACCGGGGCCATCGCAGGGAAAGCTGTAGCCAAAGTCTTTTTTGTCGGGCATCAGCTTTGAGCCGCGAGCGTCTAGGGCTCCCTTGACCAAGATCAAGGTGGTGACATGCAGGCCAAGAGCGATCGCATGGTGCACCAAAAAGTCCCCGGGGCCAATGGCCAAAAACAGCGAGTTGGTGCCGCTGTTGATCGCCTCTAGCCAGCCGGGCAGCCAGACATTGCCGTGGTTGGGCCAGGCGGTAGACGCAATGCTGTCGGGGTTTGAAAGCAGGGTGCTAATGCCGTAGAGGGCCTTGCCGTGGGTGGCCTGAATCCACTGGGCAAACACAGGCTCGACCAAAATCTGCTTATCGGGGCTGCCCAGGGCCATTTCACAATCGTTGTGCACGTAGAGGCCGAGGGTGTGAAAGCCGAGGAACAGCGAAACCCAGCTCAAATGGGAGATGATTACCTCTTTGTGGTCGAGCACCCGGGCCAGCACATTGTCGCGGTTGGCCACCGGGTCGTAGTCGCGAATCAAGAAAATCGCGCCGTGGGCAAAGGCCCCCAGCATCAAAAACCCGGCGATGTACTGGTGGTGGGTGTAGAGGGCCGACATGGTGGTGTAGTCTTTGGCCATGAAGGCGTAGGGCGGCATGGCGTACATGTGCTGGGCCACCAGGGATGTGACTACCCCCAGGCAGGCCAGGTGCCAACCCAGCTGAAAGTGCAGAGAATTGTTGTAGGTGTCGTAGATGCCCTGGTGGCCGCGTCCGGTGCGGGGGGCAATGAAGAACCCCTTCCACCCCGGCCCCTGGAGGGCTTCGGTCATTTCTTTAATGCTGTGACCGATGCCAAAGTTGGTGCGGTACATGTGCCCCGCGACAATGAAAATCACCGCGATCGCCAGGTGGTGATGGGCCATATCGGTCAGCCACAGCGACTCGGTTTGAGGGTGAAAGCCCCCCAAGAAGGTCAGCATGGCGGTGCCTGCCCCCTGGGCGGTGCCAAACAGATGTCCGGCGGTATCTGGGTTTTGGGCATAGGCCCCCCAGTTGCCCGAAAACAGCGGTGCCAACCCTTCCGGGTGGGGGCGCACCGCCAAAAAGTTATCCCAGCCCACATGCTGGCCCCGCGACTCGGGAATGGCCACATGCACCAGGTGCCCCGTCCAGGCCAGGGCGCTGACCCCAAACAGCCCAGCCAGGTGGTGGTTGAGTCGCGACTCGGCATTCTTAAACCAGGCGAGACTGGGCCGAAACCGGGGCTGCAAGTGCAGCCAGCCCGCGTAGAGCATAAAGGCGGCCAGCACCAGCAAAAACATTGCCCCGGTAAACAGGTCGTTGTTGGTGCGCATGCCGATGGTGTACCACCAGTGATACACCCCGGAGTAGCAGATATCCACCGGGTTCATCGCCCCGGCCTGGGTGTAGGCTTCGATCGCAGCTGGGCCAAACTGAGCATCCCAGATGGCATGGGCTATGGGGGAGGTATTGAGGGGGTCTTGAATCCACACTTCAAAGTTGCCCTGCCAGGCCACATGAAACAAAATGCCAGAAATCCACAGAAAGATAATGGCCAGGTGACCAAAGTGAGAGGCAAAAATCCGCTGGTACAGATTTTCCTCGGTCATGCCATCGTGGCTTTCAAAATCATGGGCGGTGGCGATCGCATAGAAGAGCCGACGGGTGGTCGGATCTCGCTGCAAATCCTGACTAAATTTTGGAAATTTTGTCGCCATGGTTCGAAGACGTGAAGGTCAAAAAACGTAGTTTGTCAGAAATCGGTGATTTGGCGTTGCGTAGGGGCAGACCTATGTGTCTGCCCTCTACCGATCACCCCACTGCCGCCATGCGGGCCAGGAAAAAGGCCCAGGTGGTGACAATGCCCCCCAGCAGATAGTGGGCAACCCCCACCGCCCGACCCTGGGTAATGCTGAGGGCGCGGGGCTGAATCGCCGGGGTGATCTTGAGCTTGTTGTGGGCCCAGACAATGGACTCGATCAGCTCTTGCCAGTAGCCGCGACCGCTGAACAAAAACATCAGGCTAAAGCCAAAGACAAAGTGCCCGGCCAAAAACAGCAGTCCGTAGGCCGACAGGGCCGACCCGTAGGAGCTAATCACCTGACTGGCCTGGGCCCAGAGAAAGTCTCGCAGCCAGCCATTGTTGGTAATCGACGACTGGGCAAAATTGCCGCCGGTAATGTGAGCTATAGTGCCGTCGGCATCCACCCTGCCCCACACATCCGACTGCATCTTCCAGAAAAAGTGGAAAATCACGATCGACAGGGAGTTGTACATCCAGAACAGCCCTAGAAACACATGATCCCAGGCCGACACCTGACAGGTGCCGCCCCGCCCTGGCCCGTCACAGGGAAAGCGAAAGCCCAGGGCACCCTTGTCGGGAATCAGGCGAGAACTGCGGGCAAACAGCACCCCCTTGAGCAGTATCAGCACCGTCACATGGATGGTGAAGGCGTGGATATGGTGAATTAGAAAATCGGCGGTGCCTAGGGGGATGGGCATCATCGCTATTTTGCCGCCGACCGCTACCACACCCCCGCCAAACACATGGCTGACGGGGCCGCTGAGGCCCGGTGCCGTCACCCCAATGCCGGCCAGATCAATGTTGCGCAGGCCGCCAAACACATTGCCCAGGGGTTCTGCGGCTGGCAGGCTGGCCCCCACCGCCATGGTTTGAATCTGCTGCACCCACTGGGCAAAAACTGGCTGGAGCTGAATGCCCGTATCGGAAAACATGTCTTGGGGTCGGCCAAAGGCCCGCATGGTGTCGTTGTGACAGTACATGGCAAAGCTGTGGAACCCCAAAAACTGACAGGCCCAGGCCAGGTGCGAGATGATCGCATCTCGATGGCGCAGGGTGCGATCAAGCACGTTGTTGACGTTTTGGGCCGGGTCATAGTCGCGCACCATAAAGATGGCGGCGTGGGCGGCGGCCCCCACAATCAAGAATCCGCCAATCCACATATGGTGGGTAAACAGTGACGTCACCGTGGCATAGTCGGTCGCCAAAAAGGGATAGGGCGGCATGGCATACATGTGTTGCGCCACAATAATGCTGAGAGACCCCAGCATGGCCAGGTTAATCGCCAACTGAGCATGCCAAGAGGTGGTCAACACCTCAAACAATCCCCGGTGCCCCACCGGCCCAATAAAGCTTAAAAAGGGCAGCATCTTCGGGGTGCGGGCATCGTCCAGCATGACTTTGATGCTGTGGCCAATGCCCCAGTTGGTGCGGTACATGTGCCCCGCCACGATAAATAAGACGGCGATCGCCAGGTGGTGGTGGGCAATATCGGTCATCCACAGCCCCCCGGTGACCGAGTTCAGCCCTCCCTTAAAGGTGAGAAAGTCGGTATAGGCTCCCCAGTTCAGGGTGAAAAAAGGCGCTAACCCCTGGGCAAAGCTAGGGTATAAATCCGCCATTAACGCCTTATTGAGAATAAATTCGTGGGGCAAGGGGATGTTCTCTAGAGAGACTCCCGCATCTAGCAGCCGATTGGTCGGCACCGCCACATGGATCAAATGCCCAGCCCAGCCTAGGGAGCCCAGACCCAGCAGCCCCGCCAGGTGGTGGTTGAGCATCGACTGCACATTCTGAAACCACTCCAGCTTGGGGGCGCGCACGTGGTAGTGAAACCAGCCCGCAAACAGCATCAGGGCGGCCATGACTAGGGCACCCATGGCTGTCCAAAACAGCTGAAACTCCTGGGTAAAGCCTTCGCCCCGCCACATTTGAAACAGCCCAGACGTAATTTGAATGCCCCGAAACCCGTCGCCCATGTCGGCATTGAGCAGCTCTTGGCCAAAGATGGGCCAAACCACCTGGGCACTGGGTTTGATATGGATAGGATCGGCCATCCATGAGGAGAAGTTAGAAAACTTGGCTCCGTGAAAGTACATGCCGCTGAGCCACAGAAAGACCACCGCCAGGTGACCAAAATGGGCCGAAAAAATCTTGCGCGAAATATCCTCTAAATCGCTGCTGTGGCTATCAAAATCGTGGGCATCGGCGTGAAGATTCCAAATCCAGGTGGTGGTTTGGGGGCCCCTAGCTAGGGTGCGATCAAAATGTCCTGGCTTGGCCCACGGTTCAAACGATGTCGGCACCGGATTTTGATCGACAACAACCCTAACCTGCTGCCCTTGCTCCGAAGGACTGGTTGTCATGAAAACACTCCTTTACTAAACAAAAAATCAGTCGGCCGCTAACGCCATCGGTGAAAAGAGGGGCGCTAACAAACCGGCATATTCCCAGGCGAGCAGGCCCGGCCTCGGCTGTCACGGGGGGCGTCATCTGTGTCTAAGCCATTCTCAGAGACCTCCTCAGAAACAGCGTCTAACCAGAGGGGAAACGGCTCCGCAGGGCTACTTTTCATCGCCCGAATGCCGAGGTTGGCCTGGGTGGTGATGTCGGCCCAGGTGGGCACCACGGTCTTTTGCCGATAGCCCTCCGCAGACCAGCCCGAAAACTGATCAAACCCAAAGGCCGCCATATCGACCCCCAGCGCCGCCGACCAAATTCCCGCTACGGGAAAGGCCGCCAGAAAGAAGTGCAGCGATCGCGAATCTTTGAACCTCATGCCTCGCCAGAGCAGCTTTTCTTGATTGGCTTGGGCATGGTCAAAGCTGTAGGTTTGGTTAGGTCTCACGGCCCAACCGGGTTTCTTCCACCCCGAGGGGCTGTCGCCCTGGCGAATGAGCGCCGAGGTCACCAAAGAACCATGGGCGGCACAGAGCAACGACCCGCCAAATACCCCAATCACCCCCAGCTGATGAAAGGGGTTCGCCAAGATATTGTGATCGGCCTGAAATTGCAGCATAAACGTGAACGTGCCCGAAATCCCCAGGGGCATGCCCGACGAGAAGCTCCCCTGACCTACGGGATAGATCAGCAACACCGACACCGCTGCCGCCACCGGAGCCGTAAACGCTAGAGAAATCCAGGGCCGCATACCCAGGCGGTAGCTGAGCTCCCACTCCCGGTCTTGGTAGGCAATAATGCCAATCAGAAAATGCAGCACAATCAGCTGGTAGGGGCCACCATTGGCGAGCCACTCGTGCAGCGAGGCCGCATCCCAAATGGGGTAAAAATGCAGCCCAACAGCGGCCGATGTCGGCACAACGGCCCCAGTGATCAGGTTATTGCCGTCTAGCAACGCTCCAGAAATAGCTCGCCCGGTGCCGTCTAGGTCAACTGCTGGGGCCGCGATAAACGCCAGCACAAACACCACTGCCGCAGTGGCCATAGTGGGTATCATCAATACCCCAAACCAGCCAATATAGATCCGGTTTTCGGTACTGGTAACCCATCGACAAAACCGCTCCCACCGATTGACTTGCTCACCTCGTAACCGGGTATCCAACGCCTGATTAGACTCTGAGACTTCAAGTTGGCCAGGGCGATTGATGGCAGTCGCTCTACCAATCTGTGTGATCATAGAAAATTCCTCTCTCGACCATAGGGAGCTGCCAAGTTGACAGCAGTTTGAGACGCACTACAGCAGGAATAGAGGTCATCTTGCAACCTCCTCAACTCGACCTGGGGTGAGACATTTCTAGCCTCACCTGGGAGTTAATTTATCGTTTGGCGATAGTTAATCGTCAACTAAAACTGACTAGAGCAGCCCTATACACAATGAGCTGGACGCGGCCAACCTAGCCCATCGCAGTTGATATCTGCCGGGCGTCTGGGAGTTTTGCTTAAACAGCAAACCCTCGCTAGGGCGGCTTAACTGGCCGTGCTCAATTAAGGTCTAACAATAGGAAAGAAAAATGAAAAACCTATGAAGACGAAGATCTGCTTCAAGGAAAGTTACACTTCAACCCCTTACAGTACAAGGCATCCAGATCAACCCATAACTGGGGTGAGGCCACCCAAGCTCCCTTAGGGCTTAGCTCACCCATCAGCTAAGGAACCTTCTGCATCTCTGGCACAATCTCTGGCGCAATCTCTGGTGCAATCTATTGGTGCAATCATAGAAAAATGAATTTCTAATGAAAATAGGACGACAAGCCAACTAATTTGAAAATCTTTATTGATGATTTCTAGTATCTAAAGAAATATTTTAAGCAGGCCATATAAAAATAATTAAGCCTGATAACTATGATAGTTTCGATGCTGTGAAGCAGCTTTCAGGAGTAATGCAATGGCTCACTTTTTTGAAAGATATATTCTGAGACGTCTTTTTCTGCTTGTGGCGCTGGCGGCAGTTTTCATGATCTATCTGCCCATCGACTCAGCCTTCGCCGTCGAAATCGACAAGGCGGCCCGTACGTTGCCCCTCAATGCCACTGGAGAGACCACTACGCTAACCGAAAAACAGCTGGCCAATGGGCTAAAAAAATTTAATAAAAACTGCGCCCAGTGCCATTTGGATGGCATTACCAAAACCAATCCCGATGTCGATCTAGGGCCTCAGGTGCTAGCTTTGGCTACGCCGTCTCGCAATAATTTAGAGGCGCTGGTTGGTTATCTGAATAACCCCATGACCTACGATGGCGTGGCCTCTTTAGAAGAACTCCATCCCTCTAAGGCACGGGCCGATTTATTCCCCAAAATGAAGAACCTCACCGAAGCAGACCTGGTGGACATTTCTGGCCACATTTTGGTGCAGCCCAATATTATTGGCCCCAAATGGGCCAGCGGTAAGCCAGGGCGCTAGGGGTTTAGTCTCGTTGGCCACCCTGGTTGAAGGTATCAGATGCTAGGTGTCAGGTTTCGGGAACAGTTGGCCGATTAGGCCGCAGAGTACTAAGGAGATTTTTAGGAAAGAAGATACCAGCTTTAATCCAGCGACTATGGCCGCTGTAGGGTGGGCACTGCCCACCATTGGGAAAACTATTTTCTAGAAGTCGCCTAAGTTGCAAGTTTGGCATCAACCGGGTTTTAGGGATGACAACCCTTGGGGTGGCCTCTTCTCTAGAACCCGGTTTTTGGTGTCTTGGGGTTGTCAGGCGCTAGCGCTGGATGAACTGCATGGCTGCGATCGCACCCAAGAAAAATACCGTTGGCACCGCCAGGGTGTGAATCGCTAGCCATCGCACCGTAAAGATAGGGTAGTTTTTGGGCTCGTCAGCTGTGTAGTTAGACATGGGTGGTTCTCCTTGTAGAAACAGTGCAGAAACAGTCTGCGGTTAGTGATACTGGTCTTGTTGTGGATCTTGTAGCTGCCATAGGGAAAGGCACAGCGAGGCTGTGCCCAGTCAGGAGTGCTCAGACAACAATCGGCGACAAACTTTGCTGACCAAGTCCAGATCGGGATTTATGGTTTCCCCACCAGTAGAGTTCCACTTCTAGACTTGGATTTGGTTTAGTTAGGCCATTTCTGATTCGAGCCGGGCATAAAATATTCCCTGAATTTTGACATCCACCGGGTCTTTGGCCCCAAAATCGCTATCTGAGGTCTGAATGCTCTCAAATAGTCCTGATATTTCCCCAGTACTTTGATCAACTCGGTTAACTTGCAGCTTTAGGGTACCCTGCCCCATTTCAAAGACCTTGGTGTTGGGCCGTTGAAAAGACTCGCTGTCGGCCTGGCTGGGCAGACCCACCGCCGCGTCATAGCCGACGGTTAACCCTCGACCTTTGGGGTCTAAAAATCCGGCGGTGCGGTAAGAGGGCACCTGAAATGCCCCCTCAAACTGGGTAGCAGGGTTAATGCTACTGGTGCCAGCAGGGGTCTGGGCGATCAATCCCTTGATCGTAAACAGCAGCGGCACGCGTTCCCCGTCGGGTAGTTGCACCGTAACGGGCTGAAAATCGAAGCCGCTCTGCTCTATAAAGGTGAACCCGCCATCGGGGTTTGCCTTCAAGCTGCCGCTAACTTGATCAATGGTGAAGCTGGCCCGGGTGAGCATTTTGCTGGGCACAAACTTAGTATTTTGCCGCCTGACCAAAGGGGTGTGCTTGACTAGAAATGCCCTGGGCTCCATGCACAGATCCTTTAAGGTGTAAGACTGGTTGGGGGCCAGGGCGATCGCATCTCGTCTTGTTTCATCAATCTGGGGGCAGAGGTTGGCCAGCCCGCTGCCTTTGATTTGCTCATAGCTCAAGGCCCCATTGTCCACCTGGGGGCCACCGCCGCAGGCCGTTAGCAGTCCCAAACAGAGGGCTAGGGCCACGGCAACAAATGTGCGATATCTCATTTTGAAAACCTGGCAGTAGATGATTAAACTTCTCCCAAGTTCAGGAGTGGAGTGCCGGCGGAAGGAAAACGGCAGAACCAGAACTGAACTGGGCATGACAACCCCAGATGTAGCCATCCAGGTGCTGAAGATAGGCCTGCATTAAATCACTAAACTCTGAAATTCTGGGGAAGAGAGGTACTTTTTCCGACGGCAGATCGCGATTGAGCTGCTCCCCAAGGCCACCTGAGGTGTTTAGGTTGATTTTCTTTATGTAGTTTGTTTAAGCGAGACTCATACTTTCATCGGTTCTTCATTTTTATTGCCTATTCTGCTAACTAATCCTTGATTGGAGATATTCATGCCATTGGCAGCAAGCTTAATAAAAACGAGAAACTTGAGTCCCTGATCAAAGTTTTTCAGCTCCAGCTCTGCGATCTTGCGATCGCAAAGAGTCACCAGCCTATATCTAAGTTCTGTTGCGTTCTGTTGCGTAAGAAATTTAGATTGGTTTGAGCTAGCTAGTCTACGGCACCCGTCCATAGATACTCGCCCAGTTAAATCGAGTCCATACTCCCGGAGGCAAGACTAACCATGAGCCTAGTGACCGAACTCATCTTAAATGCAGATAGTGAAGCCCGCTATCCGGCCCCAAAGGAAATCCGTATTTACCAAGATTTTGTGAAAACTGGTGAACAGCGGATTCGCATTGCCAAAGTTCTGGCCGAAAATGAACAGCGCATTGTGCAAAATGGCAGTGCCAGATTTTGGGAGCGCTGCCCCAACACCCCCAGCAACTGCGGTAATGATCGTAAGACAGCCTCCTGTCAGCGAGATCAGGGTTGGTATGTGCGGCTGATTGCCTACTCGATTTTAGCCGGTAGCGAAAGACCGCTAGAGGAAATTGGCACCGTTGGCATTAAAGAAATGTACAACAACCTAGAAATTCCCATCCGCAATATTGCCGAATGCATGCGCTGTCTCAAAGAAGAAGCTATGGCTCTGATGAGCGAAGAAGATGCCACCGAAGTGGCCCCCTACTTTGACTTAATTATTCACTCCCTGTCTTAGTACAGGAAGGCAGAAGTAGGGAGCACGTCACTTTGGCGATAAGTATTAATGCTCAAGGGAGATGGATTATTGG
>RECJ01000273.1 GCA_007694115.1 Leptolyngbya sp. DLM2.Bin27 | reverse complement strand
AGCTCAGCCCAAAGGGCACCGCCCCCAGCACCATCCAGGGGTAGCGGCGGCCCCAACGGGTGCGGGTCTTGTCGCTCAGGTAGCCAATAAATGGGTCATTCACCGCATCCCAGATGCGCCCGATGGCCAGCACCGACCCCGCCGCCACCGGGCTCAGCCCCGCTGCGGTGGTGAGAAAGATCAAGAACGAAAAGGCCAGCAGGTTGGCGGTCATCCCTGGCCCAATATCCCCGGCCCCAAAGGCCAGCTTGCCCAGGAGAGAAAACTTATCGGGAGCCGGGCGCTTAGCGCCAGCAGACGGAATGTTAGAAGCCATAGGTCGGGTGCTTGGTGGGTTGCTCAGAGATTAGTCAGCAGGCTTAACAGTCAGGCTTAGGAATCAGAAAATCAATTGTCAGGGAATCAACGGTGGATTAACCGTAGAACAACAACTCTAGGGGCAGCCTCAGTGTATTATTTCTCCATTGCAGCCTGCCCTACACCGAGTCCAGCTTAGGAACTGTAGCGCGACCGTGGGCAAAACTCCACGACTGAGCTTACATGAGCTTATATTTTGGGGGTGAGCTGCATGGTCAGGCGGGTGCGATCGCACCGTCAGTGCTAGATCGATTGCATGGGAGCACAGGGATGGCTGATTTCTACGTAAGCTGGGACGACTACCACCGAGACATTGAGAAACTAGCCGTTCAAATCTACGAGTCGGGCTGGGAATTTAACCAGATCGTCTGTCTGGCTAAGGGCGGGCTGCGCATTGGCGACACCCTCTGTCGGCTGTTTGATGTGCCGCTGGCGATTTTGTCCACCGCTTCCTACGGTGGGGCCGATGGTCGTACCCGAGGATCGATCACCTTTTCCCGCGACCTGAGCATGACCACCCCCAGTCTGGGTAGCCAGGTGCTGATTGTCGATGACTTGGTTGACTCGGGCTACAGCCTAAAAAAATCCCTGGCTTGGCTACATCACAAGTACGGCTTTTACATTGACGATGTGCGCACAGCGGTACTGTGGTACAAAGCCGAATCGATTATTAAGCCTGATTACCACGTCGTCTATTTAGACGAAAACCCTTGGATTCATCAACCTTTTGAGCATTACGAAACCATGAGCCTGCCCGATCTAGTGGCTAGTCATCGGTCTCAGCCAACGGCTTAGTGGGTCGTTCTACGGGCGACAAAGCTTTAGTCTCGGGCGGTTCGCTAAGCTGTTGGTAGCCCCAGTGGCATACCAACAGCGTCACCAGGGTCAACGAGATAATGCCCCCGGCGCGGCACAGACCCTGGATTGCCCGAGACGCTCGCCGGGCCGTTAAGTAGTCGCCCCGCTGGTAAGCCTGGCGCAGGTTCATGGCGCAGGCCAGCGCCGGAATCCCCAGGGGCGGAAAAATCACAAAGGCGGTCAGCAGCACCCGATGCCAGCGGGCCGGGGGGCAGGGTTGCCCCTGAAACAGCTTGTAGTGCCCCCGCCATTCCACCACATCTTGATCTTTGACCTGGGCGGTGAGGTCAAAGCTTTGCACATCGTCGATCTGCCAGCCAATGATAATCGCCCGCAGCCGATCTGGCAGGGTGAAGTAGTTAATCCCCACGCCCACCGGGCGATAGACCTGAATGGTGAGGCCATCGTTCTGTTGCTGGGCGACGATGGTGACATTTCCTAACCCCAGTTCAGCCTCTAGGCGCTGGGAAACTAGGCGATCGCGGTGGGCCTGCTGAGCGCTGTACAGCTTCAGCCGCGCCTGATCGAGGTTGAAATCGTTGCACAGAGCCAGTTCCCAGTCACGGGCGGCCTCGGCGGGTTGCCCCAGCTGCTCGTGGGCCTGGCCCCGGTGCAGGTAGGCTTCGGCTAGGTTGGGGTTGGTGGCCACCGCCGCATCAAAATCGGCAATGGCGGCGGTGTAGCGCTGCCGTCGCAGGTGCAGCAGCCCCCGGTTGTAGTGAATTAGCGCGTGGCTGGGCTGGTGGTGCAGGGCAATCTGCCAGTCGGCCAGGGCCAGATCGTCGTGCCCCCGCTGGCATTGCAGCAGGCCCCGGTTGCCGTAGGCCCGAATGCTGGTGGGGTCGAGGTTGATGGCGGCGCTAAAGTGGTCTAGGGCCGTATCGGTGTCGCCGGTCTGCCAGTAGATCTTACCCAACTCAATGTGCACATCGGCTGGGCAGGGATGGTCGCTGAGAGCCTGGGGCAACGTCTGCAGGGCCGCCTCGACATTGCCTTTGCGCACCAGGGTGAGAGCCTGACGATAGTGGTATCGAGCCCGCTGCCGTCGCAGCCAGGGGGTAGGGGCATATCCCATAAAAATAGTTCAGAGAGAAGCAAGCGCAACCACCCTTCATGATTCCCCGCAGAACCCAGGCTGTCAGTGAAGCGTTACGAGATCGTAACGGGATTATGGTCGGTTTAAGGGGATTTTAGCTAAAGATCTACCCCAAGGCTGACCGCAACCGGCCCCACCAGCTGAGTTTGCGGCCTTAGGCTAGGGGGGTGAACTACCCTCAGTCGCCCTGAGGGCCACTGAGGCAATCACCAGGGTCAGCCGCGCCTGTTCTAGATCAGACAGGGTTTCCCATGGACTAGTCGGAATTGCCCGCAGGTTGAGATCTAAAATGTCGCCCCGCCCGTCGCGCAGAGAGTAGGCCAGGGGGCGGGCCAGCACCGCCAGATCAGCGGTGTCCCAGTCGGGCAACACCTCGTTGACGCAATGCACCAGCTGATCGATCAGCGGCTGACCGCTGCGGGCCAGGGTCGTGGCAGTGGCGGCCAGATGTTGCAGCAGCCCGCTGGGTATGCGCGCCTGAAACTGACGCAGCTGGTCGAGGATGGGCGCAGCCACCGGGGCGCTCTCGACGGCTGGGGGCTGGGCCGCTAGGGAGACTGTCAGCTGCGGTTCTAAACCTTGCCAGCCCGCTGCGATCGCAGCCTCTAAATCTCCGCCATCTATTGCATCAAATGCATCAAACTCCGCCTCTAGGCTAGCCAAGTAGCCCTCCGCCTCTGGAGCCAGGGGCTGCCAGGGGTAGGCCGCATCAAACGTGAGAATACTGGCGAGTAAATCTTGTTCGGCGGCCATAGCAGACTCAGACTCAGAGTTAGAAGCAGAAAATGACTGATTCATGGCGTTAACTACAGATGCATGTGATGGTAACAAACCTAACTAGATTGGATACATAGTCCCCTCGGCCGATTCCGTACGGGGTGGACAAATTGGCCCGGGGCCTAGCAGGGCGACGGCGACTTGGGGCTACCCTCTAGGGTAAATTCCATCAGCTCCCCCTCGCGACTGCCAAACTGAAGGGCAGTGCCCAGGGTCAGCGGCACCTCAGCCCGATGGACATGGTGCCAGGCCACCCCGTCAAAGTAGTACGAGCCGTAGCGTGACTGATCGCGCAGGTAATAGCAGGTTTGCTGTACCCCGTTGTCAAACTGGTTGCGGTAAAAAATTTCGGCGTGCTGCCCCGACACCCAGGGTTCTAAAATCACCAGATCGTTGTCGGGCAGTCGCCCCACCCGCAGATACCCATCGTAGATCCGCCACATGCGGGCTGGGGTTTGCAGACAGCGCAGCACCACCGCCTGGGATGAGGGCACCTCATAGCCAGGTAGCTGGGTGACCGCCAGAGCGGCCTCGCGCAGCAGATGGCCCTCAAAGTTGGGGTGCTGGTAGAGCACTGGCAGGCTCCAGGCCGGGTGGTTAAACCGATAGGTGGTCAGCAGGTGCTGACGGGCGAGGGCGACCGCCTCGGCCACCGACTGACGCTCGGCCAGCCCCCGGGCCAGCACCTGAATAAAGCTCAGCGCCTCTTCGTCGGCAATCGAGTCGCGCATCGCCAGCACGGCGGGCACCCCGTGGTGCAGCAGCACCTCCGCCAAACTGCTGCGCGGAATCACCTGCTGGCGCTGAAGGTCGGGCTGAGCCCCCCAGCAGGTGTTGAACACCGCCAGGCGAATGCCGTTGCGGGCTAGCCCAAGGGCTAGCTCAGTGCCGCTCAGGCCACCCCCCGGCTGCAAAAACAGCAGCCCGCCATCGGGGGCGGGCACCCCGTGCCCAGCATAAAAAAACACGTTAAAGCACCCGGTTTCTAGGGCCGTCAGCAAGGTCTTGGCATCGGGTTCGACTAGGGTTTGTACCTGGCAGACCACCGGGCTGCTGCCCCGATAGCTGAGGCTAGAGGCGCTGAGTTCGAGCAGCTGCTTGAGGGCGGCAGCCTCCTGGGGCAGCTGCAAGAGGTTGGCCGTTGCCCCAGGGGTAGTGCTACCGGGGTCATCCTGGCCCAGCACCAGCAGAATGCTCAGTGAGGCGTCTAGCTCTAGCTCGGGCAACGGTTCTACGGTGCTGGCGGTGCGGCTAAACAACACCTGGGGCCCGAGGGCAAGGGCGGGGCACCCCGGCTCGGGCTGCATAATCTCCCAGGGCAGGCTAATCAGCTCGGGCGGACGCACCTCTAGCCTCAGCTTCAGCGGTCGATTTTGCCCGATGGCAATGCCCAGGCTGCGCTCCAGGGTCTGGCGAATGGGGCCATCAAACAGCCATTCCCACAGGCTGATGCCCAGCCCCTGCATGAGTCGCCCGGTGTAGCCGCCCGACTCGGCCACCGGAGACACGCGGTTGAGCAGATCGTCAAGGTGAAACTGCGGCACATAGGCTGAGGGCACGTGGGGCACTGGCGGCAGCCCCCGCAGCGAAAAAAACTGCTGCCAGCTCTCCCAAATCTGAGCCATCTGGCCATCCCACAGCCGATCGTGGTGGGCATAGCCGCCGGGAAACGGGCTCTCTAGTACCCAGATGGCGTAGTGGTTTGAGTCAGCCTGGGTGAGGCGATCAATGGCGAGGCTGAGGGTAAGGGTATCAGACGACAGCATAGGCGGGCCTAGATTGGAGTAGGGCCAGAGGAAGCAAGGGCCATGACACAGGGGGCCACAAACCGGGCACTTAAGCGTAGGTGAGGGGCAGTAGGCCAGGGACAGTAGGCCAGGGACGGTAGGCCAGGGGCTAGGCAGGGTGAGCCCGATCTAAGAGGCACAGAGACCGGCCTGGGCCGGGGGAACCAAGCCTAGAAAGGCGGCGGCGGTGTAGAGCTGGCGAATATCTGCCCAGCCGTCATCGCCGGGGGCCAGGATCTGCTGGTTGAGGTCGGGAACGATCGCCCCAGCGGGGGGCATTTGATCAGACTCTTGGGGCAGCTGGTCTAGGGATGTGCCCGAGGGAATAGAGCAGATCTGTAGGCGCACCCAGCTAGTATTGTCCGCTGTGGTTTGGCGGCTGACAACCCTGAGAATGCTGCCGGTCGCCACCGCAGCGGTATCTAGGGGGTCAGGGATGCTTTGGGGCTGGCTTTGCAGCCGCAATGGCCCGCCGGCGATGCCCAGGCTAGCTCCATTGTCGGCCTGCCAAAACGACCCCACCGGAATGTCGGCTGTGGCGGCTAGGGCGGCACCGTGCAGGGCTTGACCCGCCGCAGCTGTGAGGGGTAAGTCTACCGCCAGGGGCTGGAATGCAATCGGCAATGGCTGGCGGCGATTGACGACCCAACCCACGGTTCCCAGAATAGCTAGGACGACGGCCATACCACCTAGAAAGGGGAGCCAGGCAAAGCTCGAACGCGGTGGAGAACTGGCGGCGGCGGTGACTGGGGCTACCAACTGAGTGGGGGGGGGCGGCTGGGGTGGCAGAGTTAAACCCGGCGAGCCAGCCGGGGCAGCTGCAGGAGCTGCGCCAGTGATCAGTAGGCTGTCGGCGGGCAGCGCCGCTAGGGGGACGCTCTGGGGGGTAAAACGCATCAGCCCCACGGTGACGTTGTCGTGGCCATTTAGCCGATTGGCTTGCTGCATCAGTTCGGTAACCCGCGCCCCCAGGGGGCCAGAGGCCGTCACTAGGGGCGCAACTAGGTGCGGGGCTAAGGCCTCAACGCGGTCGTAGTCGCTCAGACCATCGGAGCAGAGCAGCAGGATAGCAGGGTCGTCTAGCAGCAGATGCTGCACGCTGGGGTAGAGAAAGTCTGATTCGCTAATGCCCAGGGCCTGAATCAAGGCACCGCCGCTGGGCAACTGTACGGCTTCTGAGTAAAGGGCATAGCCCAGCTGGGCTTCGCGCGAGGCGACGTCATCGTCGACGGTGATTTGATAGCAGGTATGGGCGCTAATCCGGTAGGCGCGGCTGTCGCCGATGTGGGCAATCGCCACGTAGGGAAAATGCACTAGCGCCAGTACGACTGTGGTGCCCATGCGGGCGCGGGCCGAGCGGTGTTCGTCGTTGTTGCGGGCGGAGATGGCGTCGTTGGCCAAGATGATCGCCTGTTTGAGGCGCTGGGCGACCGCTGCCGGGGGCAGCTGGGGCTGCTGCACCAGGGGCTCTAGCTCTTGGCGCAGCAGCTTGATGGCGGTCTGGGAGGCCACACTGCCCTGTTCATGGCCGCCAATGCCGTCGCAGACCAGCAGCAGGGGGGGAGCATCGACCTCAATCGCTGATCCCACCAGCCGCTGTTGGCGAGAGATCTGTTCGGGGTAACAGGCGTCTTCGTTGCGATCGCGCGTCGGCCCCTGGTCAGTGTCGGCGGCCCAATCGATGGTCACCAACAGCCCCTGAGCCAGGGTCTGAATGGCCCCCTCTAGTTCTTGATTGAGGTGGGCGGCTGCGGTGATTAGACCTTGGCTGAGAGCCTTGACCAGCCATTGTAGATAGGGTTGCACCGTAGGCTGCGCCGTATTTACCAGCTCACGCCACCGATTTCCCAGGGCAGACAGGGGGGGGCAGGTTTGGTCAATGGCCAGAGTCGTCAACCGCAGCAGTGCCCCATCGACCCGCAGATCCTCCAGATTCAGCAGAGTCGAGGCGACCTGGTGTTCGGCCAGGGCGGGCCACAGGGCGGCGATCTGTCGCAGCCAGTTGAGCTGTTGCATGGCCGATCCGTTGGCCCAGGCTTTGGCGATTGGCGGCAGCAGCATGGCCTCAACATCGCCAGGGAATGAGGCGGTCTGATGGATCAAGTCAGTGCCGATTGGGGCTCCATCGAGCAGCAGCACCGGAGTCGATAGCCCAGTTTGCTCTGGAGTGAGGTAGGCGTAGGGCCGAGGCACATGCTGGGCCAGATAAAACAGCTTCAGGTAGGTCAGTACCTGAGGCGGAATGTGTTCGAGGGCGGGCAACGGCGTATCGGGGCGGGTGTCGAGCCAGAGGCGATAGCCCTGGGGAGTGGCTCTTTGACCCTCGCGCCATACCAAAAAACGCCCGGCAATCAAGCTGTCGGGTCGCGAGGCTAGGGGGCCATCGCCCACCGCAAGCAAAAAGCGATAGGTCAGCGGCGTCGCGCAGACCTTGCAGCAGCTTGCCGGTGGAGATGAAGCCGCGCGACAGGCGGGGTTAGAGCACTGGATCACAATCCTTGAGGCGCATATAAACAGCTCTTAACGTACCCATAGTACCTAACCCTAGAGTCGGTGGCCCGAGGTAGTCGCCTCTAGCCGGCAGTCGAGGGGTCTGCTTCCACCCGAGGCAGACCCATGCTGTAGTTGAGGGCACGGCTTTTGAGGTTATAGCTAATGGCCCCCTGCTGCAGGAGTTGCTTGATAAAAAACTCTAGATCTGAGCCAATGCGTCGCAGGTTGTAGTCGGTGAGATCTTCTCCGGCGGCGGCATCTACCAGGCGATCAAACTCGGCATAGACGGCTTTGACGGCCTCGTCGGGCCAGTTGAACTCGTTGTCGGGGTCAATGTCTAGGGTCAGTTTGTCGTCGCTGGGCACCAGTTCGTTGTTGGCGACGGTGGCGGTGTAAATGTGAACATGCCGGGTGGTCGATTTGAGCATCATAGTCAGGTTTTGCCCTTTTCTATAGGTAATCGCGCCTGTGGAATCAACTGGTTTAGCTAATCAATCTAGCGCGGTGCTGCTGTTGTGATTGTATAGCAACCTCTGACCGCCCTGGGGCTAAAGCGGGCGGGTCTAAAAGAGGTCTTTTTTGCCGCGCAGCCGGGCAAAGGTCTGCACCGCTGAGGTGCCGCCCACGGCCCGCTGGAGGGCTGTACTATCCCACCGCAGGAAAGGATTGGTCTGCTTCTCTAGTCCCAGGTCAGCGGGCACCGTGGGCTGGTTGAGGGCACGGGCGGCTTGAACCTGCTCTAGCCGGGTTTGGAGGGTAGGGTTAGCGGCATCGACGGTGATGGCAAATTTGAGGTTGTTGAGGGTGTACTCATGGGCGCACCAGACGCGGGTGCGGTCGGGCAGCTGCCGCAGCTGCGAGAGCGACTCGACCATCTGCTGGGGGGTGCCCTCAAACAGGCGACCGCAACCCCCGGCAAACAGCGTGTCGCCGCAGAATAGCTCTCCCCAGCCATCGGCCATGGCCGGGGCAAAGTAGTAGGCGATGTGGGCACGGGTGTGGCCGGGCACAAAGAAAACCTCGGCGGTGCGCTGGCCCACGGTGATGCGATCGCCTGCGCTCAAACAGTGGGTCTGCCCTGGAATTCGACCTTGATCTTCGGCTCCGCCATAGACCCAGGCGGCGGGGAAGCGATCTAACAACTGCCGGTTGCCGCCTACGTGGTCGCTGTGGTGGTGGGTATTCAAAATTGTGGTCAGGGTGGCCCCGAGGCGATCTAGGGTGGCCAGCACTGGCTCGGCATCGCCGGGGTCAACCACCGCCGCCTGCCCCTGATTGCCGTCGTAAAGCACAAAAATATAGTTGTCGCGAAAGGCCTCGACCCGATGGATGTCCATGCTGTTCTCCTTGATCTGGGCGGTCTGCGCCAGTTTTTCCGTACTTTCTCTGGGGAAGATATGCCCTTAACCAGGCTTTAATACAGGTTTACTGAATCTTCACTGGTAGCTCAACTGCAACCCCTAGAGATGGGGCATGCTTAAAGAAGATAAACTGTAGCCTTTGCTACATCACTCTGCGGTTGTGGGCCTGCTGCCTGAACCACCGCGCCTCTATTTTATCTATCGTCACTCCTGAATCGAGGGTTGGTCATTATGGTGTCATCTATACCTCAAAACTCTGTCCACAATATTCAAGCGATGGTCACTGCTGCCATGCATCAGGGAGTTTTGAGCCGCCGCGACCATCTGACTCTATCGACGGCGATGCTCAGTAACCCCGGCCTGACCGCCCGCGATCGTCAACACATCAACCAGGTGTTTGACAGCATTCGGGCTGGCCGAGTGCGCCTGACCGACTAAAGCTTCCTCCAGGTTGGGAGATCCGCGCTCTGGCTGACCCCAGGGCGCTTTTTGATTTTACAATCTACCGTTAGTACTCTGAGGCGGAAATAAACCACCTATGTGGTTAGGCGAAACCCCTGACTGGTTAAGAATTTCCTGTTCTGCCCTCTGCCTTCTGCTTTAAAGTACTAGACTGCCGCCTAAAGTCCATTTTCAGGGGTTAACACTTTGCGCCCGAGACCCCCCCGCTACGGCGAAACCGTTGCTGAAGAAAACTATCGGCGCACCCGGCAACACCTGATTCGCGGTGTCGTCGCTCTGGGGCTGGTGGTGCTCTCTGGGGTGCTCTGGTACCGATTTAGGGAGGGGTGGAGCTGGCTGGACGCCACCTACATGGCGGTGATTACCCTATCGACTGTCGGCTTTGGGGAAATTAACCCTCTCAGCCCCGCTGGACGGCTGTTTACCATTGCCCTGATCATGATGGGCGTGGGGGTGATTGCCTATATTCTCAACAACTTCACCGAAGCCATTGTGCAGGGCTATTTTCAGGCGGGGTTTCGGTTAATCAAACGGCGCAAATTTATGGAATCGTTGCAAGATCACTATATTATCTGCGGCTTTGGGCGCACCGGTCGCCAGGTGGCCATGGAGTTTGCGGCAGAGGCGATTTCGTTTATTGTGGTTGACTCCGCCGATGAAGCTATTCAGCTGGCTCAGCAGCAGGGCTATCCCACCTTTCGGGGCGATGCTACCCAAGACCAGGTCATGCTTCAGGTGGGGGTGCAACGAGCCCGCTGCCTAGTCGCTGCCCTCCCCTCCGATGCTGAAAACCTATACATCGTGCTGTCGGCCAAAACCCTGTCGCCTGAGATTCGCACCATTGCCCGCGCCAGCAGTGAAGAGGCGATGCTCAAGCTCCAGCGGGGTGGGGCCGATGTGGTGGTGTCGCCCTACATTACCGGCGGCAAGCGGATGGCGGCGGCGGCCCTGCGCCCCCAGGTGGTCAACTTTCTCGACGGTATTCTCACCGGAACCGAGCGCACGGTCTATGTCGAGGAGTTTGTGCTGGCCCCAGAGGTCTGCCCGGTGGTTGGCAAAACCCTGGCCGAAGCCCAGGTGGGCAGCCAGTCTGGGGCGCTGATCTTGGCCATTCGCCGGGTGGAGGGTGCGTTGATCGTTGGCCCCTCCGCCGACACCCGCCTCTATCCCGACGATATGATTATCTGCATGGGCAACGCCGACCAGCTGCGGCGGCTGAGCCAGATTTTTAGCCCGATTCAGCGCTAGCTGGCGCGATCGTCATCACTATGGGCGGCTGTTGCTCTGGGATTGGGGTTGGGCTGTTGCTCAAGTCTAATGGCTGCCTCAACTGGGCTTTGCCGTTTCGCCTAGGTCGCCAGCATGGCCTTGGCCGTCAGCGCCCAATCGGGAAAGGTGGGCGAGATCACCCGTTCCTCGCCTTCAAACAGGGTCTCTTGGTAA
>RECJ01000211.1 GCA_007694115.1 Leptolyngbya sp. DLM2.Bin27 | reverse complement strand
GGGTTTCAATTTGCCTGGTTCGACCTTGCAGGGGCAGGTGAGGGTCACCGTTGCCGCCGCCTGGCTGGCTGGCGGCCACCGCTGCAATTTTAAATAGCCGAACACCGTCTAGACGTACTGGTTGATAGACAATACCGTTAACGCTCGGTTGCAGTAAGGCCGCAGATTCGGCCAAAACCCCTTCTAATTCCAGTAGCGGCGGCGATTGGCTCCAGGCTAGGTGGGGGGTAAGCAGGGTGAGCAGCAGAGCGCACAGACCCACCAAAATAAATTTGAAAGCTCCTTTCTTCATGCCTCCGGTGGATTGGGTTGTTTGGGCTACAAAAACTTCAAACGGCATTTTTTGGCAGCGCCTGGGGGCGACAGCTATCGACTACCTAATGTCGATGACCTAAACAATGAGGTCAGAGTTTAACATAAGCCTACTCAAGGGATTTGTCACTTTCAACCGATCTGTACCGAGTCCAGATCAGGATTTTGTCGTTTCCCTCTGGGCAAAACTCGGCTTTTGGACTTAGGGACTAGCCAATCAATAAAGTCCCAGCGTCATTCTCACGCAGAGCCTGCCCCCGCGAAGGCGTGGGGCGGGAATCCACTAGAGCATCGGTTCAGTATTCGCTGCCCCTTGTTCCAACTCGTTCCAATGCAGAGCATTGGAATGCTCGTCGGAGGTCTTGCCTTCTCAAATGAGCGGCAGAGCCGCAAGACCGGGATGCCCAGGCGGAGCCAGGGCACCAGGGTGAGTGCTGCTATTTAGATACTGAACCGGTGCTCTAGAGCATCCACGTTCTCTGGTACCTTATTTTGATGCGAATCCCTTAGCTAAGGATGAGTCGATCAGCTCACAGCAATTATCACTATGGATAAGATGATCTGGTGGGATCCCCGCCGACACAACATAACTTAAATCAACTAAGCCAAAATGTGACACTACTGTTTTGTTTGCTTCTGTGCCCTATGAAATGCTCCAAGTAAGCCATAGCGAGATTCAGCGGTATGTGTGCATATAGCCGTGATGCAGCCACATATTGCCCAGGCGATCGCTCACTTGGCAATGTGGTCGTAGACTCGTTTTCACATGCCGTCTTGTTTGACCATGCCTTGGGGTCAACCGTGCTCGAGCATCCCAAATGGAGCGATTCTGCAACACTACTGAAGCCGTTGTTGGGGTCACAATTTGGGCTTGAGCTGTCTGACCGGTGGGCCCTGGGCTTGCAGGGTGATATCTCTGGGTTGGCGATTGGGGCCGATGAAAGTTTTGCCTGGAGTGTTGTAGCCGGTGCCCGCTATGGCTTTACTAACAATTTGGGTCTACAGTTGGCCTATCAGTACAAAGACTCGAGATACCGCATTGGCGAGGGCATCACCCAGTTTGGCTTAGATCAGTCTCAGCATGGCCTGTGGCTAGGCCTTGATATTAGCCTATGACTTAATCGTGAATCCTGAGATGTTGCAGGGGTGGATAGGGGGGGACGGTGTGTTTAAGATTGATTTGCCGGATGCTCAAGCGACCCACGGCTTGGGCGATCGCCTGGGGCAGTGTTGCTCGCCGGGCATAGTGTTGCTGCTGTCTGGAGATTTGGGTAGCGGCAAGACAACTCTGGTGCAGGGGATAGGGACGGGCTTAGGGATCGCTGAGCCGATCACCAGCCCAACATTTACTCTAGTCAATGAGTATTTGGAGGGGCGGATTCCTCTCTACCATGTGGATCTGTATCGGCTAGACCCAGCCCAGGTCAGCTCGTTGGAGCTGGAGAGCTATTGGGACGCCACGGAAATAGCGCCTGGTTTGCTCGCCATCGAATGGTCGGAACGGATGTTGGAGGCTCCCCGGTCGGCGATTCGGCTGCGGTTAGAGAGCCTGCCCAGCGGCGGACGGCGGGCTACGCTGACGGCGGTTCAAGCCGATCAAATTGCGTTGTTGGAGAAGGTAATTGGCGATGGCCTATTGGTTGATGAAGTCTGAGCCGGATGTGTACAGCATTGAGGATTTGAAGCGCGATCGCACAGAACTCTGGGACGGGATCCGTAATTATCAGGCCCGCAATTTTCTCGCCAGTATGACCCTAGGCGATAAAGCTTTTTTCTACCATTCCAATACCAAGCCACCGGGCATTGTTGGACTGATGGAAATTGTGGAAATTAATGTCGTAGACCCTACCCAGTTTGATGCTGCTAGCAAGTACTACGACCCGAAATCTTCGCCAGACCAGCCTCGCTGGCACACGGTTATCGTAGGCTATATAGAAACCTTTGAGCCTGGTATTACCCTAGACGAACTGCGGGGCGCGTTTACTCCAGATGAACTGTGGGCAGTGCGGCGAGGCAATCGGCTGTCGGTGATGCCGGTGGAGGATGCCGTGGCAGACAAGCTGTTGAGCATGGTTCAGACTTCTCAATGACTCAATGATGTAGCTTTGGGGTGCGACTAGTAGTCGAAGGCAGAAATGGCCCCCCTATTCCCGAAAGGCGTAGTCCCTGGAATACAGAGAACTCCCTTTCTGCCTTCTGCCTTCATACTTCTGCCTTCCTGTACTAGCTCTGATCTCGCAATCTACTTGTCTTAATCTACTTGTCTTAATCTAATTCTCTGCTTTACCCCTATGCACTTGCCTGAAGACCCGGAAGCACCCGTACAAATTAACATCGTGCCGATGATTGATGTGGTTTTTGCGGTGCTGACGTTTTTTATTCTCTCTAGCTTGTTTCTCAGCCGCAGTGAGGGGTTGCCGGTGGTGCTACCGGGGGCAGAAACAGCAGAAACTCAGGCCCAGCGGCAGGTGGTGGTGACGCTAAATGAGCGGGGTGAGTTGTTTGTCGGCAATAGAGCAGTGGCTGATGAGCAGCTGGTGGAAGCGATTCAAACCCTGGGCACCCTGGCGGAGGGCGGGTTAGTGGTGATTCGGGCGGATCAAGCGGTGAGCCATGGGCAGGTGGTGGCGGTGATGGATCGCCTACGGACTCTGCCTGGGGTGCAATTGGCGATCGCTACTGAAGGGGGTTTACCTTAGTACTGCCAGGCAGAAGTAGGCAGGCAGAAGGCAGCACGGGAAACCCATCACAAGTGAGGAGTTTCGCCTAACCGAATAGGTGATTCATTTTCGCCCCAGAGTATGAGGGCTGATTCTGACGACTACAATACCAAAGCAGGCCGTTGCGGCCGAAGGGCACAGGCTCTGCGCCCCTACATTTGCGCTCCTACATTGAGATATCTTCTGTGCTAACGATCTGAGGCGAAAATTGTCGGTGCCGATGGCAGGGTTAATGGCTCAATCATTTTGTTACAAAATATCTCGATTTGATAATTAGTCGGTCTTGGTAAGCCCCAGAATTGGATTGAAGGCTGAAGCTATAGGCAAAAGAGTGGGGGCTCAAAAATATGGTGCTACAACTTATGGCCCTGCCGGCACAGCTTATATCACTGGTGCAGGTTGTGCTGGTGCCGGTGTGTTTTGTGCTGGCCTGGGGGATCGTCGGGCTAACCCTGTGGAATGTGACCACGGCAGTTCGAGACGGGATGGCCCGGGCGGCGGTGATGCATAAAATTCCCTGTGCGGAATGTCGCTACTTCACCAATGACCACCGACTTAAGTGCCCAATACACCCTATGATCGCCCTTTCAGAATCGGCAATTGACTGCAATGATTTTGAGCCTCAGGGCTAATGAGGGGTGGTCGATAAAAGCGCCAGGCACTGCGATTCTATGGTGAGTGGTAGCACATCTAAGTCACACATCTCCGAGGCGAAACCGATACCTCGTTGGGGCATCGTACTGCAATGCCGCGACAAATCGGGGGTATACAGATCAGGTTTGGGATGCAAGCTGAGTTGAGGAGCCATCTGCCAAATTCCTCTAGGGTTGCTCTGAAGTCAGGGGTATGACTCGGGCGATCGCTTCTTTAATAAAGGCTTTCATTAGGGCATCGCGCTGGTTGAGGCGGAACTGCTGTTCGACGACGGCACCGATGCCCCCGTCGCCCCAGCTTTGATTTTGCCGAAAGTATTCGACGAAGCTTTTGCCGGCGATACGGGTGAGATAGGCCCCACTGGCTCCCTTGATCGCCCGTCCGGCGACTACGGTGGCTAGGTTGGTCTGTAGACCCAGGGCCAGTAAGTCGACGGTGCCTTTGACTAACCCCAAACCGGTGAGGGTTTTGGCGACTGAAAGGGCCAGGGCTTTGCCTTCTTCAAAGCTGACTTCAAAGCCATAGACTTGGCTGAGCTCAACGACCATTTGGGCGTTGATGGCAGCGGTAGCGAGAAAGTCTAGGCCGGGTAGGGGGGTGATGGCGATTGCCCCGGCCCCGAGCCATTGGTAGCGGTCGATAATGATGTCGGCCTGGGCTTGGCGCTGGCTATCGATCAGCTGGCGGGCAGATGCTCCGATTTGCTGGGTTTGCAGCATCAGGTTGTCGGCGATCAGGGTATTGCCGTCTTGGCGCAGCAGATCGGCTAAGCGCGCTTGCAGGGGCCGCAGGTTAGGACGCATTTGGAGCCAGCCACCGCCCACCTGGGGTAACGGCTGGGGGAGAGCGGCGACGGCAACTACGTCATCGGCGGTGAGGGGGGGGACGACGCGCGATCGCAGTCGATCTAGCAAAGCTGCTAAGTCGGCCTCGGGGTAGCGGTCAGCTTTGTTGAGTACGAGCAGCAGGTGCTTACCCATGGTGGTCAGGGCTTGAAGCACCTGGTACTCACTCTGGCGCAGATCATCGTCGACCACAAACAAAATGAGGTCGGCTCCGGCGGCGGTCATCCGGGCTGCCTGTTCACGTTCGGTGCCCGCTACGCCGGCTTCGGCAATGCCGGGGGTGTCGATGAGTTGCAGCTGTCGAGAGATTTCGGGGAGTTGCCAAACGTAGGTTTGCTGGGTTTGCGTAGTGCCCATGGCGGCCCCGACTTGACCAACGGGCTGCCCCAGCAGACCGTTAATCAGCGCTGTTTTGCCCGCTGAGCCCACGCCAAATACGGCAATGGTGAGGTCACGATCGGCTGCGGCAGCCTGCAACTCCTGGGCCTGAAGCTGGAGGGCCTGGCGGGCGACCTGGTCTTGAATTTGATCGACCTGGCGCTGCACCGCTAGAAGACTGGCCGAGGCGGCGGCTTCAGGATTGCGAGGGGCCTGGATCACCGCCGGGCGGCGGCGGGGCCGCAGGAAGGGCCTGATTTGGTAGAGCCCAAAACCTAGGGCCGCCACCCCTAGAATGGCCATCATGCCCAGTACGACCTGGGCTAGCAGCGGCGAGATCAGCGCTAGAACTGCGTAGAGACGCAGCAGTGCGTCTACTAGAATTAGGATTGCCCCTAGCCCCAGCAGCAGTGCTACTAGGATTAATCCCCATCGCCACCGTGCCATGTTTACCCGATTTAACCAACGGTAGTGGGTGAAGAATAGCCTAAAAGTCATCCTTTAAAACCAATCTTTAAACCCAAATTTCTCACCCCAGGGTTTTGCGACAGTCTGCTGTTTTTTTAAGTTGTGTCATGGGTCAGATGTCGCGGTGGCTCTGGTCTGGTTTAGTTGAAGCAGGTTCTATGCCCGGTGAGGTGCGTAATGATTCCAGCTTGGTTGGGGATTGCGTTGGTGGGGGTAGCGATCGCATCTGCCTCTAGCCTACTGAGCTCTCGCGATATTAAGTGGTTTAAGCGTCAGCGTCGCCCCGACTGGCTGACCTTTGAGTTCGCTATTCCGGTTGTGTGGACGGTGGTCTTTATCTGCGGCGGCTGGTCAGCCTACATTGTTTGGCAACAGACCCAGAGCTGGTGGTTGATGGCGGGGTACGTCTGGCTAGAGCTGCTGATTGTCAGCTACACCCCGGTGATGTGTAAGATGCAGAGCTTGCGAGTGGGGACAGCGATCGGGGCGGCGGGGTTTGGGTTTGGTCTACTGCTGGCCTGGCTGGTGGCGCAGGTCGACATGGTGGCGTTTCTCTTGCTGCTCCCCTACCTGCTGTGGAGCCCGGTGGGGACATTGATTACCTGGCAGATGGCGCAGCTGAATCCCGGTCGGTAACCCAGAGGATTCGGTTTATTCGGTTCGGTGTTCTAGGCGATCGAGCCCCATCGGCAGGGTGTTTGCGGTTTGAACGCCGAAGCGCGATAGCAGAGTAGCACCGAAGCCAAACAGGGTAATTAGGCTGACCAACAGCCCGCCTGCGATCGGAATCAGGCTAACGACAAACAGCAACATCAATCCCAGCCAGAAGTGCTGGAACCGGGCGTTGGGCTTTTGTGCTTGCAGCCGTTTGCCCAGCCAGACGCAGGTGGCGATGCCGCCCAAAAGCCAGGTAAAGATGACGACGATATTGGCCAACGGAATCACAATGGCCCCCACGACGCTGCCTGAGATCAACACGGTGAGCAGAATCAGGGTGATAAATCCACCGATGCCGTAGACCAGACTCATCAGGGGACGAGCGTGGATAACGGTGGCGATCGCATTGACATGCCCCGGCAGCAGCAGCAGCAGCAGCAAGCCTGCGATCGCAGTCACCACAAAGGTCACCACCCAAACCAACACGTTGGCCAGGTAGATTGTGCCGAGCACACCAAAGCGCTCAAACAGGCCGCTGAAGTTTTCTAACAGCGTAAACTCGTTGCCATTGACCACCGCACTCTCGGCCCGCATCACCTGGCCGCCAATGGCGAAGGCACTCCCGACCACCTGAACATCGTCTTCGAGCCGGAGGTTGCCGCCAATGGCGAAGGCATCCCCCCGCACAATCGCCCCCGGCTGTACGGTGAGATCGCCGCCAATGGCAAAGGCATCATTGACGGTCTGAGAGGCGGCGATGACCAAATCGCCACCAATTTTGAAGGTGTCTTGATAGGTGGGGTTAGCCTGGGCGGGCATGGTGCTGCTGCCTACCCAAATTGCCCATAACAGGGCGAGAAGACCAACCAACCACCATTTTACAAGTTTCCACTGCATGGGTTTATCTCCATTTAGAATTTAAAACTCTCCCCAATCCAGCTTTCCATCCCCCCATGGAGGGTTCACCGTGCCCCAGAGGTTAGACTGGTGGCGGCCCAGGTATCGCCGCCTGCATCAGGCCGACTTCGGGCAGGGCTCTGCCGGGGTAAACATGGGCCGCAGATAGGTGGTCAAAAACTGCTCAATGGTTCTCAGGGCGCTATCTACGCCTTGATTAGCCGTCTTCGAGAAGGCCCGACCCAGGTCACAGTGCTCCGTAGGAATTTGCAGTAACCAGGCCCGGGGATGGTTACCATAGAGCCGCTGAGTCAGGGCCACGAGGGCCGCTGGGTCACAGGCATGGTTGAGGGCTGGGGTGGTGCCGTGGGCCAGGGGCGTGGGGGCTGTCACAATCGGCTCTAGGCGAATGGTTGAGGCACTGCTTTTGCCCCAGGCATCGACGAAGATAACGTAGTCAGCCGCCGCCATCTCAGCGGCAATTGCTGGCAGGAGCTGTGGCACCGAGATGGCTTTGACCGATGGTACCTGCCAGTCTGAGACCGTCATGGCAACCTGGGGGCCAACACCATCATCCCCCCGCAGTTGATTGCCATAGCCAACAATTAGAAAAGTGCAGTGATGGGTAGTCTGATGGGTAGCAGTCATGGAATTCAAGGGGCACACTCCTGAACGAGTAGAGGATGAAGATCAAAGGGCTTCACCCTGACCATAGACCGTAGAGTTGAGGATCTTGTGAGGCTTTGGAGGAAAGGGACGACGGGCAACCGGAGGTTATTGATACTGCTGATGCAGCACCTCTCCCTAGGCACTGACTTGAGTCAGCAGGCCATGGTCATTTTGTCGACATCTCTTCGTAAACTTGCCAGGCCAGGTCGCACTCTTGCTCGATCTGAGCCTCTTCATCCTCAACAATGCGGGCCTGTTGCAGGGCCGCTTGAATGCGGCGGGCTAGCTGATCGCGGGGGGGCGTACCTGGATGCCCTTTGCGTAAAATATCGGTGACAGAGATGATCCCCAACAGCTCGTCTTGCTCAGTCACCGGGGCACGATGGATGCCCGCATCGGCCAGGGTTTGGGCCACCTCTGGCACCGTGGCATGGGGCGATACCTGGATACAGGGTTGCCGCATGATGTCGCGGACGCGCACAAAGTCTGGATTTTCCCCTAGGGCAATCACCTTAAAGACAATGTCTTTTTCGGTCACAATGCCGTAGGGGATGGCGTCGGTTTTTTCGACAATCAGCGATCGCACCCGTTTGGCCCGCATTAGCAAAATGGCATTCTGCACCGTGGCCGAATTGCGAATGACGACCACGGGTTTGGTCATAATGTCTTTAACGGTTAGCATAGTAGCCCTCCCGGCTTAGGTACTGGCTGGCGACCCACACCCTGGTGGATAAGTCAGTTGTAAATCAACAGTTTGAGAAACTTGTGGGGAAACTGGGGCTGTTGCGTTGGACCGACAACTAACCGGCGATCGGGGGTGCCCGGTGCCCCTGAAACCGTACCCCTAAACGGCACCAGACCGCTGCCACCAGTGCCGAGGTCTGGCCCTCATAAGTTCCTCAAACTGTTGATCTATACCTGTAAGTGGAGTTGAACAGCTTGAGAGAGCTGACAGGGAATGTTTTGCGCCCCACAGACTCCACTCACCTCTGGAGAATGCTCCCATGTTTAATCATATTTTGGTTGCGATCGACCATTCAGCCTCTAGTCAGCGAGCCTTTGACACCGCTTTAGATTTGGCTCAGGCGGTGCACGCCCAACTCACCCTAGTGCATGCGCTAGATCGCTCTGATCCAGATAGTCCTAGCCAGCCCTACATATCAGTGGATAGCTACTCGATGGAGCTAGATGCCCTCTTACGCAAGGACTATGAATATAGATGGGCCGAGTTTGTCAAACATTACGACTCACTGCTCGAACAAAGACAAGAGACCGCCGCCGCCATCGGTGTGCAAGCCCGGTATCTACAGCCCAATGGTCGGCCTGGACTCGCTATTTGCACCATCGCTAAAGAATCTCAGGTGGATTTAATCGTCATCGGCAGTCATGGTCGCCGAGGCTTGGGTGAAATGCTTTTAGGCAGCGTTAGCAACTACGTTGTGCACCATGCCCCTTGCCCAGTGATGGTCATTCATCCTGAGACTCAACGCTGCCCTAGTCCCCTCGACGGGCGCTCAGAGCTGATTTCTGCCCCCGTGTCTTAGTTGCTGTCGAGGCTTTATTGAAAAAGGAAATTATCATGTTCAGCAAAATTCTCGTTGCGCTTGATCAGGGCGATACCTGCGGGCTCCTATTTCAACAGGCCCTGACCTTAGCCCAAGCAACGGGGGCAGGGCTGATGTTACTCAGTGTTTTAGAGCCAGACTACAATGGCAGCCTGACGACCCCAGCTTACTACGGGTACCCACTGCCCCTCGGGGTAGACAACAGCATCTGGCTAGAACTCTACGAGGAAGCCAAAGCCCAAGGATTGCAGCGACTGCGCCGCTTTACCGACCAGGCCATCGCCGCCGGAGTGCCTACCGAGTTCAACCAAAATATGGGAAGTCCGGGGCGCGAGATCTGTGCGATCGCCCGGGCCTGGTCTGCCGATTTAATTGTGGTTGGGAGCCATGGACGTAAAGGCATCAGCGAACTGTTTCTCGGCAGTGTCAGTAACTATGTGATGCACCATGCGCCTTGCTCGGTGCTGGTGGTCAATGCGCAAACGCTGTCTGAGGCGACCGTTGAAACAGCCGATTTAACGATGGCAAACGGGCAATGACTCCTGTCTCTACAGTCAAGGCAACCAATATACCCAAGACCAGCGACAGCGGCGGCTAGAGGCCGCGATGAAGCGCCATCAATATCGCCCGGATGCCCTGATTGAGGTGCTGCATAGGGCGCAGGAACTGTTTGGCTATTTGGCTGCCGAGCAGCTGCTGCACGTTGCCCCCAGCCTGCGGTTGCCCCCCAGCCAGGTCTATGGCGTGGCTACCTGCTATTTTTCTCGCTAGAGCCCAAGAGGGCGATCTGGGGGCCTACATGGATCGCAGTGTGTTGGAGAGCGACCCCCATCGGGTGTTGGAAGGCATGGCGATCGCAGCCTACGCGGTGGGGGCTAACCAGGGCTACATCTACGGGCGGGGAGAATACCCCCGGGCCATTGACCCCCTCCAGACCGCCATTCGTCAGGCCAAGCACCACGGTAGGTTGGGCAGCCCGATTTTTGACTCCCCCTTCGACTTTCGCGTTGATCTGCGAACATACCCCCATGGTGGATGTGGCACAGTCTTTGCGCTTTGACTATGAAATTTAGGTTTTACAATCAAGTTGCCAGCAGCGTTCTAAAATTTGAACTTTGTAGTCTTGCCTAAACTTAAAGGGGTTCACGCAAACCTGCTTTCCCTTCACAAATAGGGGCTGACTCAAGTAAGCTGCTGCAATTTGCCAACGATTAAATCCTGGTTTTCTTTCATTCATGACTATGCCCTCCTAGCTAAAGAGCATCCCCTGCCGACAGCAGAGAAACGTCCTTTTTACTCTGATTTTTCAGTCTGTTCAACGGCTTGATCTTGAGCAATTTCGGCTTCTGATCGAAGCTGTAATAGCTGCTGTCGATGCTGTTCCTTTTGACGCTGTTTGGCCAAAGATTCACGGGTTTCAGCTTGAATTTTGTCCCCATCAACCGCTGCAATTTCAGCTTCACTGCGTTCCAGCATGGCTTGCTGGCGATTTTTCTCCTGCTGCCGCTGTTCGGCAGCCTGTTGTCGAGACTTTTCCTGAGCAGACATCTTGCGTAATTGTTCAGGGGTTGATGAAAGAGTAAGGGTTTCAAGGGTAGCTCTTCGGGT
>RECJ01000197.1 GCA_007694115.1 Leptolyngbya sp. DLM2.Bin27 | reverse complement strand
AAGAATTTGTTAAGCTATTTAAGGATTGGGTTTTAGCGCTTAAGCATATTTCTACCGACATTTTAGCCCGCCGCGCGTGAGGTTGAATGTGGCTGCTTAAACGGATGAAATTGACCGTCAAGGGCGGTTGATCAGGCGTCCAAACTTCATTGGGTAAGTATATCGATAGCGATTTATTTACCTTTTGTTTTAAAACACCAGAGGTATCTCACATGTCAATTCGCCTTTACGTCGGCAACCTGTCTAAAGATTTAGAGCGGGAGGAGTTTGAAAGCGTTTTTTCTGCCTTTACTGACGACTTAGTATCGGTAAAGCTGATTGCAGACAAGAAAACTGGCAAATGTCGGGGGTTTGGTTTTGTTACCGTTAAGACCGATGAGAAGGCCGACGAAATGGTGGAACAACTCAACGGTCAGATAGTCGCCGACATGCCCCTCAAGCTTGAAAAAGCCCTACCTCGGACGAAGCCCGAAACCGAAGCTGATGTGCGCCCCAGCAGCGACAGCGGTGGCAAGCGATCGGGCAAAGGCGGTGCTGCCCGCAAGTCTGAACCAGCGACTGCCGCCAGTGCCGCCGCTCAACCCGACCCTCGCTGGGCCAGTGAATTGGAAAAGCTGAAGCAAATGCTGGCCGCCCAGACAACGTCTAACTAGCCCTACCTGTCGTTGTCATCTTCTAGCATTCTGTCTGTTTTTCTAGCAGATATGTTTTCTAACAAACATTGCCAGATATGCTTTGGAACGGACGTGGAGACGGGTGCATCCCACTTTTGCGGTTGCCACCGTCATTCCCGTGCAAACGGGGATGACGGACTTGCTGGCTGTCAGGATGGTGAATTTACAAACTTGGGATGCACTCCGTGGAGACTGGGATCTCTGCGTCCGTTGTTGTGTCAGCGGCTGGCCTGGGTTTCTGCGACCTGCTTGAGGCGGCGCAGCTGCGCCGCCATGTCTCGCTGGGTCCAGCTGGCCGCAAACCACTGGAAGCCAGCCTCCACCAGCGGATTGGGAATTTCAAATTCAAATCGATTTAGCAGCTGCGTTGCCCCAGTCTGGGGGCGGCACTCCCATCGGTCTTGGCCGTTAAAAAAACCTTGAAAAGCCCAGACAATTAGGCCTGGCTGTCGTTCTACCACGGTACTGAGCAGGGTCGGCTTCCCCAGGGGCAGCTGAATGACAAATCGGCTTTGGGCACCCAAATCGGTGCTCCAGTCACCGATGGGTTCACAGCGCAGAGTTGGGTTGAGCCAGCGGTGCATCAAGTCTTGATGGGTGAGGCACTGCTCGACATCGGCGACAGTAGCGTCAATGGAAATGCTGTGCTCGAATACTTGGCGGCTAGACATTCTGTACCTGGCGGGTAGACATAGGGGCATTCACCTGAGAGAATCACCCTGGGAACAGTCATTTTTAGAGAAATTGGCTGTAATGTCGAATTTTTGAACCATGACGGGTAGTTCGATCTAACCTAGTCGGCCCGGGATCAACCCTGGCGAATTACCTGGCCAGCAACGGCCGGGCTTGCAGCAGCAGTTGTCAAGACCTCACCAAACCGACGTTAAGACTCAGTTTGCTACGGTGCTGGGTCAAGATGCCCTTAATCCCCCAATAATATGAATGCCTACCCCTCAACTTTACTTCAGATTCAGGGATCTCCAAATGTCCCTATGGTCAATCCAGCTGCCGGTGGCAATCCCTTTCTTCAGGGGATCTTTGCGCAGCTGGGGTTGTTTCTACCTAGCCTGATTGGGGCGATTGCGCTGCTACTGCTGGGCTGGCTGGTGGCGACTATAGTCGCTCTGGCTGTGCGTAAGCTGCTACAGCAAACAAACCTAGATAACCGATTGGCCAATTGGGCCATGGGGCGAGACGCCGATCGCCCAGTACCGATTGAAAAATGGGTTTCAACCCTAATTTACTGGGTGATTTTTTTGTTCGCCATTGTGGCGGCGCTCAACGCCCTCAACCTGGGCGGGGTATCGACACCGCTCAACAGCTTTTTAGGCCAAATTTTTCTGTACCTGCCGCGTATCGGTGGGGCGCTGCTGCTGGTGGCCGTTGCCTGGCTATGTGCAACCCTGGTGCGATCGCTGGTGGTCAACGGCCTGGGTCGGTTTAACCTAGACGACCGGCTGGCCCAGCAGGCGGGACTTGAGCAGGGCAGCAGCCCAATTGTTCTCAATGAAACCATCGGCAACGTGCTGTACTGGTTCATTCTGCTGCTGTTTATTCCGCTGATCTTAAGCGCCCTACAGCTACCGGGTTTGCTGGCCCCGGTGGAAGGGTTAATTAACTCTTTCCTCCAGGCGATTCCCCGAATTGTGGCAGCAGCCATTGTGCTGGCCACTGGCTGGGTGATTGCCCGCATTGTGCGCGGCGTGGTCACAAATTTGTTGCAGGCTATTGGGGCCGACCAGCTAGGGGCGCGGCTGGGCCTGCGGCCTGGGGTGCCCGGGAGCACTACCGGGGGCATTTCTCTCTCCCAGCTAGCGGGTACTGTGGCCTATGTGCTGGTGCTGATCCCGGCGGTGGTCGCAGCCCTCAACGAGCTTAACGTAGAGGCTATTTCGGTTCCCGCTATCTTGATGCTGGAGCGGGTGCTGACCGCGATTCCCCAGATCATTATGGCCGGTGTGGTGTTGGCCGCCGCCTACTTTGTCGGCAAACTTGTGGCTGACCTGGTGACTAGCCTGCTGCGGGGCGCTGGGTTTGACGGCATTATGGGCATGCTTGGCCTACCAGAGCTAAATCTGGGCACAGGGGCCACGGTGCAGCCGGGGCTCGATGCCGAAGGTCGCCCGATGGCCACGGTGCAGCCCCCAGGCCGCACCCCGTCAGAGATTGTAGGCATCGTCACCCTGGTGGCAATTGTGCTGTTTGGGGCGGTGACGGCCACCGAAATTCTCAACTTCCCTGGGCTCACTGCGATTGTGCAGGCCATTTTGTTGATTGGGGCGCGGGTGCTGAGCGGCGTGGTGGTGTTTGCGGTGGGTCTTTACCTGGCCAATCTGGCCTTTCGCCTGATTGACACCATGGGCACCGGTCAGTCGAGGATTTTGGCCCAGGCCGCTCGGATCGCAATTTTGATCTTTGTGGGGGCGATGGCTCTCCAGCAGATGGGGGTAGCGCCAGACATCGTCAATCTGGCCTTTGGGCTATTGCTGGGTGCGATCGCAGTGGCGATCGCCATTGCCTTTGGACTCGGCGGGCGCGAAGTCGCCGCCGACCAGCTGCGCGATTGGCTATCGGCCTTTAGACAGCGCCAGTAGGATCGCTGAGCTGAGTTGCTGAGCTAAGAAACTGCAACCACAGCAGATAAACTAGCGTGGGTCAGGCCGGGGGATTTTCCTGCGGCCTGACCCACGCTAGTATAGTTAACCTAACATTAACAAAACTGGCCTCCGAGGCGATCGCACCCCAGCACCAGAGGCACCGATGGAAAGCAAAGACTGGGCCAACTACATAGAGTCAACGGACGGGTTATCTAAGCCCTGGCTACTGATTCAGTGGCGACTCCAGCTGCTGCAAGATCAGCGTCCCCACCTTGAACCCGAAACCTACGCCACAGAACTGGCCGATCTCCACAGCGCCTTAATGAATTTGGGAGAATGGTGGCACGGGCAAGAGCAGACCGTATTTAGTGCCGAAGAATCGCCATTGGGAGAGCCTTAGGGGCATGGCCACGGTAGACCATCGCGGCGATCAAACGGCCCCCGATCTCAGCCAGCCTCAGTACTACATCAGCCGCGAGCTGAGCTGGCTTGAGTTTAACCGCCGGGTGCTCCACGAAGCCCTAGACGAGCGCACCCCTCTTTTGGAAGCGCTGAAGTTTTTGGCCATTTTCAGCACCAACCTAGACGAATACTTTATGGTGCGCGTGGCCGCCCTCAAGCAGCAGATCGAAGCCCAGGTCACCCACCGATCCCCGGACGGGCTGTCACCAACGGCACACCTCAACGCCATCAGCGCCACGCTGCGGCCCATGGTCACGCAGCAGCACCAAGCCTTTGCCACCGACCTGCGGCGGCAGATGGCCCAGCAGGGCATTTGGCTGCTCGACTATGCCGATCTCAGTGCAGCCCAGCAGACCTACTGCCGCGACTATTTTGAAGAACAGGTCTTTCCGGTGCTCACCCCCCTAGCGGTCGATCCGGGGCATCCCTTTCCCTATATTTCTAACCTCAGCCTTAACCTAGCGGTGGTGGTGCAAGACCCCCATACCCAGCAAAACCACTTTGCCCGCATCAAGGTGCCCCGGGTGCTGCCTCGGTTTATTCGGCTGCCCCAGAGCAGTTTGTCCCAGAGCGCTATTGTTCCAGAAGACAATCTGCCCCAGCGATCAAGGCATGCAGCCGCTGAGCCCGGCTGGAGCCAGCGCCCCTGCCACTGGCTGGGGGTGCCCCTAGAGCAGGTGATTGCCGCCAACCTGTCAACCCTGTTTCCGGGCATGGTGGTGCAGGAACACTATGGGTTTCGCATTACCCGCAACGCCGATCTAGCGGTCGAAGAAGACGAAGCCGACGACCTGATGCTAGCGATTGAACAGGAGCTGCGCAAGCGCCGTCGGGGTGGGTCGGCGGTGCGGATGGAAATTCAGCGGGCCACCCCAGGGCCGGTGCGGGCCATGCTGATGGAAGAGCTGGGCCTAGACGACACCGACATCTACGAGGTTGACGGGCTGCTGGGGCTCAGCGATCTGATGACGTTTATGGCCCTGCCCCTGCCCGATCTCAAAGCCCCCAGCTGGACCCCCACCGTACCGCTGCCGCTCGAAAGCCTCAGCCCCCCAGGCATAGAAGCCGACGACACCGACCTCGAAACCGCCGAAGATCTCTTCGCGCTGCTGCGGCGTCAAGATCAGCTGCTGCACCATCCCTATCACTCCTTTAGCGCCACGGTACAGCGCTTCATCACCCAGGCGGCCCACGACCCCCAGGTGCTGGCGATGAAAATGACCCTGTACCGCACCTCTGGCGACTCGCCCATTGTCAACTCGCTAATCTCCGCCGCCGAAAACGGCAAGCAGGTCACCGTGCTGGTGGAAATCAAAGCCCGGTTTGACGAGGAAAACAACATCAACTGGGCCCGTAAGCTAGAGCAGTCGGGGGTGCATGTGGTCTACGGGCTAGTGGGGCTAAAAACCCACAGCAAGGTGGTGCTGGTGGTGCGCCGCGAAGGCAATCGCATTCGCCGCTACTACCACGTGGGCACCGGCAACTACAACCCCAAAACCGCTCGGGTCTACACCGATTTGGGTCTACTCAGCGCCCGGGACGACATCGGTGCCGATATCTCCGATCTGTTTAACTACCTAACTGGCTATTCGCGCCAGCACATCTACCGCCAGCTGCTGGTGGCACCCCTGACCCTGCGACAGCGCCTGTCGACGCTGATCGATCAAGAAATCAGCCTTCAGGCAACCGGAAGGGGCGGCCGGATTGTGGCCAAGATGAACTCTCTAGTCGACCCCGATTTGATTGCCCAACTCTATCGGGCCTCCCAGGCGGGCGTGTCGATCGAGTTGATTGTGCGCGGCGTCTGCTGCCTCCGGCCTGGGCTGCCCGGCATTAGCGACAATATTCGCGTCATCAGCATTGTGGGGCAGTTTTTAGAGCATTCCCGCATTCTGTACTTTCAAAATGGGGGGCAAGAAATCGTTCTGTTGGGCAGCGCCGACTGGATGCCCCGCAACCTCGACCGTCGGGTGGAGGTGATGGTGCCGGTCACCGCACCGGCCATTCGCCAAGAGCTTAAAACTATCTTAGATCTGTGCCTAGAGGACAACCGCCAGGCTTGGGATATGGCGGCCGACGGCAGCTACCGCCAGCGTCGCCCCCAGCCGGGGGAGCCCACCCGCAGCTGCCAGGCGCTACTTATGGAGCGGGCCAGCCGATCTGGGGGCCAAGGGGCGGCTCCAACGCCACATCAGCACCCCGAGCCCGGCCAGGAGCCCTAGCCCCAGCAGCCCAGCCAGGGGGTTGCCGTCTACCCCCGTCACCCAGGCGGGCACCCGGCCCGTGGGCCGCAGCAAATTGCCCACTTCCAGCAGGTAGTAGCCCCAGACCAAACCAGCGTGCAGCCCCGCCGGGTGGCCCAGCCCCGTGGTTTGTTTTCCGACGCCAACGGGAATGCGTCTGGCCCAGCCCAGCACCTGGCCCAGCAGCAGCAGCCCGACAAACTGGGGCAGCAGGGCAAGAATGGCGTCGAGAGGCTTGATAAAGTGTGCGATCGCAAAAATCAGGCTAGTTGCCCCCAGCGCCACCGGCGGCGACCATCCCTGCTCTAGCTCCCGCAGTAGCCAACCCCGAAACAAAATCTCTTCAGACCAGCCCACAGCGGTGGCGGCAGCGGCTCCCACCAGGGCAATTTGCAGCAGATCTAGACCTCGCTGCCCCGCTGGGTCTAGATCTGCCCAGCCGAGGGCAATCTGCACCACGGCTAGCACCCCTAGACTGACAGCCCCCCACAGCACACCGATGGCCATGCCCCGGATCAGCGCTTGGCGGCCTACAAACCCAACCTGAGCCCAGGGCCGCTTTTCTGCTCGTACGCGCCGCTCCCAGCGAGGCAGCACCAGCAAAAACACCAGGTAGAGCAACGCCGTGGGGAATAGATCGCCACCCGGTAACATCCCCTGCCCCGCCAGCCAGTAGAGCGGCAGAGCCAGGGGCAGCCAGAGCGCTACCACAATCAGCAAAAAAATCAGCACTCGCCCCAGGGGCGGGTAGGTCGCCAGCGCAGCCCAGGGCCGCTTATTCATCCGGCTCAATGGTGCTGGTCAAGCCCAGATTGCCCAGTCCTTCGCTATAAAACTCGGCATGTTCAAGTTCGCAGGTGATTACCAGAGCCACGCCAGCCGTGTGGGCCTGCATCATAATGTCGACGGCCTGGGGCATGGTCAAACTGGGTACCACCTTGAGCAGCGATTCCACCACATGCTCCATAGAATTAAAAGCATCATTGTGCAGCAGCACTCGGTAGCGGGGCGCTGGTTTACGAATGGTGGAAGTTGTCGTCCGCTCAATGGTTTCAACTGACACAGCAATACCTCTTCGCCTAGTTTATGGGCAGTGTAGAAACAAAACCAGGGGCAAGCAAGCCCCAGCCTATCCAGCCAGCATGACTGCTCTAGGGCATGAATATAGACGCTAGGAAACGGGGGCTTCCCGCCAGCGCGATCACCAAGCCGATCTTCGACGACCGTGCCGCCAATAGGCAGCCTAGGGCAGCCCATTTCATCATCATAAAACTTCACCATGCCGTTGGCATAGGGCTCTAGTTAGAAGCAGCACTCTGAATTTGTCTACTCTGGTTTTGTTTACTATAGAGTTGAAGGCCCGTTGATCTGGGCGTCTCTTCACCTGGGAGAGGGCCATGGGCCCCAAGCTCACCCCCAGATAACCATGCCCTGCGAGATATGACTGCTCTGGTTTCAGGCCAAATTGTGTTTTTAGAATGCCGCCAAACCCGCCTCTACGCTGAGGTGATTCAAGTGCTGGCGGCTAGACAAATAGGATGGATACGCCCCCTGGCCTTGGTCAGCGGAGCGGACATTTACCCCCTGGGCATGGCCTTTGAAGCCGGGGCCGCAGCGCTGAACCAGACCACCCCCCCCGATCTGCTGTGGCCCTTGGGTGACCTGGTGCCTGCGCTCGACACTGACGTCATGCCGCTGCTCACCGGGCTAGCAACAAAATTCTTGGCAACAGAGGTTGCTGAGGCCGCACCGTCAGGTCAACCTCAACTGACGGTGAATGAATTTGTCCACCAGCTCTGGGCCGATCGCCAAGGGCAAGCACCCGACTAAACATTGCAGAGGTTTAGAGAGGAGGAAGTTTGGACTCGGCCTGAGGCCTGAGCCAGCTGGGCTTGCCCAGAATCCGGAGGCTTTTGATTAAGTTTTCATGAAGCTAATTGCGGTAGGCGGGGGGATTTTCTGAGCGGCCCCAACAACGCTGACCAAGGGGTGATCGCTACCCCAGTCAGCTATACCGATGGCCCTGAGCTAGCTCATGACGGTCTGGCGAAGCGGATCGCTGCAGAGACTAGGGCCTGGAACTAAGCGGATACGGCCTTCGTCCATTTCGTACATGAGCAGTTCTAGAACCTCAGAATCACCAATGGGCAGATGGCCCAGGCGAGACAGTTCAGCGTTGATACCCTGCTCTATATCAGGGGTTAGCAGCCCACTGTACAGCGCTTTCTCAACCAATCGACGAATGGAAAATGTGGGAACCATGAACCACTCCTAGGGTCTTTCTATACCTGTTCATTGTCCAGCCTAGCTCTGTTTTGGCCCGTGATGATAGCCCCAAAAAATCGTGAACCAGACCACAGTCAGTGGTGATCTAAGTCACAAAAAAAATCACCCAATGGAGATATGTTCAGTAGATCCACGTAAGTGGGAACATTGACGAGGTCTAGATCTATATCAAGATACGACTAATCATTCCTCTAGGCACTACCACAACCAGGCTATTGCAACTACCTTCGGGATGTGGCTCACTCGTTCTGTGGATCGCCAATTCAAATAGTACAAAACACTACCCGTCGACCTGGAGTATATCGAGTATGCAAACTATGTCTAAAGAAATGGCTATTTTTCAGGCTGAAGGCTCACTCAACGCCTCTAATGCCCAAGCTTTTCATACCTCTTTAATGCAGCAGATCCAGTGCGATCTGGCCTGCGGGTTGTTTGTCGATATGAGTCAGGTCGAGTCCCTCGACAGCGCCGGGCTAATTTCTCTGGTGTCGGCGCTCAAGCATGCGCGTCAGCAGCAAAAGCGTCTTTGCCTATACTCTGTACCCCCGGCCATTCGTATTGTGTTTGAGCTAACTCAGCTGGATCGGGCCTTTGAAATGGTCGACGAACTCCCCCAAGCCATGCCCATGGCCGCCTAGACCTCAGCCGTCTAAAACTGACCGCTAGCTCCTGGGAACCTGTCTCTGGCTCTGGCCTGCGCCCGGTATAGTATGAGAAGTAGAACAGCCGCCCTCTGGCCGCGCCCAGCGACTTGAGGGCGGTGGCGGTTAGGCAGCGCTGGGAAAGACCCAGGCAGTCTGGGTCGGTTCTAAGGCTTTTATTCTGGGGGTAAGTGAGCTGTGCCTGTATCAGTTAATACATTAGTGGCCGCTGACGTTGCCAAACCGGCTCGCTACTTGGGCAATGAGCTAGGTGCTGTGCACAAGCCCTGGCCCCAGGCGGCGGTGCGCTGGGTGTTGACCTATCCCGAGGTGTATGAGGTGGGAGCCTCTAACCTGGGCCACATTATTCTCTACAGCATTTTAAATGCCCAGCCCCGGCAGCTGTGCGATCGCGCCTACCTGCCCGCCGCTGATCTAGCCGCTAAACTCAAGGCCACCGACACGCCGCTGTTTGCGGTAGAGTCGCAGCGGCCCCTCACCGAGTTTGACATTTTAGGCTTTAGCCTCAGCTACGAGCTGGGGGCCACCAATATTTTAGAAATGCTCTCGCTGGCGGGCATTCCCCTCACCTGGCGGGAGCGGGATCAAGCCGGAGCCTTTGCCGTAGACGAGGGCGCTTGGCCGCTGATCTTTGCCGGGGGCCAAACGGCCACCTCCAACCCCGAGCCCTACGCCGACTTCTTTGACTTTGTTGCCCTGGGCGACGGCGAAGAACTGCTGCCCGAGATCGCCCTGGTGATCGAAGAGGGCAAGGCCGCTGGCCTCAGCCGTGAAGCGCTGCTGCTCGACCTGGCCCAGGTGCCGGGGGTCTACGTGCCTCGGTTCTACGACATGGCCGAGGATGGCTCAGTGCACCCCAATCGGCCCGATGTGCCTGAGCGGGTGCTGCGCCGGGTGGCCACGCCGATCCCCGCCTACGCCATGGGGTTGGTGCCCTACGTCGAGACCGTACACGATCGCCTGACGGTGGAGATTCGCCGGGGCTGCACCCGAGGCTGCCGCTTTTGCCAGCCGGGCATGCTGACTCGCCCCGCCCGCGACGTTGACCCAGAGACGGTGGTAGATGCCATCGAAACCGGCATGCGCAAAACCGGCTACAACGAGTTTTCGCTGCTGTCGCTGAGCTGCTCTGACTATCTGGCCCTGCCAGCGGTGGGGGTCGAGGTCAAAAACCGGCTCAAGGATGAAAACATTTCGCTGTCGCTGCCCAGCCAGCGGGTGGATCGCTTTGACGAAAACATCGCCAATATCATCGGCGGCACCCGCCTCACCGGGTTGACCTTTGCCCCGGAGGCAGGCACCCAGCGGATGCGCGACATCATCAACAAGGGGTTGACCAACGAAGAGCTGCTGCGCGGCATCAAGACCGCCCACGAGCAGGGCTGGGGCCGGGTAAAGCTCTACTTTATGATCGGCCTGCCCGGCGAGACCGATGTGGATGTGCTGGGCATTGCCGAAACCGTGCGCTGGCTGCGCCAAACCTGCTATATCAAGGGGCGGCGGCCCTTGACCTTTAACCTCACCATTTCCAACTTTACCCCCAAGCCCCACACCCCCTTCCAGTGGCACTCGGTGTCAACCGAGGAGTTTCGCCGCAAGCAGCGGCTGCTGCGGGCCGAGTTTAGCGACATGCGCTGGGCCAAGGTCAATTTCACCGACGTGCGGATTTCGGCGATGGAGGACTTTGTCGGTCGGGGCGATCGCCGCCTAGGCCCGGTGGTGCGCCGCGCCTGGGAACTGGGGGCGGGCATGGACAGCTGGTGGGAGAGCGTTGAAAACGCCTTTAATGCCTGGACCCAGGCGATTGACGAGGCAGGGCTAACCTGGAAATACCGCCAGGTAGACCAGGGCCAATGGCAGGGCGAGTGGAATGTCATGGACACCGAGATCGCCGATGCCAGTGGTGGTCACCCCAGTCTCGATGCGCCCCTGCCCTGGGATCACCTGGACACAGGCATCGACAAAACCTGGCTCAAGGACGACCTCTTCCGCGCCCTCGAAGCCGCCACCGTGCCCGACTGCTCCTTTGAGGGCTGTAGCCACTGCGGCATCTGCGGCCCCGACTTTGGCCACAATGTGGTGGTGCCGCCGCTGCCGATTCCAGCCTTTGCGGGCCACGGCCAGCCCAGCTCGGAGCGGGTGCAGCGGCTGCGGGTCACCCTGGGCAAGCTGGGGTCGATGGCCCTGATCGGGCATTTAGATCTGGTGCGCCTGTTTGATCGCGCCCTGCGCCGGGCCAGCTTACCCATCGCCTTTACCGGCGGTTTTCACCCTGGCCCCCGCCTGTCGCCCGCCAACGCCCTGCCCCTGGGGGCCACCAGCAGCGGCGAAGTGGTTGATTTTGAGCTGACCCAGGCGATCGCACCGGAGGATTTCTTGCGGCGGCTCGCCGCCCAGCTGCCGCCGGAGATTCCCCTCTACGGCGTGGAAGAAGTTTCGCTAAAGGAGCCCTCGGCCACCAAGCGCCTCGACCGGGCCGAATATTACCTGCGGCTAGGGCTCGATCAAGCCGCCGCCCCACCGCCGGATCAGCCGTCGGATCAGTTGACGGATCAATCGCCGGATCAGTCGCCAGATCAGTTGGCGGATCAGCCGTCGGATCAGTCGCCGGAGCCAGCCCAGGATCACCTGTGGCATCAATGGATAGCGGCGGTCATGGCCCAAGCTGAGGTGCTGTGGGAAAAACAGACTAAGTCTGGAAAAACCCAGCTGGTCAACCTGCGGGAGCGCCTGCACGAGCTAGCCCTGGTTCCAGGCGACCAGCCCCTACCCCCAGGCCTGGAGTATCTTAGAGAAGAGCATGGCGTTTGGCTGCGGGTGGTGGGCAACTGCCGCAACGACGGGAACCTGCTGCGCCCCGAGCAAGTCGTGTTCATGCTAGAGCAGGTGGCCAAGCAGCCCCTTGCGCTCGGGCATGTGCACCGCAGCCGGTTGATGTTTGTGTAGGTAATGGCAATGGACGGCGACATGGGTCAACGCTCACCCCTGGGGCAAGATTTAAGAGGCGCAGTCAGAGGTGGGGTGGGGGGCCGCTTGTGCCTAGCCCAGCTGTGGGAGGGGCAGACCAGGGCCGTCGGGCGGCGTTTGGGTATGGCCCTCGCCGGAGCCGGGCTGCTGCTGCTGGGGGGCACGGTTTCGCGGGCCTCAGCCGAGGCGCTGGCGACCTGCGGCAGCATTGATGGGGCGGGCCTGCTTGACGCGGCCTGCTGCCCCGGCGATGTGCTGTCAAACTACTGGCCGATGCGATCGCAGCAGCTCAGCCAAACCTTCTGCCAGCTGCTCATGTTTCCCACCGCTACGCTGGCCAACACCGATGACTTTAGCGATCGCATCGTAGACGGGTCGTTCTCTAGCGACAGCCGTTATGCCTCCGCCGACACCATGACCCTACCCAGCCTGTGGTGGAACCGCGACTCATTGACCCGTCACCTGGGGGGGCGTCGCCTGGTGCAATCGTGGATTTCTTATCAAATCAAAGACTCAGCCACGCCCGTGGTAGATGTGCTGATCAACCCCCAGATGTGGTCGGTGTTGACCTACAGCGAGCGCTACGCCGTGCTCAACCAGTTTGGCACCGCAGCCCGCAGCTTTGGCTACAATCTGCGCTTCTTTCAGGGCAGCACCCACAGCAACCGCCTAGTCGGGCTCTATGCCTGCGAATTTGACGCTCAACCGGCGGCGGCTGGGGCGACGGCCACAGGCTACCGTTGCTCAGCCAACCTAGACGCCACCCGCATCGTGCAGATTCAGCGCCAGCTGGTGGCCGCCGGGCCGCGTCGCCAGCCGCCCTTGGCCCCTACCGCCCAGACAACTGCAACCGATGAGCGCATCTAGCCCGGCCAAAGCCCCCAGGGCAGCGTCAAGCTTAGTTTTTGCCTTGACGCTGCCCTAGAACCTCGGCTAGGACAGATCTGCGCTCCGCATAGCCTGCCACAGATCGGTGTATCGAGCCTCAGTCTCAGCATTTAAAGGCAGCAAAAACTCGCTCTGGCTAGCCACCTGGGGCGCAAGCACCACCCCCGCCGGCTGCTGCAACGGCTCGGGTAGCTGCCCTGGCTCAACGCCCCACAACCGGGGCGAGATGCCTTCGCCAAAAATAGCTAGCTGGGCAACAAAATCATCTTGCAGGCAAAAGTCGAGCCAGTCGAGGCCAACCGTAGAACTGTCTGGGGCGATCGCAGGCTGCACCCAGAGCTGAGCACTCAGCAGCGTGCCCTCGGGGGGCACCGCTGCCGCCAAATTGCGGTACTGCCTCAGCATCGGCAGCACATCGTCTGACCAGCCCACCACGGCGGTGGCATCGCCAATAATCAGCGACTCTAGGTAGCGGCTTGAGTCATAGACCCGCACCTGCTGGTGCAGATCGGCCAGAAATGGCTCTAAACCCGCCACCGCCGCCGGGTCTTCGCCATTGGCCGAATGGCCCAGGGCTTTTTGGGCCAAGCCCAGCACCAGACGAGGGTGGTCAGGCAAAATCACCCGCCGGGCCAGCTCAGGGCGCAGCAGATCGGCCCAGGTGGTTAGCGCAGCACTGTCCCGTGGCAGACGCGCCGGGTCGTAGAGCAGCACCAGATGGCTCCAGCGGTAGGGCACAGCCCAAATATTGCCCGCAGCGCTGGGGGTGCCGTCGGCACTGCGGCGCACCAGGTCGGGCCACACCGCCGCCAAATCATCCCAGTGGGTCAGCGCTGCCACCTCTACGGGCTGCACAAGCCCCTGGCGAATGGCAGGGGCTAGCCAGTAGTCAGCCAAGCTGACCCAGTCGGCCACCGGGGGCAGCCTGGCCCCCTCGGGCTGCTGCCAGCGCTGGAGCAGGGCGTACAGCTCAAGCAGCGACTCTTGGGGCACAACCGCCACCCGGCCACTCTGGTCTGAGCGCTGCTGAAACGCCCTGAGCAGCTGAGCTGGCACCGAATTGGTCACCATGGCCAGGCGCAGGTCGGCATTTGCAGATCGCTGGCACCCTGTCGCTAAAGCGGCTAAAGCCACCCCGCTGGTGCCCGCCAAAAAGGTGCGACGATTCATGAGCATTTGCCCCCCAGTACCCCCCATGGGGCGAGAATACTGATCAACCATAGCGTTTTAGTTTACGCCCATGAAAGCCGTTCGCAATATTGTCAGCGTCTCGATCACCATCATTTTGATGTCGTTTATTGGCCTCAGCCTGGCCCGACTGGTGTACTTTTTTCTCCAGAGTCAGCAGATTATTTAGCTGTCGTTGGGTTGGCAACCCACCGATTGAGCACCGAGCCATGGCGCTATGGGTTGGCCCTAAACACAACCGAGAGATTGTTGGCGGGCATGACCGTCGTTTCGACCAGGGTCAGCCCCTCGGCCTCGGCGGCGGCGACCACGGTTTCGAGATCGCGCACCCCCCAGTGGGGGTTTTGGGCCTGCAAGCTGGCATCAAAGGCGGCATTGCTGGGGGCGGTGTGCTGCCCGCCCTGCTTGTAGGGGCCGTAGAGGTAGAGCACCCCACCGGGGGGCAAAATGCGCCCGGCCCCGGCCATCAGCCCCAGGCAGGCGGCCCAGGGCGAAATGTGGATCATGTTGATATTGACCAGGGCGGTGATGGGATGGCGTTGCCAGTCTAGGGCCAGTGGTAAATCCCCAGACGGTTGAGCGTCTGATGGTTGAGTCTCTGATGGTTGAGTCTCTGATGGTTGAGTCTCTACGGGCCAGACCGGGGCGGCGGCATCGAGGGCTAGGGGCGGGTGTAGGTTGTCGGCGGGGGCAGCCTCTCGCCAGGCAGCAATGCTGTGGCGGGCCTCGGGGTTGAGGTCTGAGGGCAGCCACTGCCGGGGGGCCAACCGGGGGGCAAAGAAAACAGCGTGCTCTCCGGTGCCGCTGGAGATTTCAAGCACGGTGCCGGTGGGGGGCAGCACTCGCTGGAGCACCGCTAGGATCGGCTCGCGGTTGCGCTCGGTGGCCGGGGCGTAGCGCCGGGCATCGGGAGGGGTTGACATGGTTGAGACAGGCCGCTCAGATTAACAAAAATCGCCGCTCTCTATCATAGGAGGCTTTTGGCGAGGGCACAGCCTGGGCTGCTTTGGTGTAGCCAACGGCCTGAGGGTCGTCGCTGGTTGGCCCGTGACCGAGCGACACCCAGCAGCTGTAAACCCGCTGGGTGTCGCTGGTGCGCTAGGGTCTTGTCACCCCTCGGCGGCGGGTCATGACGCTAATATATTCGCCGCTGCGCCCGGTGGGGATGGGCTCTGACCAGGCGATGCGATCGCAGTAGCCCAGCGAAACCAAGTGGCTAATGCCGTCGATGAGCGCACCGTAGTCGCCGAGCAAAATATGGCGCAGGGTTTCTTGCCGATAGGTGGGCAAGACAAAGGTGTCGGGGCTGTTGCCCTCGGGGGTGTTGTCTACAAACATCGGGTGATCTCCGTTTTCGGTTAGGAAAACGGGGAACTATTCAGATCCCTTGTTGTGGTGAAGCAAGAGACCAGAACTAAAATGAGTCCAGTCATCGCAGCTTACCTACTTAAGTTGGGATGATCAGGGAGCCTGAGGAGGTGCCACTCCTCAGGCTCCCGCCTGAAATCATTCCCCGCAGCCTTAATGTACTAGAGGTACGCCATAAGGCCAACCGTATTGGCTAGCCGATATGTCAAGATTCCGTGACAGCTCTGGCATGGGGGGTAGCCGCTGAGGTTAGCTGGGCCAGCTTTATTGAGATATGCGGAAGGTTTCTTGCGATCGCCCTAAATCGAAATATTATGCGGAAAGCATCTTGTGATCTGCCCATGTCAGGTTGGTGTACGGAAAGTTTCTGCTTATCCACTCTGAGAAGGGCAATATACAGAAACTTTCTCTCTACTAAGGTTGCTATGCGGCTTCGTTTATCAGTTAGGGTAGTACGTCAAGGATATCAGTCGGGCGTTTGATATTAAGTTGATGGTTGCAAATACTTAGAAATCAGAATTGTTTCAACTGCAACAGCGTTATGAGTGAGCCTGTTTTTGCCACAGCTTCTCAACTTGCCCAGATGATCCGCAATCGTCAAGTTTCTGCGGTTGAAGTTCTTGATGCTCATCTTGCTCAAATTGCCAAGCATAACTCTAAACTAAATGCAGTTTGCACATTGAATGAAGACAAGGCTCGAAATCAAGCCAAGCAATCAGATGAAGCCTTACTTCGAGGAGAAAATTGGGGTGCTTTACATGGCGTTCCGATTACCATTAAAGACTTATTTGAAACGTCTGGATTACGAACAACAGCAGGAGCAGCGTCGCTTAAAAACTACATTCCACAAAACGATGCAACTGCCGTAAGTCGTCTTCGTGCAGCGGGTGCAATCTTGCTTGGAAAAACGAATGTGGGCGATCTAGCAGGCGGTTATCAGGGACTCAACGATGTGTTTCCTCGTGTGAATAATCCCTGGAATCTTAACTACACGCCAGGTGGTACTTCTAGTGGAGGTGCGGCAGCGATCGCAGCAGGGCTATCTGCGCTTGATCTCTGTTCCGATTTTGGTGGATCAATTCGTCAACCTGCCCATTTCTGCGGTATTTATGGCATTAAGCCTACTGACCGTCGAGTTCCCACCACGGGACACATTCCTGAAGTTCCTGGTGCCCCTCGCGGTTTGCGCCAAATGCTGACGGTTGGTGGATTAGCTCGGTCGGTAGAAGACTTAGGCCTTTGCCTGAAACTGATTGCGGGGGCTGATCCAAGACAGCCTGAAATTCCTCCTATTCCGCTAGATTGTCCAACGAGTCAACCTCTTCAAAATCGTCGAATTGCCTGGGCAGATGAATGGTCACTCTATCCTGTTGCCGAAGAGATTAGATTGGCGCTGGAATCAGCGGCAACAAAACTGGCTCAGGCAGAAGTTCCCATTGAGAAGTACGTTCCCAATTTTGATTTTCCTGCAGCGTGGAAAACTTACTACAAGCTTGCAGCCTACAATTTGATCTACTCCCAATCTCTAACGGTGGCTGATATTTGGAAGAATTTAGCCTTTCTGTTTCGAGATGGAACGCAAGGTGATCGCAACTTTCGCAAGCTTGGAAATATTCCTAGCATTGGCTTGCCCATCTCCTTAAATCCAACACTGAAGGGTTATTTTGAAACACTAACGGAGCGCGATCGCTTAATTGCTGAAATGGATGAAGCCTTAGCCCAATGGGATGCTTGGCTATGTCCTGTCGCAATGACTACTGCTTTTACGCATCGGGAACGCGGTACATCCATTCGAGTAGATGACTGTAGCGTGCCATATTCTATGGCATCAGGTGCTTATGTCGTACCATTTAATCTCACGGGGCATCCAGCAGTTGTTCTCCCTATTGGACAAACTCAAGACGGCTTGCCAATTGGAATGCAGATAGTAGGGAAGCGTTGGCAAGATATAGAATTGCTGGTGATCGCTCAGGAAATTGATCGGATAGTTGGTCAATTCCAACGCCCTCCTGATTATTGACGATACAATGGACACTAGCGAAAATATTACCAACTATTGCGTTATGAACTAACAAGACATCATCACAATTGAGCCGAGAAAACGCAGTGGCAAGCCGTGTATTCGGAGAATGCGAATCACTGTGTGCAACATTTTAATGCCCATAGGTTGTGTAAAACGCAGTGAGATCCAACAGCAGTAAGCCTTGTTGGGTTCTGCGGTTGCACCACCCAACCTACAAATTTAGCCCGTAGGTTGGGTTGACGAAGGAAACCCAACAACTCCTTAACCACCTACCCTACGCTCTTCAGCGATTGCCAGCTAGCCCTTACGCGCACCTGATCGACTGGCAACCTCTGGCTTCTAAAGTCCTTCAGCCAGTGCCCCAAGCCTCTAACGGTAAGCTTACCGCTGATTTACCAAAACCCATCTAGGCTGAGGGTAAAACCGGGCAAGACAGGGCTACCCAAGAGTTGACTCGGCTGCTGCAAAACTTCCATTGGCTGGGCAGGGCAATAGACCTCCACCTGCTTAGCCACCCGGTCAAACAACCATCCGAGCTGCACACCATTCTCCATATATTCTTGCATTTTGGCTTGGGCCTCGGCCAAGTTATCGCTGGGCGACATCAGCTCCATCACAAAATCGGGCGCGAGGGGAGGAAACTTCTCCCGCTGTTGAGTCGTTAGGGCCTGCCACCGCTCTCGCCTTACCCAGGCCACATCGGGCGAGCGATCGGCCCCATTCGGCAAGTGAAACCCCGTGGATGAATCAAACACAATGCCTAGCTGAGATTGCTCATTCCAAACACCGAGGCGAATCAGCAGATTGGCATTGCGTGCCCCAGTCTCACCACCCGTTGGGGCCATCACCACCAAATCTCCGTAGGCCGTTCGCTCAAGCTTCCAATCTGGATTTGCCCGGCACAGATCGTAGAACTGATCAGAGGTAAACCCTGCCGTCGCAGGCATTTTGAGAATCGATTGAGCCATGGCAAAATCGCCAGTTTGAACTAGCCTCATCTTAACGCTCGCCCGACTGCCGAAGCGCAGACTAGCGATACCCGCACCCAACCAGCAACTATGTGGTTTTATACCAAATCCGAATTCCATCCCCCCGATTGGCAATCAGCCAACCCGTAGGGGCGCACCGCTATGTGCCCTGCTGCTTAAACCGCCCACCCTACCAAGATCCACAAAAAGAGGGCACAGCTGAGCTGTGCCCTCAAAGTTAAGCCAAAGCCTAACGACTGGTTTTATCGGCTACCCGCATAGGTCGGAGACGTTGTCGAAGCAGTCGAAGTAAAGATATCCCAGTCGCGGATACCGTTTTCACGCAGCACCAGCTCAGCCGCTCGAATATCTTGCTCAGTACCTTCTACCAGCACCAGATACTCATGGTTGTTATTAACCCGGTCGTTGTAATAGTTGGCGCGGTCTTCGGGGATACCCCAGCCGATCAGCGCACCCAGCAGACCACCGCCGGCTGCACCAATACCGCTACCCAGCAGCGTATTGGCCAACAGAAGGCCGACTTCTGCCACTGGCCCCACGCCCGGAATAGCCAACACGCCTAGGCTACCGATCAGACCCATGGCACCACCAGTTACAGCACCAGCAGTTGCACCAGCACCAGCGCCACCCTGGGCCTGTTCTTCCTTAGACTTGCTGGGGTCGTATTTTTGCTCGGTGGTGATATCTCTCAGGCCTTTGCCCGCCTTAGCGATCACAGAAATGCGATCCATATTAAAGCCAGAATCGCGGAGACGGTGCATGGCCTGCTCAGCCTCTGGCCGAGTCGAAAATAGGCCCACCGCACGGCGATGTTGATTGAATTGGTTGTCAGTCGTTCGCATAGATTTTTCCTCCAGTGAGGATTGCAACAGGTAAGGGCAACGGCAAACGCCATTGCTCACCTGTAATCAGAATGACAAATAAAGCGTTTGCCCACCTCGCCCATTAGCCATAAACAAAAGTCATCCCATGGCTAGACTTGAGCCCTACCGCTAGCCCTCAGCCCCCGCGCCCCAGGAGTCGAAAGCAGACATAGCCCCCCTATGCCCGCAAGGCATAGTCCCTAAACACCGAGAATCCCCTTCCTGCCCCTTCATCCTTCTGCCTTCATCCCTCTGCCTTCATCCTTCATCCTTCTGCCTTCTGCCTTCTGCCTTCTGCCTTCATCCTTCATCCCTCTGCCTTCACCCCCCTGCCTTCCCCTACCAGCCATACCGTTGCAGCGCCAGACGAGCAGCGCCAGCGATGCCCGCCTGGTTACCCAGCTCGGCCACCAGCACCTGCATACCCTCGCGGGAGCTAGGCAGCACGCGGGTCTCTAGCTCGGCCAAGGTAGTCGGCAAAAACAAGTCGGCGGCGGCGCTAATGCCGCCACCCAGAATCACCGCCTCGGGGGTCAACACATAGACCAGGCTGGCAAGGCCCGCCCCCAGCCAGCGACCGTAGGTCTTCCAGAATGCGATCGCACTCTCATCCCCCGCCTTCGCCTGGTCAAACAGCGCCGCCGGGGTCAACCCCGTCTCGCGCACCACCGCCTGCACCGAGCAGTGCTGCTCTAGGGAGCCTCGGTTGCCGCTGTTGCAGGGTGGCCCCTCGGGGTTGAGAGTGATCAGGCCCAGCTCTCCGGCGGTGCCGTGGCGACCGACAAACAATTTGCCGTCGAGAATAATTGCGCCGCCGACCCCGGTGCCCAGGGTGAGGGTGAGCACGTCTTTAAAGCTGCGCCCGGCCCCGAGCCAGGCTTCGCCTAGCCCGGCACAGTTGGCGTCGTTGGCCACGGCGACGGGGCGACCGGTCTGCGCTTCGAGCCAGTCGGCGACGGGCACGTCAGTCCACCCGGCTAGGTTGATGGCGACTCGGGCAATGCGGCCCGCCGCGTCGGCGGGGCCGGGGGTGCCGATGCCAATGGCAGCGGCTTCGCGGTCGGGGTCGAGGGTGGCGATCGCCGCCGCCGTCGCCGCCATTACCGCCGCTGGGGTTGAGGGCTGGGGGGTGGGTACCGTCAGGTTGGCCAGGCACTCCCCTGCCTGGGTAAAGCGCCCTAGCTTAATGGCTGTACCGCCCAGATCGACGCCGATCACCTGCTGTGCCGCTGTGCCCATGGTTGTCCCCTAGCCGTTTGAATTATCTGCCAGGGTATTGTCTCAGATTGTCTGGGGGTTCTTTCTGGGGGTTCTTTCTGGGGATTATTTCTGAAGGTGATTGCGGCGGGCCGCTGCGGTTTCAAAGGCCTCACAGTACTGCCGATAGCCACCGGGAAAGACCACATTCAGCACCAGCGGATCGTCGCCGTCGCGAGCATCGCCGGGGCCTGCGGTGACGACGGGGGTGCCGTTGCGCTGCTCTAGTTTTAGGGCTTTGCGGTTTTTGAGTTCGCCGCCGCTGCTGTCGATGTAGGTGACCACATTGCCCCGGTCAAACCGCTGACCGATGGTTTGGATCAGATGCAGAAAGTTGCGATCGCTGCCCCCCCGCTTGGCCACCGGCTGACCCGCTTCGGTCACCACCACGCTGGTCACCGTATCGCCCACGCCCACCAGGGTGGGCATCAGCGCCGGGTCAAAGTTTTGCTCCACCAGCGCTAGCAGGTCGGCGTGGCTGTGGGGAGCCTGGCGCACGCTAAAGTCTTGACCCAGGGGAAATTCTCCGGTTCTCTCGGCATAGTAGCGGTTTAGGAGAGCCAGCACCCCCGCCTCTTTGATCGCCCCCCGCAGCATAAACTGAAAGTCGGTGGTGCCCGACTCATCGCCCTGGCCAAACCAAATGATCTCTTTGCCGTCGGGGCCGCGCCCGTGGTTGGGGGCATAGTGCACAAAAAACGAGCCCTCTAGCCCCTGGCGGGCGGCATCGCGCAGCAAATCCGCCATCAGCGTCTGCATTGCATACTGAAGGTCGGTATACAGCTCCCGGTGATGGTGCAGCAGATGGTGAAAGGTATTTAGGTTCGCCGTCGGCGAGGCAAGGTTGTCTAAAACCGTCGCCTGAATCGCCTGATCTAGCTCTGACTCACTCAATAGTTCCCCCACATCCCTCAGCCGTCGCCGCCAAAACTGCCGCAGCTGGTCGCCCATCTTTTGGGGCACCGCCGCCAAAAACGCCAGCTCTGCCTCGCTGACCCCCGGATGGGAGATCTGGCCGTCGCGGGTCTGCCACTGCACGCCCCCCGCCGCTAACCCCGGCAGGTAGTAGCGCCCGGCCTCAGCCAGCGGGGCTCCCCCCAGGGCGCGCTCAATGATGCCATTGACCCCGCGCTTGCCCGTGTGCTCGCCATTGGTGAGCACATAAAAATGGCCGTCAAAGCTCTGGGTCGCCTCAAGGTAGCCTAGCTCGATCACCCGGTCGAGGGGGTCTTTGACCAGCCCCATGCACACCCCATCGAGATCTTGGATGATCAGCAGGTTTTCGGTGGTGGCCAGCAGATCAACCCAGGCGGCGTGGTCGAGGGAGTAGGTTTGCTGGTGAAGCAAAGGGGGAGCTAAATAAGACATCAAAAGAGCCACAATACCAACGGAGCAAGCAGCCAAACGTTACCATTTTCCAGCTCGATCGACACCTACCCAGCGGCAGAAATCACCATCTGGCCATAGCCGTCTACAGCCAGCCCCGCAGCCAGTAAATCACGATGCCCAGGTATTCTTTTAGGGCGAGGGTGAGGTTGTGCAGGCTTTCGGTTTGGGGCAGCAGACTCAGGGTGCGGCCCTGCCAGGTGGGGCGATCAGCGGGGCTGCTCACCACGTGAAAGTCGGTGGGGGCTGGGGTGGCCTCAAACCCCTGCTTGGTGAAAATGGCCAGGGAGCGGGGCATGTGCAGGGCCGAAGTCACCAGCAAGATTTGATCAATCCCCCGCGCTGCCAGCAGCGCCCGAGTATTGGCCGCATTCTCAAAGGTGTTGAGCGAGTCTGGCTCCAGCAGGATGGCGCTAGCGGGCACCCCCAACGCCTCGGCCAGCTCGGCCATATCGGCTGCCTCAGAGCGGGTCTGCCCCTGGCCCCAGGTAATGCGCCCGCCGCTCAACACCAGCAGCGGCGCTTTGCCCGCCAGGTACAGCCGCGCCCCGTGCAGCACCCGATCGCCCGCCTCGGCCACCTCAATCCACGGGCGCGGCGGCAGCTGGGGCCGAATCGCCCCGCCCAGCACCACAATTGCCTCTGCCTGGGGCAGATCTAGGCTGTTTGGGTAGCGCCACTCTAGCGATCGCATCACCCCCGTCGCCACCCAGTCATTGCTGCTGACTAAGAGCAGCACCAGCGCCAGGGCGATCGCCCCCGTCGCCCGCCGAGGCCGCCGCTTGATCGACACCAGCGCCACTACCAACAGCACCCAGGCCAGCCCCAGCGGATAGATCAGCAGCGGCAACAGCTTCGACAAAAATAAAAACACCCCTCACCCCTTACCCCGCTTCTCCAACAGCGTCCTCATCTCCTCCAGCAAACTCTCCTGCTCCGTTTGCAGTGTCTCCAGGCGACCGATGATTTCGCTCACGCGGTCGGCCTCGGCCACCACCGCAGTCGGCTTTGCCCAGCGTCGCACCAGCAGCCCCGACACCGCCGCAAAGATCCAGCCGCTGAGCTGAAAGGGCAGCTTCACCAGCGACAGCCAAAAGCCCTCGGTCAGGCGTGCGATCGCACTCCACAACCCCGCAAACAGCAGCAGCGCCACCAGCGCCAACCCCAGCGTCCACAGGGGATGCGCCACCAGCCAGCCCACCAGCGGATGTGCCGCCAGCCAGCTCTGCACTGGCCCCAGCAGTACCGACTGCACCCCCTCGGCCCAAGAGTTCGTCAACCTATCCGTCCACATCCCCATCATCTTGCCTGCGGTGAACGCCACCCATCCACCCACTCACCCATCCCTAGGGAGCCGGAGCCGTCGGCGGGGTCTCTGGCACCTCTGGCACCTCTGGCGCGCGACTGGCCAGCCACCACCAGCCCAGCAGCCCCACCAGCAGGGCCGACCCCGAGACGGCCAGCACCCACCGAGGCACACCGCGCGGCGGCTTGGCCACAGCCGGGGTAGAGACATCCTCGTCCTGGGGCAGGCTTTCGCCGTAGAGCTTGGCTCTGGCAGGGGTCGCCGTCTCCGGCTGAGCGTCGACGCCAACGGGGGTTTCCCCGGCGGTCTGTGCCGGGGTCAAGAGCTTGTGCTGCATCAGCACCACGGCGGTGTTGTCGTGGCCATTTTTTTGGTTGGCCAGCTCAATCCACGAGGCCACCGCCGAGTCGAGGGTGACAATGTCTTTAACAATCAAGCCGATGTAGTTGGCCCAGGCATTTTCAATGCGGTAGTTGTCGCTGAGGCCGTCAGTGCACAGCAGCAAAATACCGGTCTCATCAAAGATAAATCGCTGAATGTGGGGCGTCAGGTGGTCGCCGCTGCGGGTGCCAATGGCCTGGGTCAGCGCCCCGGCGTCGCTGCGCTCTAGGGCCACGGGCCAGATTTGGCGGCCGGCGATCACCTCGCGCCCGGCAATGTCGTCATCGACCGTGAGGGTGTGGCAGTAGTCGGGGGTAATCCAATAGGCGCGGCTGTCGCCGACGTGGGCTAGGTAAACTTCGTTGACCCGCTCCCAGCCGTCGTCGGTCTGCACCCGCTGGGGCAGCACCACCGCCATCACCAGGGTGGTGCCCATGCGCTGGCGACCCGTCCAGCCGTGGTTGTCGTTTTGAAAGTTGATCAACTCGTTGACGATGCGAATCACCGCCTCAATCTGCTGGATGATCACCTGGGGTGGCAGCACCCGCAGTTCGTTTTGAGTCTCGGCCAGCAGCGCCTGGAGCTGAATGTGCAGTGACTGCACCGCCAGCTGGCTAGCCACCTCGCCGCCGTCGTGGCCGCCCACCCCATCGCAGACCATTGCCACCTGCAAGCCCCCCTCGGTCTGGGTGCCCACCGGCCAGCAGGCATCTTCGTTGCGGGGCTGGGTTGGCCCCTGGGCCGTGGCCCCGGATAGGGCAATGCGGGTGGTCACCGTGGCCGCCTGGGCCAGCAAAATTTGGTTGAGTTCGATCGCCAGGGTGTCGGGGTCGAGGTCATTGGCGTCGAGCTGGTTGACCAATAACCGCAGTGGCTCAGACACCGACACATGCAGAGGCGACAGCAGCGATCGCCACAGCTCCGTCAAGTCTGCCAAGGTCGGTGGCTCGACTTCGGGCCGCAGTTCTACCAGGCGCACCCGCCAGCCATCCACCCGCAGATTGCCCGGAATCAGCAGACTCCCGGCCAGCTCCAGCTCCATTAATCTCTCCCACAGATCCCACAGCTGCCATAGCCAGTTGGCCTGGCGCAGGGGCGGGGCACTGCCCAAACTGGCCTCTAGCTCAGGCAGCAGCTCCCCCGCCTGGGGGTGAATCGGCGCATTTTCTAACAGCAAAACCGGCGCAGCACCAGTGCGCTCAAGCACGCTGTAAAGCCCCGGCACATGCAGTCGATGGGGGTGAGCCTGGAGGTAAGGCATGGCCTCGACCGGCAAGCTATCTGGGGCGCTAGGGCGCTGGTCGGGTTGAGTGTCTAACCAAATGTAGGGGGCCACAACGCGATAGCGTTGTCCCACCAGCTCATCGACAGGCAAGGTCTCAAGATCGCTGCCCACGGCCCAGAGGTAGGGTTTGTAGCGAGAGGGTCGGCGCTCAACACGGTTCATAGGGGTTATCGGCACACATCAACAGCCGGGAAATCTTTTTAAGACAATCTCTTAAGACAACGTAAACAGCTCCCCCAAGGTCTGGCCCTAAAGGATAGATTAATCCTATGAGGATAGCGAAACTTTCTGACGGGCAATCTATGATCGGGGTTGAGCGACTGGGTTTAGCCCCCTGCCAGGGCCTTTACCGTTCCACCGGGCTGCTATGAACTATCCCTTATTTTGGGCAATTCTCGGGGCCATCTTTTGCTTTATGGAGCTGTTTTTGCCCACCGGGTTTGTCGAGTCGACCCTGGGCCTGAGCGCCTTTGTCGTGGCCCTAGTGGCCCTGGTGGTGCCCTCCTTCAACCTCCAGATCGGGCTGTGGGTGGCGCTGTCGCTGGTGTTTATCTTCTTGCTGCGGCGGTTTGTGCCCAAACGCACCCCCTACAGCCTGCAAGAGTCAACCGAGGCCCGCACCCTGACGGCCATTGCCCCTGGGCAGACGGGGCGCGTCATCTACGAGGGCAACTCTTGGCAGGCCCGCTGCGATGATGAAACAATGACCATTGCCGCCGATCAGCCGGTGGTAGTGGTGCGCCGCAAGGGCAACACTCTGTTTGTAATGCCAGAGAGTGCGCTGAGGGCCTGAGGGGCAATCTACTGTTATCCAGGCTGCACCGTCAGCTTGAACGATTACCGCAAACCATTTGAGGACTTAAATCTATGGGCGGCTTGTTTGGTTTTTTAATTGTGCTGTTTTTTGGCGGCTCCATCGCCGTTAACTCGGTCAAAATCATCAACCAGAGCGATGAGGCCCTGGTCGAAACCCTGGGCAAATACAACGGCAAAAAACTCACCCCCGGCCTCAATTTTTTAATTCCGTTTCTCGACAAGGTGGTGTTTAGGCAAACCATTCGAGAGCGGGTACTCGATATTCCGCCCCAGCAGTGCATCACCCGCGACAATGTCTCCATCAGCGTCGATGCCGTGGTCTACTGGCGGATTGTCGATATGGAGAAGGCTTACTACAAGGTTGAAAACCTCCAGGCGGCCATGGTCAATCTGGTGCTCACCCAAATCCGTTCTGAAATGGGTTTGCTAGAGCTAGATCAGACCTTTACCGCCCGCTCTGAAATCAACGAGCTGCTGCTGCGGGAGCTCGATATTTCTACCGACCCCTGGGGGGTGAAGGTAACTCGGGTGGAGCTGCGCGACATTGTGCCCTCTAAGGCGGTGCAAGACTCCATGGAGCTGCAAATGGCTGCCGAACGCAAAAAGCGGGCCGCCGTGCTGACCTCTGAAGGCGAACGCGAGTCGGCGGTGAACTCGGCCAAGGGCCGGGCTGAGTCGGCGGTGCTCGACGCCGAAGCCCGCCAGAAAGCAGCCATTTTAGATGCCGAAGCCCAGCAAAAAACCATTGTGCTCCGCGCCCAGGCCATGCGCCAAGATCAGATTCTCCAGGCCCAGGGCACAGCTGAGGCCATGCAGGTGATCGCCAAAACCCTGACCAGTGACCCCGGCATGCGCGAGGCGCTGCAATTTATCATTGCCCAGCACTACCTGGAGATGGGGCTAAAAATTGGCAGCAGCGACAGCAGCAAGGTGATGTTTATGGACCCCAAGAGCATTCCGGCGACCTTGGAAGGTATGCGGGCAATCGTGGGCGGCGATCAAGCCTAAGGAGATTTCCCGAAAAGAAGATACTAGCTTTAACCCAGAAACCGCAGCCACCCTACGGTAGCCACAGTTGCTGGATCAAACGGGGATCTTCTCTTTTTTTAGGAATCTGCTCAGAACCTCAGCCGCCGGTAGACTCATCGAGGGCGGCTACCACCTGGTCGTAGATCTCACGGGCGTGGTCGGGGCTAGTGCCAATGCAGGTGAGGCCGACTTTGCCGTACTCCGACAGGCAGCCCATCAGGTGAAAGGCGGCCCCGACACCGCTAATGGAGTTGAAGTGCAGCTGCTTGGTGACGATAATATCCATCAGGTCGCTGGGCAGCAGCCCCCGGTAGTGGGGCCTTTGCAGGTTGTCGGAGGCGCGGTAGTAGCGCACCTGCTCTTGCTTGGTGTAAAACAGCCCATCGGCCTGGTGAAAGCGGCCCTCGGTGAGCATTTTCATCGCCATCAGGGGGTGGGTGGTGCCGCCCTTGCGCAGGTTGATCTCGATCGCCTGGAGATCCCACTGGGGGGCGGTGGGGTCGCCCTTGGCTACGGCGATAAAGTCGACCCCGTAGCGCTCTAGCGCCCCCTGGCGGGCCAGTTCTTCACCGATGCGCTGGCCCATGGCCTGAATTTCGAGCCGGTAGTCGGGCCGGGCCGGAAAGGAGCAGCCGAGAAAAATTTGCCCGTCGGGGCCGCCTAGCTCCTGGTCGTGGGTGGAGAGAATTTCGACTTCGCCCAGGGGGGTGATGCGGCCCTGCACGCTGGGGGATTCTTTGTGATCGCCTTCGACAAAGGCCTCGGCGATCGCTCCTAGCACCGGAATCTTGGCGGAGAAGTGATCCCAGGTTTCGGTGTCGCACTGAAAGCTGAGCCGGGAGAAGGCGGCGGCAATGGCCTGGGTGCGATCGCAATGCTCTGCCCTGCCGGGGGCAAACTCTTGCAGCGGCCGCAGATCGAGCAGGGCGTTGCCCTCACCCGAGAAACCCTCGTTGAGCTTGATTACAATCCGCTTGAGGCTGGGGTCTTGCTCCCACACCTCAGCCGTAGCCGCTGCCAGATCCTGCTGGTTAAACACCAGCTCGCTGCCAATCGGGTGGGGAATGCCGCAGCGTTTAAAGATTTCGCGGCTGCCGCTCTTGGTGCCCCAGTGCAGCAGGTCGGGGTCGAGGGCCAGCAGGGGCAGCCCTAGGGCCAGGGACAGATCGCGCTCCCAGGGGGTGGAGTTGTAGCAGGTCATATAGGCCCGCTCGGGGTTGACGGCCTTGCGCAGGCGCTCTAGCAAACGAGGGCGCTCTAGCAGCTTTTGGCTTAGCGGCTTGCGCGAGCTGTCGTAGGCGGCAAACAGGGTCAGCCGCTCCCGCGCGTGGGAGCTGGGAATGCCGGGCAGCAGCTCTAGGTAGTAGTCAATAATGCTGGGGTGCAGGGGCTGGGAGGTGACGTAGACCAGGCGGGTGTTGGGGTTGCGCAGCCGGATGAGGGAAAACAGCAGCCGCTCTTCGTAGTGGTTGACCCCTTCGATTTTTTGCAGCTCTTCTTGGTCCAGGCTGAGGGAGGGCACCACGACAATGTGCCGCTCCTGGGTGTCAAAGGCATCGGTCGACACCCAGCGATCGCACAACGACTGCTGAAGCTGCTGAAATTCAGACGACCCATCCACCTGTGCTGCTGCCGTGGCCGTGGCCGCCTCTTTCATCGTCACCATGCTGACTCCCCTGCCGCGATCGCCAAATCGACTCTGGAATGACACGAGTATAGACGAAAGCCCCAGTCAGCCTAGACGCCGATCGACAATTGCGTTGGCACAGCCGTCCCTTTGGGAATCGCTATTTTAGATTCCACATTGTCCCACCAAATTGCTTCCCTGCTATCCCCATCAAGACATAGGCGCACGCTCAATAACCGCCAATACCGCCGCCTACACCCTTGCCCGAGCAAGAATACAGACCGCTAACAGCCCTGCCTCAGCTGCACCACCAGCAGCAACAGCGCGTCAATTTTCTCCCGCAGCAGGCTGGCGGGCTGATTGGAGTGGTTAATCACCAGACTAAACACCAGCGGCTCATAGTTTGGCGGCTGCACATAGCCCGACAGCGACACATTGCCTGTCAGCGCCCCGGTCTTGCCCTGCAACCGCCCCGCTAGCACCGTGCCCCCCAGCCGATTTCTCAGGGTGCCGCTCTGGCCTGCGATCGCCAGCGACTGCCGAAATCCTGGCCCCTGGGGATGGGTCGCCATGGCCTGCAAGGTGTCAACCAAGGCGTTGGGCGACACCAAGTTGTGGCGCGACAGCCCAGATCCATCCGCCACCCGCAGGGGCGCGGTATTGACGCCCAGCTCAGCCAGGGCCGTTTTGATCGCCTCTGCCCCCGCCTGGCTGGCATCCCTGGGGCTGCCGGCGGTGGCCCCCAGGGTTTTTAGCAGCACCTCTGCCGAGAGGTTGTCGCTGTCGCGATTGGCCAACCGCAGCAGCTCACCCACCGGGGGCGACAGCACCGCCGCCAGCTCTTGCCCCGCCGGGGCTGGGTTTTGGGTGATCACCCGCTGCCCCACGGCCACCGACCGCTGACGCAGCCCCTGCTCTAGGGCCGCCGCAAACTGCTCAGCGGGGTTGAGCACCGCCAGGTTGAGGCTGCGCATGGCCGCCCCCTGGGCCATTTGCCCGGTCACCCGCAGGGTTGGCGAGTTGCCGGTGCGGCTCAGCGCCAGGGGCAGCGGCGTAGCCGCCGCCGCCACGGTCAGCGAGTCGTTGACCAAGGCCAGCGGGCCAGCGGGCAGCGCCCGAGCCGCCACCACGCTGAGGGGGCGGCCCACCTGGGTGGGGGCGATCTGCACTGCGATCGCATTGCGGTTCAAAATTAGGCTATTCACCGGGGCAGCGTAGGCAAACTGGGCGTCTGCCCACTCCCAGGTGGGGTTTGTGGCAGAGCCAGAAAAGTACGAATCATCCGCCACCAGCAGACTCACCTGGCTGACCCCCGCCGCCGTCAGCTGCTGAGCCAGCGAGTTGACCTCGGCGTCGGTAATGGTGGGGTCGCCCCGGCCCACCAGCCGCAGGGCGGTGCTGCCCGCCGGGCCGGGGGTACCGTAGATCGAGGTGCGAATGCGGTAGTCGGCCCCCAGTCGATGCAGGGCGGCGGCGGTGGTGAGCAGCTTGCCGTTTGAGGCCGGGGTAAACAGGCGATCGCCGTTGCGATCGTACAGCGTCCGAGCATTTTGCCCCTGGGTTTGCAGCACCAGGCCGGTGTAGGCGGTGTCGAGGGGGGCCTGGTTGAGGGCGGCATCGAGCTGGGCGCTGAGCTGGGCGGGGCAGAGGGCCGCCTGGGCGCTGCCGCTAGCCAGAATGCTGACTAAGCCCGCAGACACCGCTAATCCCAGGGGCAAAACCCGTCGATTTTTAAGCATGTTCAACCCAGGGACGCACAACAGCGCTAGGAGATTTCCATGAAAAAAATACCAGCTTCAGTCCCGCGACTATAGCTGCTGTAGCTGTAACCGTAGGGTGGGCACTGCCCACCATTGAGGAGACTGTTCTCTAGAAGTCGCCCTAGACAATCTACCTACCCCAACGCTTTATCCCTCAAACCCCCGATGGCGCTTTTGGAGGGTTTCAACCTGCTCGGCAATCACCGGGTCATACAGCCGCAGATAGTTCCAGTAGCCGCCAAACACCGCCCGCACATAGCCCTTGGTTTCGGGGTAGGGAATTTTCTCGGCAAAGTCGTCGGCATCGACAAAGCCGCCCCGGTTGATCCAGCGGGCCACTGCGCCTGGCCCGGCGTTGTAGCTGGCCACCGCAAATAGGGAGTGGTTGTCATACTCGGCATGGGTGTAGTCGAGGTACCAAGTGCCCAGCTTGATATTGTCGGTGGGGTCGTTGAGATCAAAGGTTTCTAGCCCGGCCCGGTCTTTAATCCACTCGGCGGTGGCGGGCATCACCTGCATCAACCCCGCCGCCCCCACCCCGGAGCGAATTTTGTGCTCAAAGCGCGACTCTTGGCGAATCAGCGCCGCCACCAGCAGCGGATTGAGCTGGCGGTTAGCCGACCAGGTGGTAATCAGGTCGGCGTAGGGCAGCGGATACACCCCGTGCCAAAAGTCGGGACGCTGCTTGAGATCTTGGACAATCTTAAGATCGGCGGGGTCATCGGCCAGCGCTAAGCTCGACACCTGGAAGATGCCATTGAGGTTGTCGTAGGCCACCAGGCGCAGTTTGCCGTCGGTGAACTGTTCCTTGGGGGTGGGGTCTTGATAGTTGTCGTATTCGAGCTGCCACTGCTGCCAGGCCCGCTGGTCTTGGCCCAGCAGATACAGCTCTTGCAGCTTATCTGAGCCGGCGGGCAGCGGGGTGCGCTGCGACGGCGGGGCGACGACGGGCACCTTAGATCGCACCGTCGTAAAGTCCCCCACATTCCAGCCCAGGGCCACCGCCGACCGCCAGGCGTAGTACGACTCGGGGTGGCGGGCAATCACGCTCTCTAGGGCACTCTGGGCCACCTCAGGCTGGCCCAGCTGGTTGGCCCACTTGCCCACCCAATAGCCCGCATCGGCGGCTGACTCGCTATCGGGGCTGTGTCTGAGCACTTCGCTGCCCCAGCTCAGGGCGGTGGCCAGATCGCCCTGGGCCGCCGCCGCCCGAGCCCGCTGAAAGCGAATATCGCCGGCGGCGTCAGAGTCTTTGTAGTCGTTGAGAATCAGCTCGCGGGTGGCCTGGGCCGAGGCGGCGCTGTTGAGCTGGTCGAGCTTATCGGCCCGCAGGGCCAGGGCCTCTGCCGCCCGGTCGGGGAAGCGGCTGACCACCTGGTCGAGCACGCCGAGGGCCTGATCGTTGGGCAGGCTCAGGGTGAGCCGCAGCAGGCCGGTGGCGGTTTCAGGGGCATCGGGAAACTGCTGGTCAAGCTGGTTGTAGAGGGCAATGACGCGATCGCGCTGGCCGCCGCTGACCTGGAGCCCCCGCGCCGCCCGGTACAGGTTGCGCGGCGACGGCGGGGCCTGGGCGTAGGCCGCCCCCGCGTTGCCGTAGCTGTCGATCCGCCAAAAGCCAAAACCCACGGTCTGCCAGTCTTCGGGGGTGAGCTGGCTGCCAAACTCGTTTTTGAGCCGCAGCAGGGCGGCTCCGGCGCTGGGGTGGTGCAGCCCCGCCCGCGCCATGATCATCAGCAGCGGCAGGCTGTCGGCCCGGTTGGGGTCGGCGGTCAGCCGCTGGTGGGCCACCTCCACCGCCTTGGGGTGGTGGGGAAACTGCTGCACCAGTCGATCCCAGTAGGCGGGGTCTTGCTGGCCGAGGTCGTAGAGCAGCGGTGCGATCGCGCCGCTATCCCCATAGTCGCTCAGCAGCCGATCTTGGGTTTGCTGGGCCGCCTCGGCCTGCCCCGCCGCCCGCTGGGCCTGGGCCAGCGCCAGGGCCACGTAGGGGGCCATCACCGGATACTCTGACTCCAGCCCCTCTAGCAGGGGAATGGCGCTGCCCCCCCGGTCTTGGTTAATCAGATCGAGGGCGAGCAAATACCTAGCCCGGTGGCGGCTAGTGGCCTCTTGCCCCTCGGCTGCAGCCACCAGCAACTCTTGGCGCTGGGCCACCGGCTGTAGGGCCAGGGCCAGCACCGGGTCATCGGCAGCCAAGGCATCGCTGCGGCCCAGCCCCAGTGACTCTTCTAGGTTTTCTAAAATAGTTACGTCGCCCGTAGACGACACGGTTTTTACCAGGGCGGCCGTCATGCCCAAAGACAGAGCACTCAGCCCTGCGATCGCCACCAGAGGCAGGTTCGCTTTTAGTCGGTTTGCCATGGCATACCCATAAATTGTGGTCAGGGGTTGAGCGCAAACCTCAGCCCTGGGCAAACCTTTGGCCCGGGAGTCAGCTCGCTAATCCGTCCTCATAGTAGCGAAATAGTAGCGAACCTATTGACGACTGGTTTAACTGCTCCCACCTCGGCCCCACCTCGGCCCCACCTCGGCCCCACCTCGGCCCCAGGGGTGATCCAAGGTCTATAGTAAAAAAGCAACTAAACAGAAACTAGCCCCCAGGTTGAATGGAATTTTACGCCTCTAACACCCCCCTGCTCGATTGGTCTGGCGACGCCTTGATCATTGGCCTCAGCGAAGCCGCCCTGCCCCTCTCCACCACCCTAGCCGAGCTCAACAGCCGCGTCTCTGGGCTGCTGCAAGAGCTGATTGACGAGGTCGAATTCACCGGCAAAGACGGCACCACCGCCATCACCCGGGTCGGCCCTGGGGCTAGCATCCGCAAGTTGGGCATTGTCGGCCTCGGAGCCGCTGAAGCGATCACCGCCGACACCCTGCGCCGCGCCGCCGCCGCCGCCGCCCGCCTGGCCAAAAAAGAAAAATGTGCCTCCCTGGGCCTGAGCTTGCCCATGGTACACAATGACGCCGCCCTCACCGCCCAGGCCCTGGCCGAGGGGGTCAGCCTAGCTCTGCACCAAGACCACCGCTTCAAATCAGACCCCAAGGCCAGCAAGGTCACCCTTGAGCAGATCCACTTCCTCGGCCTGCCCGACCAAAAAGCCAGTCTGCAAACCGCCCAGGCCATCTGCTCTGGGGTGATCTTGGCCCGTGAGCTGGTGTCGGCCCCGGCCAACGTGGTCACCCCCGAGCTGCTGGCCCAGACCGCCCAAGACATCGCCACGGCCCACGACCTAGAGCTAGAAATTCTCGATCAAGAGCAGTGTGAAGCCCTGGGCATGGGGGCCTACCTGGGGGTAGCCCGAGCCTCTGATCTCCCGCCCAAGTTTATTCATCTCACCTATAAACCCACCGGCACCCCCAGCCGCAAGCTGGCCATCGTCGGCAAGGGCCTCACCTTCGACTCCGGCGGCCTCAATATCAAAGGGGCGGGCAGCGGCATCGAGATGATGAAAATTGACATGGGTGGAGCCGCCGCCACCCTGGGGGCCGCCAAGGCGATCGCCCAGATCCGGCCCAGCGCCGAAGTGCACTTCATCAGCGCCGCCGCCGAAAACATGATCGGCGGCAACGCCATGCGCCCCGGCGACATTCTCACCGCCTCCAACGGCAAAACCATTGAGGTCAACAACACCGACGCCGAGGGTCGGCTCACCCTGGCCGATGCCCTGGTGTTTGCCGAAAAGCTCGGCGTCGACGCGATTGTTGATCTGGCCACCCTCACCGGAGCCTGCATTGTCGCCCTAGGCGACGACATCGCCGGGCTGTTTAGCGAAAACGACGAGCTGGCCCAGGGCCTCGCCGCCGCCGCCGCCGCCGCTGGCGAGAAATTTTGGCGGCTGCCCATGGAGGGAAAGTATTTTGACGGGCTCAAGTCTATCGTGGCCGATATGAAGAACACCGGCCCCCGCCCCGGCGGGTCAATTACGGCGGCTCTGTTTCTCAAGCAGTTTGTCAACGCCACCCCCTGGGCACACCTCGATGTGGCTGGCCCGGTTTGGACTGAGAAAGAAAGCGGCTACAACAACCCCGGTGGCACCGGCTTTGGCGTGCGCACCCTGGTGCAGTGGGTGCTAGCTGAATAAGTTCTCTAGGTGTGAGATGGGCTACTGCTAGCCCGAAAAGAATCAGCTATGATGGCGCTTAAATATCGAAGCCCAAGACCTCAGGCAGAGGCGCTAGCCCGCCTGGGCCAAGGCTTCGAGGTTTGAGTGCTCGATAGTTTGGTTCGGAGAGACTTGTGACTATTTACATCGGTAACTTGTCCTTTCAGGCATCTGAGGACGACATTAAGAGTGTTTTCGCCGAGTACGGTGAGGTCACCCGCATCAGCCTGCCCATTGACCGTGAAACGGGTCGTAAGCGCGGCTTTGCCTTTGTCGATATGGCTGATGAAGCGAAAGAAGACCAGGCTATCTCCGAGCTAGATGGGGCCGAGTGGCTAGGTCGTGAATTGCGGGTTAACAAAGCTCGTCCCCGCACCGACGATGGCGGCGGCAGCAGCACCGGCGACGGCAGCAGTCGTCCTAACCGCAGCAACCGATTTTCCCACAACCCGCTCTAGCGGGTTCAGCTCAATTTCTCTACATTGAGGGTTGAGCGAGGGTTGAGCGAGGGTTGAGCGCGACCGGCCCGCTGGGCCAAGTCCGATCCCTCGGCTGTTCTTCTGAACACAAGCTCAGCCGGTGAAGGCTTGAGGGGCGCACCCATCCAAAATTTGTTTTGAGCGACTTCGACTCAAACCAGGCCCCTCGTGGGGGTTGCTGTGGGGTGCCCCGGCCAATCGAGAGGGCCAGCTGGCACTGAGCGTGAGTTTGGGTGAGTCTACAGCGCTGTGGTAGAAATGCCCAGTGAATATCTCCGCTGCCTTAGCGCCGGGGGTGGGGCTCAATTCATTACCGGTGCTCCCGGGATCGGTTCTCCAGGGATCGGTTCTCCTGATAAAGGGGGATGTGCGATCGCAGCCCTAGACCCTAAAAACAAATCATCGACTGCCCAACATTCTTCGCAACCCTCTTTGTCAGGTCAGAAGACCCTGGCTTTGGCCGTCACACCTAAAGAAAACCTTTGGGAGCATGGCCATTTTGAAAAAGTTGTTTAGTCTGTTGACAGTTTTGATGCGATCGCGTGTCCCCTAGATGCGGCCTTGATCCAAGCAACCCCACACAATCCAGCGTTCTGCCCAGGTTCTGCCTTGCAGCCCGTTTTCGACTTTTGACCCAACCGTTACCGAGAAATTGACATGGCACAGAGTTTTGGTGTAATTGGCCTCGCCGTGATGGGCGAGAATCTGGCCCTCAACGTTGAGAGCAAAGGCTTTCCGGTGGCGGTCTACAACCGCACCGCAGCGGTGACCGAAAAATTTATGGCCACCCGTGCCCAGGGCAAAAACGTCAAAGCCGCCTACAGCCTCGAAGAGTTCGTCGAGTCCCTAGATCGGCCCCGCCGGATTTTGGTCATGGTCAAGGCTGGCGGCCCGGTGGATGCGGTGATCGATCAGCTGCGCCCGCTGCTGGATGACGGCGACATGATCATGGATGGCGGCAACTCCCTCTACGAAGACACCGAGCGCCGCACCAAAGACCTAGAAGCCACTGGCCTGCGGTTCATCGGCATGGGCGTCAGCGGCGGCGAAGAAGGGGCGCTGCTCGGCCCCAGCCTGATGCCCGGCGGCACCCGTGCCGCCTACGACTCGATTGAGCCGATCGTCAAAAAAATTGCCGCCCAGGTGGATGACGGCCCCTGCGTCACCTACATCGGCCCCCGGGGCGCAGGCCACTACGTCAAGATGGTGCACAACGGCATCGAGTACGGCGACATGCAGCTGATCGCCGAGGCCTACGACCTGATGAAGAGCGTGCTGGGCCTCAACCACACCCAGCTGTTCGACGTGTTTAGCGAATGGAACCTGACCGACGAACTCAATTCGTTCTTAATTGAAATCACCGCCGACATCTTCACCAATATCGATGCCGACACCAACGGCCCCCTGGTGGAGCTGATCATGGATGCCGCAGGCCAAAAGGGCACCGGCCGCTGGACGGTGATGAGCGCCCTAGAGCTAGGTGTGGGCATTCCCACCATTACGGCGGCGGTCAACGCCCGCATTATGTCGTCGATCAAAGAAGAGCGAGTAGCGGCCTCGAAGGAACTCGATGGCCCGGTGGTCAACTTTGATGGCGACGTCAAAGCCATGGTGAACAAGATCCGCGATGCGCTGTACTGCTCAAAGATCTGCTCCTACGCCCAGGGCATGGCGCTGATTGGCGCGGCCTCAAAGCACTATGAGTACGACGTTAACCTGGGTGAAACCGCCCGCATCTGGAAGGGGGGCTGCATCATTCGCGCCGGGTTCTTGAATAAGATCAAGCACGCCTACGACGAAAACCCCAGCCTGCCCAACCTGCTGCTGGCCCCTGAGTTTAAGCAGACCATTCTCGACCGCCAGACCGCCTGGCGCGAAGTCATTGCCATGGCGGCGACCTTTGGCATTCCGGTGCCAGCGTTTAGCGCCTCGCTCGACTACTTCGACAGCTACCGGCGCGATCGCCTACCGCAAAACCTGACCCAAGCCCAGCGCGACTACTTTGGAGCCCACACCTACGTGCGGGTCGACAAAGAGGGCACCTTCCACACCGAATGGCAAAAGGCTCCGGCGCGGGTGTAACCAACGCTCAGACTTAAAAAGGCCGCCGATCTATTGGAGGTCGGCGGCCTTTTTTGGCCCTTTGACCCCGAGACCATCTACCGCCGTCGCCTGGGGCGCACAATGCTAAACAGCAGCCACAGGCCAAAGAAACTGGCCGACGCAAACAGCACAATGCTGAGAATCTGCCCCTGGGGTGACTGCCGCCCGGTAGCAACAATCGCCGCCCCCACGATCAGCGCCGCCACCACAATGCTGAACGACTGGCGGCTAGAGGCGTCATCGAGGCTGCGGCGCAGATCGTCTAGCCCCTGAATGCTGAGGCTGAACTTGAGCTGCTCAGAGCTGAGGCGGTCGAGCAAAAAGCCCACCTGCCGGGGCGAACTCAGCGACAGATTGCGAAACTCTAGCCCCGTGCGCAGCAGCGCCTGGAGCGGGTCATCCCCCACCAGCTGCTGGCGAAACAGGTCGGCCATCAGCGGGCGCACTTCGTCAATCAGGTTGACCCCAGGGTTAAACAGCCGCGCCGCCCCCTCTAGGTTGGCCAGCGACTTGGTAAATAGGCCCACGTTGGCGGGCCAGCGCAGGTGGTTGCGGGTGCCCGCCTCTAAGATTTGGCCAAAAATTTCGGCGGTGTTGATCTGCTCTAGGCTGAGGCCGTAGTAGCGCCCCAGCAGGCGGGTGTAGTCGCTCTCCAGCCGGGCCAGGTTGACCGGCTGCAGGGGTTCGGCCAGCTGGAGGGTGAGCTGAGTGCAGCGCTGGGCATCGCAGTTGACGATTGCCAGCACCATTTCGGTCATGGTGTTGCGGGTACGCGGGTCCATGTGGCCCATCATGCCGCAGTCGAGCAGCGCCAGACGGCCATCGGTGAGGTAGAAAATATTGCCGGGGTGGGGATCGGCGTGGAAAAACCCATCGACGAAATATTGTTTAAAGAAGGCGCGAAACAGCAGGGTAGTGGCGATCGATCGCAGGCCGGTGGTGCCGTTGTGGGCATCTTCAACCAGCAGGTCGGCCTTGAGCAGTGGGGTGCCCTCCAGCCACTCCATGGTCATAATTTTGGAATTGGTTAAATCCCAATAGATCTGGGGCACCACGAGCTGGTTGGGGTCATACCAGCTGCTTTTAGACAGGTTGCGGCGCAGCTGGTCGGTGTAGGCGGCTTCGGTGGTGAAGTCTAGTTCGGTGTTGATGGCGTCGGCAAATTCGTCGGCTAGCTCGACGACGTTGTAGCGCTGACCAAACTGGGTGGTCGACACCAGCCGGGCCACATCGCGGATCAGGGTCATGTCGCGCTCGACCTGGCGCTCGATACCGGGGCGCTGCACCTTGAGGGCCACCTGGCGACCGTCTTTGAGAATGGCCTTATGGGTTTGGGCGATGGAACCCGCTGCGATCGCCAGGTAGTCTAGCCGCTCAAACAGTTCCTCCGGGGGCTGGCCCAAATGGAGCCGGATGTGGGTCTCGATTTCCTGGGGGTCAACGGCGGGGACGGTGCTTTGCAGTCGGCTGAGTTCTTCGATATAGGCCGGGGGCATCAGGTCGGGGCGGGTGCTCAACAGCTGCCCCAGTTTGACGTAGACCGGCCCCAGGTCGGTCAAGATGTTGCGCAGCACCGCCGGGGGCGGGATCTCCGGCTCGTCGGCCTTGCCGCCCACTAGCACCCGGCGCATGTAGTCCCAGCCATTGCCGAGCACTACTTCAATAATTTCCTTCTGCCGGGCTAAACGTGACGATGAAACCATTTTGGCGATAGGTGGGGGTGGCCGGATGTTCAAGAACCTATGGTAAGGCTTTTGGTGGGGGGTGAGAGGTGGGGATCAGGGGAGGTGGGGAGTGGATGGGTAGGGGGTGGGGAAGTGGGTGAGTAGGTGAGTGGGTGAAGAGGTGAAGGAGATGGCGGTGTTGGGGGATGGGGCGAGGTGACTATTGACGAACCGGGGGCGGGGGCAAATCATCCCGGTGCTATGATGCTTGGGCGCTATCGGTTCTGGTGGGGATCAGCCGCCAGAGGTAACGGGGAAAGTGCAGTGTGAGACTGCCGCTGTCCCGCAGCTGTGAAGCTATTTTGATGGTCAACGGAGTACTCCGTTAAGCATCAAAATAGCTGAGCCAGAATGCCCGCCGATCGCACTATTGCTTTCACTGTTCTTTCTTCGTCTGCGAGGTACGGATGAATTATTGTTTTGCGGCTCTAAACGCCATCGGCCCTAGGGTGCCACAGACTGCCCTAGGGCGGAGGGTTTTGCTGGCGGTATCGGCGCTTTTGCTGCTGCCTCTGCCCAGTCTGGCCCACCACCCGCTTGAGGGGCGAGTGCCCGCCACCTTTGCCGAGGGGTTTTTGTCGGGGCTGGCCCACCCGGTGATTGGCCTTGACCACCTGGCCGTGGTAGTGGCGGTGGGCCTGCTGGCGGCGGTGAGCGCCGGGGGGGCGGCGATCCCTGTGGCCTTTGGGGTGGCGGCTATGGTCGGCACCGGGCTGCACCTAGCGGCGATCACGCTACCGGCGGCAGAGCTGGTGATTGCCGCCTCGGTGCTGGGGTTTGGGGTGCTGTTGGCCCTCAAAGATCGGCCTCAAAGCGCCGTAATGATTGGGTTGGCAGCCCTGGCGGGGCTGTTCCACGGGTTTGCCTACGGAGAGGCAATCTTTGGCGCACAGACGCTGCCGCTGGTGGCCTACCTGACTGGGTTTACGGCGGTGCAGTTGGGTATTGCGATCGCAGCCTTTTTGGCCGGTCGTCAGCTGGTGCAGCGTTCCACAGCCCGGCTGGTGCAGCGGGCAGGGCTGGTGATCTGCGGGGTAGGGGCAACCTTTTTAGCCACCGAGCTGCTCGACACTCTACTGGCCTAAGGAACGTGGATTAAACAACCTGTACTTCTGGTACGGCGGTATAGTTCCATTGTG
>RECJ01000137.1 GCA_007694115.1 Leptolyngbya sp. DLM2.Bin27 | reverse complement strand
TAGCCAGGCGCTCGGAGAGCTTTTCTTTGTCGTAGTCGGAGTCGGTAGCGGCCAGTTCTTTACGAATCTGGGCGATGCGCTTGTCGATGTCGGCCTTGTTGCCTGCATCAGACACCAGGGTGGTGGTGTCTTTGGTGATGGTGGCCTTGGTGGCGGTGCCCAGCATGGACAGGTCGGCGGTGTCGAGGCTGAGGCCGATCTCCTCAGAGATCACCTGGCCGCCGGTGAGCACAGCGATGTCTTGGAGCATGGCCTTGCGGCGATCGCCAAAGCTAGGAGCCTTGATGGCAGCGACGTTGAGCACGCCACGGGCCTTGTTGACCACCAGGGTGGCCAGGGCCTCGCCCTCGATGTCTTCGGCGATGATCAGCAGGGGCGCACCCTCGCGGGCGACCTTCTCAAGCACCGCCACCAGGTCTTGGATGGAGCCGATTTTTTTGTCGGTGATCAGCACGCGGGCGTTGTCTAGCTCGGTCACCATGCGCTCTTGGTCGGTGACAAAGTAGGGGGAGATATAGCCGCGATCAAACTGCATGCCCTCGACTACGTCTAGCTCGGTGTAGAGAGACTTAGACTCTTCTACGGTGATGACGCCGTCTTTGGTGACTTTGTCCATGGCTTCGGCGATCATTTTGCCGATCTCTTCGTCGCTGCCAGCGGAAACCGTGGCCACCTGGGCAATGGTGGCGTTGCCTTCGACCGGCTTGGCGATCGCCGCGATTTCGCTCACCAGGGCGGTGACGGCTTTCTCAATGCCGCGCCGCAGGCTGACGGGGTTGGTGCCCGCCGCCACGTTCTTCAGGCCTTCTTTGACCATGGCCTGGGCCAGTACGGTGGCGGTGGTGGTGCCGTCGCCCGCCAGATCTTTGGTCTTAGAGGCAACTTCTTGCATCAGGCGAGCGCCCAAGTTTTCGAAGACATCCTCTAGCTCGATCTCTTTGGCAATGGTGATGCCGTCGTTGACGATCTGCGGTGCCCCATACTTTTTCTCAAGTACGACGTTGCGCCCCCTGGGGCCGAGGGTGATTTTTACGGCGTCGGCTAGGGCGTTGACGCCCTTTTCAAGGGCCTGCCGTGAGGCCTCATCAAAGGAAATTCTTTTTGCCATGTCGTCCTGTCTTTCAGCTCTCCAGAGACAAACTTAGCACTCGCTATGTCAGAGTGCTAACCTCGCCTAGACTACCGCCCCAGAGAACCGTCGGTAAGTCGCAATAACCGATCCTCACGGGGCGCTGAAGGCTGCTAGGGCGTCTAGGACTTGGTGGGTAGACCGTACCGCGCAAAATTCGCCGCTGAGGCTGGCCAGGTTGATATTGTGCATGGTCTCGGCTGAGTAGTGGCTGCCGTCGTGGCCCTGGCGCTCAAAGGTGGCGGTGGCATCGGCCACCAGGGTGACCTCAAAGCCCAGGTTGGCCGCCATCCGTACGGAGGTAGAGACGCAGTGATCGGTGGTGAGGCCGACCACCACCAGGGCGGTGATCTGGTGCGATCGCAAATGGTCTTCTAACCCGGTGCCAATAAAGGCGCTGTTGACGGTTTTGGTAAATTCTATTTCCCCCGGCAGGGGCTGGGCTTCGGCTTTGTAGGCATTGCCGGGCAGCTCTGGGCGCAGGGGCGAGGCGGGCTCTACCGAACAGTGGCGTACGTGGATCACGGGCAGAGTGCGATCGCGCCACGCCGCCAGCAGCCGGGCGATGTTGGTCTCGGCTGCGGGGTTGTTGCGCTGACCCCAAACGGGCTCATCGAGCCCCTGCTGCACGTCAATTACCAGTAGGGCGGCTGTCATCGGTGCTCCAGCATCGGTTTTCTGGGGGTGGGCTAGGGTTTGCTGGAAAGGGTTCAAGGTCTACGGTGTACGGTTTGCGGCCTGCTTTGTACCGTACACCTTAAACCGTGTTAGCGCTTGAGAATCCAGTTGACCATGGGGATGGCGGCTTTGGCGGGCAGGGGCTCTACCGTAAAGCGAAAGGGCATCAGCAGGGTAATCGGTCGGCCGCCACGGCCGCCAAAGGGCATCAGCTGCACCACCAAGTCGAGGGAATAGTGGCGCAGGGAGTCTTTGAGGCCCGCCATTTTGGGCACATCGACCACTGGAGCCGCCATCTGCAGCACCTGGGTTTCAGTATTGCGGCCAAAGCAGTCTTCGCTGGTGACCACGGTGCGCAGCAGTTGGTTGGGGTTAATAACGCTGTTTACCTGGGGCAGGGTCAAGTCGAGGTGCATACCCGGCGTATGGCGAATTACCCGACGAATTTCGCTGGTCATGCGGGTAATGGAGCTGCGATCCCAATCGATTGTGACCTGAAGGGCGCGACTCTGGTTGACCACCTGCACTGTGAGCCCCATGACCGGCTGTAGCGGTTGCGGGCCTTGGGGCAGCACCTGGAGCATGATTAAGCCCTTGTCGGCCTCGTTTTCTCGCTCTGGGGCGGGGGCGAGGCTGCGGGGCTCGGGCGGGGTCAGCTGGAGAGCGATCGCTTTGCTGAGGGGGCCTGAGTCTACCTGGGCGGCTTGGGCGATTGTTTCTGCAAAGCCCTGGCGCTTGAGCTGCGATCGCACGCTGCTCTCCAAAGTCTCGCTGTCGGGCACCAGCACCACCTGGTCTTCTAGCTCTTCTTCAATCGACAGCGCCATCTGATAGACCACGTAGCCCATGCAGATGAAATACACCGTCAAAATCAGCAGGTCGATCTCCATACCCGGCCAGCAAAACCTAATGAATGAGCATAGTTAATGGGCGCGATCGCAGCGGGGCAGATCGGCAGCGGGCGTCGCTCCAGGGTAGCACCGATATTGGCCCCAGGGGCAGGGGATCTGACCCCATTGAGGCAGCCTTAACCCGGCAGCGCATAGGTGGCTTGCTTCACCAAATAAAACGGCCCCATTAGCGGCCCCCAGGTGGTTTTGCCCGTGGCCGGGTCAACGCCGCGATCGTCCATTTGAAACACCATCGGGCTGCCGGGGGCAGGTGACTCAGGGCCAATGTCAAACTTGAGCCGCAGGTAGGTGGTGGTGCCATCGATGGTAAAGCTGCCCAGGCTGTCGCCGGGCAGCCGAGCGCTAAAGGTCGAGCTGGCGGGCTGGTAGTCAATGGCCACACCGCAGGTGGGCAGGCTAATCAACGCTTCGCGGGTGAGGCTAGCTAGCCGCTCGGGCTGGGTGGCGCTGCCGCTGTAGGCCGCCGGGTCGCTCAGGGCGTAGTATTGCCCCCACAGCCCCTCGGCTCGTTCGACCACATGCAAAATGCGCTGGCGATAGGGGGGCTGGCCCGAAGCCACGCCCATTTGCTCAATAAAAAAGCCATAGCCCTGGCTAAATAGCGATCGCGGCAGGGGCCGCTGCCACAGCCGCAGGTGCAAATACCAGGCCGGGTCAGCCAGCGACTGGGCCTGGTTGTCAAATTCTCCGGCCAGGCAGGTGGCGAGTTGATCCAGCTGGGCCTGGGCCATGGGCATACCTTCAGTCCTTCCGTCTTTGATGCTACCGGAAAGCGGGCCAGGTTCGGGTGGGGTGTCAGCAGGAGCAGCCTGGCGGTCTACATAGCCGTTGCGATCCAGTCTTCAAAGGGACGGCCAAACTGCGGCAACGTCAGCCCCCAGATGCCGCTGCCGGGGCGGGCCAGCGCTCGGTCGGCTTCAGTGTTGTAGCCCCAGTCGGCCAAAAACAGTTTGACATCTCCCAGATCAGCCTGCTGCTGCACCGCTTGCAGCGCTTTAACCCGGTCTTCTACAAACCAGAGGGCAGCGCTCGGGTGGGCAGTTTTGATCTGTCGCAGGGTCTCGTACTTGGGCCGCTTCACCTCTTTGCCGAGAATGCAATCGGCGGGCAGAACCACGCCCCCCTGGGCAAGCAATTGCTGAATAAATCGGCCTTCTTTAGTGGAAATGATCACTAACTCAACCCCGGCTGCGATCGCAGCCTGAATGCGATCAATCACGCCGGGGTAAAACCGCTGGTAGCTGAGCCAATCGTCGAGGTCAGTCTGAATCCAGCGATCGCGCACCCCATCCATGGCCTCAGCCAGGGGCGCTTTGTCTACCCCCGCCTGGGCCAGCAGCGCTGGCACCAGCTGCGGCCAGCGAGCCAAAATATCGTCATCAGGCACCCCGCTCAGCAGCCCATAGATCACCAGAGGCATCTCCCACCCCGTCTCCACCACTGGCCGCAGCGGATAAAACCGCTCCGCCAGCCCCTCCGGCGGCGCTGGGTCACCGGGCTTAAACACCACCGCGTAGGCTTTCCACGCCGACTGAAAATACTCCCGCAGCCCATCACAGACCACACCGTCAAAATCCAGCGCCAAAATATCGGGAGAAATCATTGGGGAATGGGGAATAGGTTGGACGGTTTACGGCTTAAGGGTTTCAGGTTTCGGGTAACGGGTTTCGGGTAACGGGTTTCGGCATCCCCTTCTGGGAGAGGCAAGGGTGGGTTAGCCGGTTTCGAGTGGACGGTTCACGATTCACAGGTTTCGAGTTTAAATAGTAGCCATCCACCCACCCCTTCACCCCTTCACCCACCCTAACCAGGGCAGACACTTAGGTCTGCCCCTACCCATCTACCCATCTACCCATCTACCCATCTACCCATCTACCCATCCACCCACCTACCCATCCACCCACCTACTTCCCCACTCCCGCCTGCCGCCGAATCAACTGCTGTACCGCTGTCAGCGTCCGATTTAGCTCTGGCCCTCGGTAGGTGGGATGCTGCTCAAAGGCCTGCTGCTCTTGCTCTAGCATCAGCACATCTTCGCGCACTAGCCGCCGCAGCACAAAGCTGGCGGAGTTGTTAAAGGCCCGCTTAAAGAACCGCCGCACCGCAATCGGGCTTTTGTGCAGATTGGGGAACCGCCCCAGGGAGGTAAAGTGCAGCAGGTAGGCGCGGGTGTGGGTCTCACTCACCGGGCAAAACAGGCAGTAGATCACAAAATCTTCGCCTAGGGTCGATCGCCAGTGGGGATAGTAATAGTAGACATCTAGGGGCTCGGGGTGCAGCTGGCGCAGGGCCGGAATCACCAGCTGGCTAGCCGACCAGATCTTGTCGATGCGGTAGTAGCTCTGGGCATCGTAGTGGGCATGGACGTGGCTGTCGTCAGCGGTTAGCTCGGCCAGCACCGGGTTGGCCCACACCTGGGCACCGCCGTGGAGGTGGCCGTGGTACATGTCCATCAAATTTTCAATTAGAAATGAGTAGTGGGACTGCACGTCAATGGTGGTCACCGAGCCAATGAAGTTGAGGTGCGCCCACTCGGGCACCCCCAGGGGGGCGACGCTGTCGGCCTGGGCGGCCTCACCGGGGAACAGCCAGATAAAGCCGTCTTGTTCTTTGACCGGGTAGTGGCGCAGGGCGCAGGTGGGCAGCTTTTGCTGGGGCTCTAGGTAGGGCACATGAACACAGCTGCCGTCGGGGGCAAACTGCCAGCCGTGGTAGGCGCAGGCGATGTTGTCACCCTCAACGGTGCCCTCGCTGAGCTTGACCTGGCGATGGGGACAGCGGTCTTCGACGGCGACGGGGCTGCCGGTGCGATCGCGATACAGCACAATCGGCTGGTGCCATAGGGTCACCGCCAGGGGCTTGGTGCCTAGCTCTTTACCCTGGGCCACCACATACCAGTGGTTGAGGTTGATGCCCAGCCGCCGTAGGGGCTGCTTGGGAGATGGCGTTGATTGAATGACCGGCGAAACTAAACTACTGTCCGCAGCATTTGGCTGTTCAAGGGTTGTGGTCGCCGCTTCTCTATCTGATCTATCCATCTCACACCTGCCCCATCGTTAAAGACAATCTATCGAGATATTTACGGTTTGCGGTTCACGGTTTGCGGTCTACGGTTCACGGTTTGCGGCCTTCTTCCCACCTTGCACCGTAAACCTTACACCCGATACCCAACACCTAACACCCAACCCCCTCAAATCTTCAACACCCCTTCGGGGTTGACCGAGAGAATGGGGCGGCGCTGCACCCCTTCGCGCTGCAAAATGGCGTTGGCCGCCAGCAGGCCGCTGCTCACCGCCCGCTCCATCAGCCCGCAGGGAAAGGGCATCCGCACCCAGTCACCAGCAAACAGCAGGTTGTCGACGGCGGTGGCGGTTTGGGGGCGGTTAGCAAAGCTGCCGGGGGGGAATCCGGCAAAGTTTTTCTGGTTGACCAGCTGGCGGTGCAGCACCGTTGCACCCTTGAGCGCTGGCACCACCTCATACAGCTCGGCTTCAAAGGTGTTGAGAATGTCGGCCTGGGTGGGGAAGTCTTTTTCTTTGTAGCAGTAGGCATGTAGCTCGACCACGCTGCCCCCGGTGCGCTCGCCCCAGGCAATGTAGTCGTCTTGAATGCGGTGGTAGAGGGTGATGCTGTCGGTGAGCTTGTAGCCCGAGAGGCTGGTAAACCAGCTGTGCTCCCAGTCAAAGTCGCGGTCGAGCCAAAAGCGGGCCACGGCGAAGGGGTCGGCCACTTGCAGCTCGTCTACCTGGGTGGCCAGGGCGGGTTCCACCTCGCCCTCTGAGAGGGCAAACAGAGCCTTGATGCCGGGGATATCGGCGGCCATAACGTAGTAGTCGGCGGTGAGGTCGTGGGCGGCGTGGGCTTCAGGGTCAGCCTGGGCGGCGATCAGCTGAATGCGATCGCCCTGCCGCTGCAAGACCTCAAACGCCGCCAGATTTTCTTGGGCGGGGCCAGCCAGCACGGCGCCATCGCTGGCGTAGGCGGCTCCGTGGCAGGGGCAGAGGTAGCCCTCGGCGGTAGTGGTTACCTGGCGCTGCACGCTACAGCCCTGGTGGGTGCAGGTCAGCGACAGGGCCGTCTTAGCCCCCGGTGCCACCGAGTAAACCCGGTCGCCTGCGCCAAAGTACTCCATCGTCGCTGAACTCAGCAGCGGATTGCGCTCGACCCAAAAAGGCACCGGGTTGGTGGCAACGCTGCCCTTTTGGTAGGTGACGCCAGCGATTTTGCCGTCGTTCCAGGCCACCTGGCTAACGGTGACCCCGGTGAGCACCTGCCCGCCGTTGGCCCGAATGGCCTCAACCATGGGGTCAACCAGCGATCGCCCCATGTCTTGGCAGGTGCCGTTAAAGGCCAGCCCCTCGGGGTTGCCAAAGAAATAAAAGTGGAAAAACTGCATTAGCTCCCCGGCGCTGAGCAAGTCGGGGGAATTGAGGCTCGACTTGGCAAAGGGCAAAAAGTAGAGGTCGTAGAGGCCCCGAGGGAAGTCATCGCCCACCCACTCGGCCACCGAGATATTGTCGAGACGCTCGTAGGTTTGGGGGTTACGGAAGCCGGTGATCTCGCGAAATACTTGGAGATGCTTGAGGTGGGTGAGGTTGATGCCCCACTCCAATCGGTTTGACGACGAAATCGCCAGATCGACAATATTCCACGGAAAGGCCGAGTTGCTGGGGCGAAATACCTCGGGGTCGTAGTGGTCTTTGTAGACCAGAGAGTAGTGGTCGAGGGACTTAAAATTTTGCTGAATTGCCAGCTCGTCCACCAGGCCAAACAGGTTGTAGTACTGGGGAAAGAAGCCGTGGAAGCCGTGCTCCATCATGAACGAGTCTTCGCCCACCTGAATCGGCCAGCTGGCGATCTTGCCGCCCAGCTGGGGCGATCGCTCGATCAGCGTCACCGCTACACCGCGCTGGCTGAGTTCGTAGGCAGCGGCTAGCCCCGCCAGCCCGCCGCCAATTACCACCGCTGTGGTGGGTTTGCCCACCACAGCGGGCAGCTCTAGGCGATCGCGCTGAAACACCATGGGTTGGGGCTTGCTCAGCCGCGAATAGCTGAGCAGGGCTGCAATGCCGCCGACGCCAAAAAGTTTGAGGACATGGCGGCGAGCCAGGGTTTGGGCAAACAGCCCGTCTAAAGATTGACTCATCAGAAGTTTCGGTCGTGACTTAGGTCAAGCTCACCCCCTGGGACGATTCCCTGAGGGTGTGTGGAGAGCGACTTCGGCATTAAGGTAGCACAGTCTCTCGGTCAGGGGGAGCAATCCGACGCTTTCGGCCAAAGATGCCAGATTCTGCCTAACGCCTGACTCAGAGACTGTAGTATTAACAGGCCTTTACAGTCTACTCATCTGCAATGAAATACGTACGAGAGACCCTGGCGGTTGCCCAGCGCATTTTGCTGGAGCTGTGGCGGCGACAGCGCAGCTTGATCTTTTGGGCGCTGTTTCCAGTCTTGCTGCTGGTTCTCAACAGCCTCATTTTGCAGGAGCGCACCCAGGTGAGCCTGGGGGTGGCCTACAGCAATGCGCTACCCCCTACCCTGGTGGGGGCAGCGCTGTTTTTTAGCTGTCTGGGCGGGAGTGTGGCGACGGTGGTGGCTGAGCGCGAGCAGCAGACCCTAAAGCGGCTGTTTCTCTCGCCGTTGAGCGGGGTGTCTTATTTTTTGGGTATCTGCCTGGCCTACGGGGTGATTGGTCTGGGGCAGACGGTGCTGGTCTATGCGATCGCGCGCTCCCAGGGGGCCACGGTCGAGGGTTCGCTGCTGGCTAGCCTGCTGATTGTGGCCCTCAGCATTGCCGCCTACGTCGGGGTAGGGTTTGTGCTAGGCACCCAGTTTGCCCGCCGCACCGAAGATGTCAACGCCCTGATTGCCGCCTTTGGGGTGCCGCTGATGATTTTGGGCGGGGCGTTTTTACCCGCCGACTTTTTCCCCGACTCGCTGCTGCGGCTGACCCGGTTTAACCCGATCTATCACATGATTGAAGCCCTCTCTGGGGTAGCGGCAGAGGGCCTCACCCTAGGGGAAGTCAGCACCCACGTGAGATTTTTAGGGATTTTTGCCATCGCCATGGTGGTGGCTGGCTGGCTGGCCTACCGCCGCATGGTGCAGGTCGAGCGCCAGCTGTAGGGGCGGCTTTGGGGGCGACTCCGGTTATCGGGCAAAACGATTCCGGTTATCGGGCAAAACGATAGAGTAGTAAAGCAGCCTACTGGTCAGCCGCTACCCACCCGAACCGCAATGAAACCAACCCCTTGCCCATATTGCTGCCGAGTTGGCAGCGCCAACCGACCAGAAAACTGCGCCTGACTGTGAGTGCTAACCTACCTGTTTTAGTGGTCATGCACCAGCCCACCTCGACCCCAGGCCGGGTGGGGGAAGGGTTGCGGGCGCTGGGGTTTACCCTCGACCTGCGCTGCCCCGCCGTGGGGCAGCCCCTGCCTGCCACCCTCGATCGCCACAGCGCTGTGGTGGTGTTGGGGGGGCCTATGAGCGCCAACGACGACCATCTGGCCTTTATTCGCCAAGAGCTAAACTGGATTCCGCTGGTGCTGGCGGCGGAAAAACCCTACCTGGGCATTTGTCTAGGGGCGCAGCTGCTGGCCCGCAGCTTGGGGGCAGCGGTCGGCCCTCACCCCACTGGCCAGCGCGAAATTGGCTATTACCCCGTGCTGCCAACCCCAGGGTTGCCGGAGCTGCTGCCCAGCCCGCTGGTGGTCTACCAATGGCACCAAGACGGCTTTGAGCTACCGGAGGGCAGCCAGCTGCTGGCCACTGGTTCAATCTTTCCCCACCAGGCGTTTCGTTACGGGCGGCGGGCCTACGGGCTACAGTTTCACCCTGAAATCACCGCTACTATGGTCAACCACTGGACTACCGCAGGGGCCGATCAGCTGGCCCTGCCCGGTGCCCAGGGGCGGCCTTACCACCTCAGCCAGCACCGGCTCTATGGCCCGGCGGTGAAGATCTGGCTACGTCAATTTCTTGCCCGCTGGATTGGCGCTGCCCCCAGGGCAGAGGCGGTCTGGGATCAGTACCATACCCTACATCCCCCGAGCGAAATCCAGGGGGCGATCGCAGACGACGCCTGGGGCCAGCAGATCACCGGGCTGGCACAGCCCTAGTCAACCGTAATGAGAGGAGAGCGCAGGTGAAGATTGGGGTAGTTGGCACTGGGTTGATGGGGGCTCCGATGACCCTGAGGCTGTTGTCGTCGGGGCATCAGGTGTGGATCTATAACCGCACCCCGGCCAGGCTCAAGTCTCTGGAGCTAGCCGGGGCCACCGTTTGCCGCAGCCCCCTAGATCTGGCCCAGGCGGTGGAGGCCATTGTCATGATGGTGACCGATGGCGAGGCGGTGCGATCGCTCCTGTCGGCCATGGGGGTCAGCGATCGCCCATCGCCGCTTCAAGATCGCACCATCGTGCAAATGAGCACCATTGCCCCCACCGAAAGCCAAGACCTCAGCCAGCTGGTGGCCCAGGCCGGGGGCACCTACCTAGAAGCGCCGGTGCTGGGCAGCATTCCCGAAGCCAAAAACGGCAGGCTGATCATCATGGTGGGGGCCGCCACCGAAACCTATGTTCGCTGGCAGCCGCTGCTAGAGTGTCTGGGCAGCGAGCTTTACCACGTGGGAGCAGTGGGCAGCGGCGCTGCCCTCAAACTGGCGATGAATCAGCTGATTGGCTCGCTCACCACCGCCTTTGCCCAGAGCCTGGGGCTGGTGCAGGCGGCGGGTATTGATGTCGAGACCTTTATGGCCGTGGTGCGCCAGAGCGCCCTCTACGCCCCCACCTTTGACAAAAAGCTGCGGCGCATGCAAACCCGCCAGTTTGCCGACCCCAACTTTCCCAGCAAACACCTGCTCAAGGATATGGGACTGTTTGTGGCCGCCGCCGAAGCCGCTGGGGTAGCCGCCTTCCCAGCCGAGAGCGTGCGCGAACTGGTGGCCCAGGCGGTGGCAGCAGGGTTTGGCGACGACGACTACGCGGCGCTGTTCAACATCGTCAGCCCTCTGTCAGACTTGACCGGCGGGCCTGATTAGACGTGAGTTCGACAAGGAGTAGAGGGCTAAAAAAAAGGCTGAGGGTTATGCTCAA
>RECJ01000217.1 GCA_007694115.1 Leptolyngbya sp. DLM2.Bin27 | reverse complement strand
TTCGCAAGCAGCTGGTGCTCGACTTTGCCGACACCCCCCTGGCGGTGGATAACCTAGAGGGCATGACCCTGGGGCCACGCCTGCCCGACGGCAGCCAGAGCCTGATCGTCGTCAGCGACAACAACTTTGAGGGCGATCGCGCCACCCAACTGCTGCTGCTGCGCTTGCAAATGTGATCTTTCCCAGGGTCGCCCCTGGGCATATTGGGACAGCCGGGCCAACCACCGGGTTGCTGCGCCGCTGCCATCACGGCCCGACCGGCATTCTGACCGCGAAACCGGATGTTGTATCGGCGGTCTAGGGTAGCTCTGCCAAAATACTGAGATCGGGGGCATCTACCTCAATTTCGGCGGTGTAGCAGGTCCAGTCAGAGCGCGACAGGGTTTTGCCGCAGACCGCTGGCTGGCGATTTTTGGCAGGTGCGCCGCGCCCACCGCCCTGGTAGGCCACATAGTTAAACACCAGCAGCGGCATGCCCAGGGGCACCGCTAAATACTCGCTCAGTTCGTAGGTGGCCGGGGTGCTCTCAAGACTGACCCGAGCCGCGTTGAGGTGAATGCCGTGCCTGACCAGGGTGCTGTAGGTAAACCCCTGCTGGAGCGGCTCTTTTAGGGCTGCGCCCGTGGCCTCGGGATAGTAGGCAATATCGAGCGCGATGGGGGTATCGTCGGCATAGATAATCTTTTCTTGCCAGTAGACCGGGGCGCTGGTCGCCCCTAACTCTAGCTTGCGGGCGACCTCCCCAGGGGCAGAAATGAGCTGAAACCGCAGCGACTGCACCCGCCCGACGTAGCCCTGCTGTTTAAGTACCGCATCGAAGTAAATCAGCGGGTTGGCCATGGAGAAGCTAATTTTGTGGGGCTCGGTCACAAAAATGCCCCGTCCCCGCTGGGTTGTCACCAGACCCTGCTGGATCAGGTTGCCGATCGCCTTGCGAATGGTGGTGCGGCTAACGCCAAACAGTTCTCCGAGGTCAAACTCGCTGGGCAGGCGCTCCCCCGGTATGTAGGCCCCAGTCTCAATCCTTGCCTTCAGCTGTTCTGAAATCGCCACGTGGAGGGGTTGCCGCTCGGTCGCCTGCCCACTGGGTGCCATAGATGTAGACACTGCCATTGCTAGATCATTACCTCTGGAATTTTATCGGAGTGAGGGGGGGACGGGTTTAAGTTTTGTGAGGGCTCAATCCCGATTCTAGAGGGCGAACCGCCGTTCGCCCCTACAGGTTGGCTGATTGGCAATCGGGGATAGGGAATTCAGATTTGGTATGAGACGCCGGCTGGGACATAGCTTCCCCAATGGTAGACATGGTCTACCCTACAGCGCCTACGGTCGCTGAATTAAAGTTAGTACTTTCTATTAGTCAACTTCAAACCTGATAAATTCAAACCTTAAAACTACCCCGTCACCCCATCAAGCCGCAACCAGCTGAAAGCGCTCCAGCTTAAACAGGCTGGTATCGTGGGCCGTGCGCCCCTCGATCGCCAGGTCGGCCAGCATTTTGCCCATCAGGGTGGTGAACTTAAAGCCGTGCCCAGAGAACCCCGCGCCGATCACCACCTGGGGATGGTTGGGGTGCTGATCGACGACGAAGTGCTTATCGGGGGTGAGGGTGTAGAGACAGCGGCGGGTGGAGATCAGCGGCCCGGCGGCGGCGGGAATGTACTGCTGGGCAAAGGCTCGAATGCGCTCGGTCCAGGCTGGGCTGGGGGTGTAGTCAACCTGGTCGGGGGTATCCACCGTGTCCCAGCCGTAAAAGGTGGTGATTTTGAGGCCGATACTGGGGTCTTCGTGGGGAATGCCGTAGGGCATTTCGCCGTAGGGGCCATTCATGTGGGCAAAGAAAACCGGAAAGGTGCCGGGCTCAAAGTCGGCGGCGCGGCTGGGCTGGTAGAAGCCCAGCTGGCAGGGCATGATTTTGAGCGGCAGGTCGATGCCCTGGGCGGCCAGCAGGTCTTTGGCCCAGCTGCCAGCGGTCAGAATGATGCGATCGCAGTAAAACACCTCCCGCTCGGTATGTACCGCCACCCCGCTATCGCTAGGCACCACCTTGAGAACCGGGGTGTGATCGATCACCGTGGCCCCGCGCGCCTGGGCCAGGCGGGTGTGGGCCAGCACACAGCGAGAGGCCCGCAGCAGCCCAGTATCGGCGTGAAATAACCCCTCCATGCCGTCGTCTAGGGCAAACTGCGGATAGCGCTGGGCGATGTCGGCTTGGTCAAGGTGCTCGTAGTCCAGATTGCTGGCATCCAGGCTGGCCTTCATCTGCCGAAAGGTGTCGGTATCTGGCAACCCAAAATCGAGACCGCCGGTTTTGACGTACAGCGATTCCCCCGCCTCTTCCTGAAGGGCAAACCACAGCGGGTAGGCCGCCCGCATCAGGTCTACATAAATGGGGTTGTCGTAGGTGTAGCGAATCACGCGGGAATAGCCGTAGGAGCTACCGTTTTGGTGATTGAGCTCAAACTGCTCCAGCAGCAATACCTTTTTCCCAGCCTTTGACAAATAGTAGGCGGCGGCGCTGCCCACGCCGCCAGCTCCAATCACAATCACATCAAAATGCTGCGCCATGGACAATACACTCCTAGCCAAAAGGCCTAGCAAAAAAGGTAGAAAAGGCGAAAGGGATAACCATTGTTGGCCTGCCGTGCCCAGCCCCAGTGGGTAGGGGCACAGCAGGCTGTGCCCCTACGGGGTTCTGCCAGGACCAGCGGGCTGGTGCAGCTAGCGGGCGACCGCCTGCGCGGCGGCTTCTGCTTCAATCAGCTTGCGCTTCTCGTTGACCACGCCGTGTTCGTAGCTCAACCCTTTGTAGATGCTGTAGCACATGACCAGCAGCACCACCGCAAAGGGCAAACCCGCGCTGATTGCAGCCGTTTGTAAAGCCGATAGGCCGCCGCCCAGCAGCAGCGCCGAGGCCACCACCCCTTCGAGCACGGCCCAGAAGACCCGCTGGGGCACCGGCGACTCTAGCTTGCCGCCGGAGGCAATGCTGTCTACCACCAGGGAACCCGAGTCGGAGGAGGTGACAAAGAAAATCACCACCAGCACAATGCCGACGAAGGAGGTAATGCCGGTTAAAGGAAGCTGCCCCAGCATCACAAACAGGGCCGTCGCCACACTTTCGGACACGGCACCACTGATGATACCGGCCGTGCCTTCGCTCAGTTCCAGGCTCAAGGCCGTACCGCCAAGGGCCGACATCCACAGAAAGGTCAGAGCGGTGGGCAGCAGCAGCACCCCAAGAATGAATTCCCGCACGGTTCGGCCCCGAGAGATGCGGGCAATAAAAATGCCCACAAACGGTGCCCAGGATACCCACCAGCCCCAGTAGAACACAGTCCAGCCGTTCTGCCAGCCGGTATCGCTAAACGTTTCGGTCCAGAAGCTCATGGTCGGCAAAGAGGCCAGGTAATAGCCAGTCGTTTCAACAAAGGTGCTGAAAATAAAGACGGTTGGCCCCACCAGCAGCACAAACGCCAGCAGTACAGCGGCCAAAATCATGTTGAATTCGCTCAGGCGGCGCACCCCGTTACCCAGGCCCGACACCACCGAGGCGGTGGCAAAGCCGGTGATGATTGCAATTAGCCCTACCTGTACTGGGGTGCTGACTTCTAGACCAAACAAAAAATTCAAGCCAGCATTCGTCTGCTGGACGCCGAAGCCCAGAGAGGTCGCCAGACCAAACAGGGTGGAGGCCACCGCCAGCACGTCAATGGCGTTGCCCTGCCAGCCGTAGATCTTTTCTCCTAACAGCGGATAAAACACCGAACGGATGGTCAGGGGCAGCCCCCAGTTGAAGGCAAAAAAGGCCAGGGACAGGCCCACCAAAGCGTAGATCCCCCAGGCGTGAAGGCCCCAGTGGAAGAAGGTGATACCCATCGCCTGCCGGGCGGCATCGGCGGTATTGGGCTCGATCGCCCCTAAAATTACGGGCGGGTCTTGGAAGTGGTAAATCGGCTCGGCGACGCTCCAAAACATCAGGCCAGTGCCCATGCCAGCGCTCATGAGCATGGAAATCCAGGCGAAGGTGGGAAACTCTGTTTTGGCGTTAGGCCCGCCCAAACGCACACTGCCCAGCTTGGTGAGAGCAATGTAGATTGTAAACAGCAAAAAGAACGAAACCGACAGGATCATAAACCAGCCCAGCGTGTCCGAAATGAAGGACTGGATCGCGCCAAAGGCTGACTCAGCTGGGTCTTGGAAGATCAGCGTAAACAGTACGAACAGGATGACTAAGCCTCCAGAGACTAAAAAGACCTCTGGGTGAAAATCAAATCCTTTGTAGGTGATGTTGCGATCGCCTGGACGGCGAAGACTGTGGCGGGTTGGCGCATGGCTTGGCATTTCTGAGGCATGCTCCCCCTGCCCATTTCGCTCTGTATCGGGTGTAGTCATAGAAGTTATTCGCTCTCAATATGTCAACAATCGGCGGCATCGCCATCAATCGAGGCCAGATCAACGCCCCTTTACGTCAACTCAGGGCAGGTCAGCCTGACTGACTGAGTTGCTACTGCAATCCCACCCCAGTTCAGCCGGACAGTTTGGCCTGGGGAAAACCACAAATTAGATCCCAGTCTGGGCTGGGTGTAGCTCACTGGACTGAGCGATCGGGGCTGAGCGATCGGGCGTCGACCGGTGCCGGCATCTATCGGTATCTATCGGTATCTATTGGCTATCAATCATTGCTGTCTGCGACCACCTTTCAATAGAGGCAGAAGCCCTGTCAAGCCAACCAACCATCCTGTAACCCTGCCGTTACAGGGCCAATCCAGGTACCGACCTAGCGCTGGCGAACTGTGCTCTCGAGCTGAGGATACCCAAACCGTGAATCACCCAGACATCCAAAAGCCCTACTCCATGAATTGATTGGGCAATTTGCAGCCCAAAACAACCAAAACACAGCAAACCCTGTCGATCTAACCTTAAAGCGTCGTCCTAGATCTGTTTGTTCGCGGCTATACAGTTGTCACTACAAGTTTTGAAGCTCTAATTTTTCTTAAGTAAATTTATGTCCTGACCTCATTGGGCAGCAATTTTACCTAAAAAATGATCTGGGATATCAGCTAAGCGAAATTGACTATCGGCCTGGAAGTCAACGTTTCCTAGGAAAATTTTCCCGAACTGTAAAACAGGAAACATTATTTGCATTCGCCAGAAAGCTACTGTCAATTTTGACTTGTAATTACAAGTTTTGAAATCTCTATTTTAGTCCTGCAAATGCACCCCGGTTGAGGCAGAGTATGACCCAGGAATCGGCCCTTAGACCTATTCATGACCTAGCGGTGAAAACGCCTGAAGGAGGTCAGGGCTCACCAGCGGCTGTAGAGTCGTCATTAGTTCATCTCGATAACTATCGCCATCTGGGCCTGCCAGCGGCGGCCTACACCCGCGCCCAGTATCTGCGGCGCGAGCGAGAAACGGTGTTTAGCCAGTACTGGGTCTGCGTTGCCCTGGCTTCCGATCTGCCCCAGCCCGGTGATGTCTACCCCACCGAAGTGGCGGGTATGCCGATTGTGCTGGTGCGCGATCGCACCAATACCCTGCGCGCCTTCCACAATATTTGCAGCCACCGGGGCCTACAGCTAGTCGATCGCCCCTGCAATGTCCAGGGCAACCTGCGCTGCCCCTACCACTCCTGGGCCTACCGGCTCGACGGCAGCCTCAAAAGCACCCCCCACTTTGGTGGCTACTACCAAGACACCTACGACGGTTTTGACCGCGACAGCAAAGGGCTGCAACCGATTCGCTGCGATCGCTGGCTCGACCTGGTGTTTGTCAACCTCTCCGGCGATGCGCCCCCCCTATCCGAGTACCTAGCCCCCGTGACCCAGCGCTGGGCCAGCTACGACCTCGACCAGCTGCGCCGCGAACCCCGCCAGGTCTCCCTAGAATGCAAAGCCAACTGGAAGCTGGCCGTAGAAAACTTCTCTGAAAGCTACCACCTCAGCTGGGTGCACCCCGCCCTCAACGCCTGCTCCCGCATGGAAGATCACTTCGGTTTTGACCTGGGCGACCCCCACGTGGGCCAGGGCAGCCTGCTCTACCAAAGCGGCGAGATCGAGGGGCGATCGCTGCCCACCTTTCCCGACCTCGCCACCCACCAAAAGCAAACCGTCGCCGAATATATCACCGTCTTTCCCAACCTGATGCTGGGGGTTCACCCCGATTATTTCTTGGTATTTACTGCCAACCCCCTCAGCCCCAGCAAAACCCAGGAGCGCATGACCTTTTACTTCGTCGGCGACGCAGCCATGACCCCCGAAAACGAACCCCTGCGCCACCTGCCCATCGACCTGTGGCAGTCCACCAACGATGAAGACATCGCCATGATCGAGCGCATGCAGGTGGGCCGCAAATCCCCCCGCTTCGACGGCGGCTGCTTTTCTCCCCAGCTAGAGCAGACCGTCTACCGGTTCCAGCAAATGGTCGCCAAGGCGGTGGAGGGGTAGGTTTCGGGTTTCGGGTTTTGAATTCAGGCTTTTAACCCAAAACTCCCCATCCCCCCATCCCCCCATCCCCCCCTCTCCCCATCTCCCCATCACTCCCCATGAACCCCACCGCCTCCCTCGTTGTCATCGGTGCTGGCATTGTTGGCTGTAGCACCACCTACCACCTGGCCAAACTGGGCTGGAAAGATATCGTCGTGGTCGAGCAAGGCCCACTGTTCGCCACGGGAGGCTCTACCTCCCACGCGCCGGGGCTGGTGTTTCAGACCAACTCGTCTAAGACCATGACCCAGCTGGCTCAGTACACCGTAGAGCTGTACAGCCAGCTCAGCACCGCAGAAGGCCCGGCCTTTTACCCCGTCGGCGGGGTTGAGGTGGCCTATACCGAGGCCCGCATGGCCGAGCTAAAGCGCAAGCTGGGTTGGGCCAAATCCTGGGGGGTTGAAGGGGCCGGTTTGCTGACCCCGGCAGAGGTCAAAGCTAAGCTGCCCCTGATCGATGCAACGAAGGTGCTGGGGGGATACTACGTACCCACCGACGGTATTGCCAAGGCGCTGCGGGCGGCAGAGGCGATGGCTAACTATGCCAAAGAGGCCGGGGCTGCTGAATTCTACGGGCACACCACCGTTATGGATATTGAGGTGATCGACGGACAGGTAAAGGCAGTCGTCACCGACCAGGGCCGGATTGAGACCGACCGGGTGCTGGTCTGCGCGGGCATCTGGGGGCCGCGCATTGGCCGCATGGTGGGCGAAGTGATTCCCCTGACCCCGGTGCAGCACCAGTATGTGAAAACCGGGCCAATTCCAGAGCTGGCGGGGATGACGGCGGAAGTCACCCTCCCCATGGTGCGCCACCAGGATCACGCCATGTACTTTCGTCAGCACGGCGACTGCTGGGGGATTGGCTCCTACCAGCACGAGCCGCTGCTGGTTGACCCCGACAACATTCTGCCCTACGCCGAAGCGCCGATCATGCCTTCGGTGCAGCCCTTTACCGAAGAGCACTTTGGCCCCGCCTGGGCCTCGGCTAAAGCACTGTTTCCCGCCCTCGCCGGGGCTGAGTTGACCTACAGGATCAACGGCATGTTTTCCTTCACGCCAGACAGCGGCTCGGTAGTAGGGGAATCGGCCAAGGTCAAGGGGTTTTGGGTGGCGGAGGCGGTGTGGGTCACCCACGGCGGCGGCGTTGGCAAAATTGTCTCAGAACTGATGACCACCGGAACGCCCAGCCTCGACATCCACGAGATGGATATTCACCGCTTCTCGGCTGTCTGCAAGAGTGCCGCCTACATCACCCGCGCCGGAGCCCAGCAGTACGACGAGGTCTACGACATCATTCACCCCCTCGACCAGCAGACCCACTCGCGGGAGCTGCGGGTCAGCCCCTTTTACCCTCGCCTGCAAGAATTGGGAGCCCGGTTCATCTTCAGTGCCGGGTGGGAGCGGCCCCAGTGGTTTGAGGCCAATGGGAATCTGTTGGATCAGTACGCCATTCCCCAGCGCCAGGGCTGGGAGGCGCAGAACTGGTCGCCCATTCAGGGGGCGGAGCATTTGGCTACCCGCGAAAAGGCGGCGCTTTACGACCTCACCCCCTTTGCCAAGTTTGAAGTGGCTGGTCCTGGTGTGGTGGATTACCTCCAGCACCTCTGCGCCAACGACATCGACAAGCCCGTGGGCCGGGTGATCTACACCGCCATGCTCGACGCCAACGGCGGCATCATGTGCGACTTGACCGTCAGCCGCCTGGGGCCAGAGAAATACTGGGTGGTGACGGGGGGCTCGGTTCACGGTCACGATCTGGCTTGGATGCGATCGCACCTGCCCGCCGATGGTTCAGTACAGATTACCGATGTTTCTTCGAGCTACTGCTGCGTTGGCCTGTGGGGGCCAAACGCGCCGGAGATTTTGCAGGCGGTTACCCAAACCGATGTGTCTAAGCCCCAGTTCAAGTTTTTCACCAATCAGCACCTCTACATCGGCAACATTCCGGTGCTGGCGGTGCGGGTGTCCTATGTCGGTGAGGAGGGCTGGGAAATTTATGTGCCTACGGAATCGGGCCTGAAGCTCTGGGATACGCTGTGGGCAGCGGGGCAGCCCCACGGCCTAGTCGCGGCTGGATTGGGCGCGTTTGAAACCCTGCGGCTGGAGAAAGGGTTTCTGCTGTGGGGCACGGATATTCATACGGAATACGACCCCTACGAAGCCGGGCTGGGCTTTGCGGTGAAGCCGAACCAGGGTGACTTCATCGGCAAGGCAGCGCTGCTACAACGGCAGGAATACGCCAGCCGTAAGCTCTGCTTTTTGACCCTGGACGACCCGGCGGCGGTGGTCATGGGCAAAGAGCCGGTGCTGGCGGAGGGTAAGGTGCTGGGCTACGTCACCAGCGCGGGCTACGGCTACAGCCTGGGGCGCTGTGTGGCCTACGCCTATCTGCCGCTGACCTATGCTCAACCCGGCACCCAGGTCTCGGTGGAATACTTCGGCCAGCCCCTGGCGGCAACGGTGGTGGAAAAGCTGCTGTAGCGATCGCCCATGCATGCGTAGGGTGCATTCGGGCGCAGCCCAATGCACCATCTACCCCGGATAGAGCGAACGCCTTGGGTGGTGCATTGCGGCCCTAGCCAGAACCTACGCTGAAAAATGTGGATTTTGTAGTTCGAGTAGGTTGGGTGTAACAAGGTGAAACCCAACAGCAGCAAGGTTTTGTTGGGTTCCGCTGGCGCTCCACCCAACCTACAAATTAAAGCTTGACAGAACACTAGAGTTCTGACCAATCCAACCACCCATAGCCAGGGTTTGATTGAGCAAAACCCAATCCAATGAGGTATTCAAAATGCAAATTCTCGGACTCGAACTGCTTTTTGTGGTGCTGTGGAGTTCTGGCTTCATTGGCGCGAAATATGGGTTGCCCTACACGGGGCCATTCACGCTGTTGTTTGTTCGATATGTTTGTGTGGCGATCCTGCTGTTGATCTGGCTCAGCTATCGTCAGAAGCTGCGGTTTCACAGCAAGACGGCGATCGCCCGTGCTGCCGTGATTGGTTTGCTCGCCCACGCCATTTGGCTGAGTGCGGCGCTGGGGGCGATCGCCCTGGGGGTTTCACCCTGGATTGTGGCGCTGATCACGGCGTTGCAGCCGATGTTCACTAATGTTCTATCTGGCCCGCTCTTGGGAGAGTCGATCTCGGTTGTGCAGTGGTGGGGGACGGGGGTTGGCCTAGTTGGCGTCGTTTTGGTGGTGATCACCAAACTGGAGGGTGCCGCAGAGGCTTCGCTGATCGGGTATGCTCTACCCTTTTTGGCGGCGGCCAGTATGACCGTGGCGACGCTATACCAGCGGCACCTCAATCGCACCCAGCCAGGGCAGAATTTGCCCGTTATGCAGAGTTTGTTTGTGCAAGCGGTGGCCAGCGCGATCGCCCTGGGGCCCCTGGCGGTGGTGGCCGAAGGCTTGAGCATTGAGTGGAGCCAGCAGTTTGTGTTTGCCCTGGGTTGGTTGATTGTCGTGCTGTCGATTGGTTCCTACGGGCTAATGCTGAAACTGCTGGAGTATCGCACAGCGGCCCGGGTGGCCAGCTTGATGTATTTGACGCCACCTACCACCCTAGTGCTGGGTTTTCTCTTATTTAATGACCAAATTGCCTGGGTTGATGCAGCTGGTCTGGTGATTGCGGCGATTGGTGTGGCCCTGGTCTATCGGGGCGAAGCCGATCGCCCTAAGCAGGTGCCAGCCACTGACCCCAAACGGTTCCTCAGCATGAAGCCCTGATCTGCCCTGATCTGAACAATGGTTCTATAGGTTGACGCCATGCAGTTTTCGATCGAAGTGACGCCGAAGACCGATATCTCAGCGCTGTCCCCAGCGGTGCGAGAGGTGTCGATCACCTACCTGCCGGGAGCCGACTATCGCGATGTGGTGGCCCAGGCGGTGAGGCTGCGGCAGCGGGGTTTTGATCCGATTGCTCATGTCCCGGCCCGCAGTTTGCGCGATCGCACCCACCTCACCGACTACCTCGCCGCCCTGCGCGACCAGGCCCAGATTGGCCAGGTGCTGATCATCGGCGGCAGCCCCGATCGCCCCGTCGGCCCCTACGCCGCCACCCTAGATCTGCTCGAAACTGGCCTGTTTGACGGGCTGCGCGTCGGCGTTGCCGGGCACCCCGAGGGCATGCCCCACCTGAGCGATGGCGAGTGCGATCGCATGCTCGCCCTCAAAAACCAGTACGCCCAGAGCACCGGCGCTAACCTGTTTGTCATGACCCAGTGGTGTCTCAATGTCGCCACCATCCACGCCTGGCTCGACCGCATCGCCCCCTTCAACCACCTGCCCATCTACCTCGGCATCCCTGGCCCCACCAGCCCCGCCACCCTGCTGAAATTTGCCCAGCTCTGCGGCGTCAAAA
>RECJ01000272.1 GCA_007694115.1 Leptolyngbya sp. DLM2.Bin27 | reverse complement strand
GGGCGTAGTCGTGGCTGGTGGCCGCGTTAGTCATGCCCCCCTGGGTTTCGATCGCGTAGTCAAAAATGCCGGGAGCCAGCTGGTCGGTGCCCTTGAAGATCATGTGCTCTAAAAAGTGAGCCATGCCCGACCAGGCCGCCGGTTCTGACACCGCCCCGGCTCTCACCCACACATCGGCCACCACCACTGGGGTGGCCGCAATCTCTTGGTGGATCAGGGTCAGCCCATTTTCCAAACGAATCACACTGGCGGGAAAGTCAACCGAACTCAACAGCCCAGGCCCTTAAAACACAAAACACACATCACCGAATGGTTGAGATAACTGGACAAACCCATTTAGAGCCAGGTTTTCACCGTCAGTTAACCCTGCTGTTAATACTAGCGTCCAAGTTAGCTAAATCACATTTTCCACATTTTGATCACATTGTCTTGATCACATTGTCTTGATGACACTGTCGCTGCTTGACCCAGGGGTTCAGCCCTGGGCCGCTGGATTGAAAGCCCCAGCAATAGCAAAATTCCCCCATCTAGATAGACAGAGGAATCGAAGATCGGGCTCACGAAGCCTGATCGCAAATATTGAAGGGTTCCACCGCAGCGCCGTCTTACCTCAGTTTCCGACCTGGGAAAACCAGGTGGGTGCCTTGGCATTTGGCTTAAAGTTTCCGAGTACAAGCTCGGTCTACTGCCGCCGATGCAGCTTGGCTCCCGTTCGGAACAAACATAGATCGACAAACATTGTTGGCAGTCACCAACGCCGTAGTGGAACTTGGATACATCATAACCAACCGCCGGGGGCAAACCGCAAGGGGGAAACCGACCTTCCTTGGGCAGGCTATCGCCAACCGCTGTGATCTAATATGTCAGCTATGGCAGCCCTGATATGCCAGTATGCCAGCCCTGATATTTCAGCCTGGATACATCAATTGGTATATCAGGTGGTATGTCAGGCCTGGGCCTAGCCCTGTGTTCACTCCCTGTTTTTCCCTATGGTTCCCGACGATTCTGCCCCCGCTGCTGTAACCGATACCGTCCTAGACGCAGGTTTGCCCTCGGCGGCTGACTCCGATCAAAACCTGGCCGGGGTAGCTGATCCGGTTCTCCCGGTGATTCCAGCCCCGCCTGTAGATCCGCGCACTCAGCTGCGGCTGCGCAGCGAGGTCGGCCATCTGGTGCTGCTCATGCCCAATGGCCCTGAGGCCGAAGGAGGAGCGCTCTCCTGGGGCGAGCTGTTGCAGCAATTCAAGCAGCGGCTGCATGGGGTAGAACGATTTTGGCAACCCCATACGGTGGTGCACTTGGCCGCCCGCGATCGCCTGCTCGACGTCCGCCAGCTCCAGTCCTTAGACGAAATTCTCACCGCCGCCCAGCTCACCCTCAAGCGGGTCACCACCAGCCGCCGTCAGACCGCCATCGCCGCCGTGACCGCCGGCTACTCGGTCGATCAGCTAGCGGCAGAAGACACCCTGGTGCAGTCACCCCCGGCCCCTGGTCAGCCCTTGGCCCAACCCCTGCACCTACAAACCACGGTGCGGGGCGGGGTTGAAATTCGTCACCCCGGCACCATTGTGGTGCTGGGGGATGCCAACCCTGGCAGTTCGCTGGTGGCGGAGGGCGACATTTTGGTCTGGGGCAGGCTGCGGGGCATGGCCCATGCGGGGTCGGGGGGCGATCGCAGTCGCTGCATCATGGCCCTACAAATGCACCCCACCCAGCTGCGCCTGGCCGACCTGGTGGCCCGTGCCCCCGATGGCTCCACCAGCCAGTACCTGCCTGAGGTGGCCTACGTGGGCGATAACGCCATCCGCATAGCCCAGGCCCAAGCCTTTGCCCGCCAGCACTTCGACGCCACCCTGGGGCGGGGGGCACAGCTTACCGACGCGTTTAAGGTCTAAGCCAACGGTGGCAGATGAGTGGGGGGCACGGTGTACGGTGCAGGGTTTGCGGTACAGGGTGTACGGTTCAAGGACTGCCGTAAACCGTACACCGCATACCGCAAACCCTATCAATCGCCCAAATTCGCGATCCTTAGCCTGCACCCATGGCGTATCATTGACGGTTGTTTTCGTCGGGCAGTTGGTTCTTTAGGGAAAGTTGGGTTCGTCCATGACTCGCATTATCGTAATGACCTCGGGCAAAGGGGGCGTTGGCAAGAGCACCTGCACTGCCAACCTGGGTATGGCCCTGGCCCAGCGGGACCAGCGGGTTGCCGTCGTCGATGCCGACTTTGGCCTGCGCAACCTCGATCTGCTGCTGGGCTTAGAAAACCGCATTGTCTACACGGCGCTAGATGTGCTGGCGGGCGACTGCACGGTAGACAAGGCCCTGGTCAAAGACAAGCGCCAGCCCACTTTGGGCCTGCTGGCCGCCGCCCAAAACCGCAACAAGGAAGCCATCACCCCCGAGCAAATGAAAGCGCTGGTGGCGGGGCTAGCCCCCAGCCATGACTTTATTTTGATTGACTGCCCGGCGGGTATTGAGATGGGGTTTCAAAATGCGATCGCCCCAGCCAAAGAGGCGATTATCGTCACTACTCCCGAAATTTCCGCCGTGCGCGATGCCGACCGGGTGATTGGCCTGCTGGAGGCCAACGATGTGAAATTCACCAAGCTGCTAATTAATCGCATCAAGCCCAAAATGGTGCAAGAAGATCAGATGATGTCGGTGCGCGACGTGCTCGATATTCTCGCGGTGCCGCTGCTGGGGGTGGTGCCCGACGACGAGCGGGTGATTGTGGCCTCCAACCGGGGTGAACCACTGGTGCTAGATCAGCAGCTGTCGCTGGCCGGGGTGGCCTTTAACAACATCGCTCGCCGCCTGGTGGGTGAAGAGGTGCCTCTGATCGACCTCAATGCCACCCACGACGATCTGTTCAGTCGTCTGCGCCGCTTCTTTCGCGGCTAGGCCTAGGTTGTTTAGCTAACTGTTATTTAGCTAGATCGGCTAGATCGGCCTACACCCCACTTATGGTGTTCGATGTTTTTTTACCAAGCCGCCAGTGCCGATGCTAAGCGAACTTCTCGACAAGCTGTTTAATCGCAACCGCAACCTCACCAGCCGGGCTGAGGTCAAGCAGCGGCTGCAATTTGTGTTGGCCCACGATCGCGCCGACCTCACCCCGGAGGTGGTCGAAAAGATGCGTCAGGAAATTCTCGCGGTGGTGTCTCGCTACGTCGAGCTAGACCAAGATCACCTAGAATTTACCCTCGAAAGCGACCAGCGCATGACCGCCCTGATCGCCAACCTGCCCATCCGCCGGGTGCGCCCTGAGCTGCCCCCGGTCGCAGCAGCGGTTCTGCCATCATCTGCGACCCCAGAAGCTAATCCTGCCCCCGCTCCTGCGCCTGCGCCCGAGGTTACTGCCGCCAGGGTTGAGTCTGCTAAACCCGGGGCGGCTGAAACTAAGCCCGCTGAACCTGGGACTGGAAAGGCTGTCGAACCCGCAGCGGCCATCGAATCTGTAGAGTCCACAGACCCCACAAAACCTGCTGTCACCTCCGATGAGTAACACCCCCGACGCCTGTGCTTCCCTGGCCGCCTGTGTGGAGGCCCTAGCGCTCAACACCATTCAGCGCCATGTGCTGATCTGTGCCGACCAGACCAAGCCCAAGTGCTGTGACAAAGCCGAGAGCATCGTTGCCTGGGAGTACCTCAAGCACCGTCTGAAGGAACTGGGGTTAAACCGGCCCACTGCCGATCGCCCTACCTCGGTCTTTCGCACCAAGGCCAACTGTCTACAGGTCTGTCACCAGGGGCCAATTTTGCTGGTCTACCCCGACGGCGTCTGGTACCATAGCGCCTCCCCGGCGGTGATCGAGCGAATCATCCAAGAGCACCTAATCGGCGGCCAAGTGGTTGAGGAATTTACCTTTTTACAGCACCCGTTACGCTGAGCACCCCCCAGAAGCTTGGTATAATCCCCGGCAATACGTAGGGAACCACAGCAGGGAACAACAGCATGGCAGACTGGCGGGTAATTGACGGGGGCATCACGGCACCCAAGGGATTTCAGGCGGCGGGCATTGCAGCGGGGCTAAAGCCCTCGGGTGCTGCCGACCTGGCGCTGATCTATTCAGAATGTGATGCGATCGCAGCGGGGGTCTTCACCACCAGCCACGTGCGCGCCGCCTGCGTCGACTACTGCCGCCAGCGCCTCGAAGCCCGCCCCAGCGCCCGCGCCATCTTGGTCAATGCGGGCCAGGCCAACGCCTGCACCGGCAACCAGGGCTGGGTCGATACGGTCGAAAGCGCCGTTTCCCTAGGTGCTGCCCTCAACCTGCCCCCCGAAGCAGTGCTGATCGCCTCCACCGGGGTCATCGGTCAGCGGATCAAAATGGATCAGCTCAAAGCGGGCATCCCCACCCTAGTGGAGAGCCTATCGGCCGAGGGATCTGAGGCCGCCGCCAGGGCGATTGTCACCACTGATCTGGTGACCAAAGCCGTAGCCATGGAAACCACCATCCACGATCGCCCCGTCCGCATCGGCGGCATTGCCAAAGGCTCGGGCATGATTCACCCCAACATGGCCACCATGCTGGCCTTTGTCACCTGCGACGCCACGGTGTCGCCCACCCTCTGGCAAGATATGCTGCGCCGCGCCGCCGATCGCAGCTTTAACCAGATCACCGTCGACGGCGACAGCAGCACCAACGACACCCTGATTGCCCTGGCCAACGGCGAGTCGCGCACCCCCGCCATCATGGACGAGGGGGCCGAGGCCGACCAGCTCGAAGCCATGCTCACCGCCGTCTGCCAGTACTTGGCCAAGTGCGTCGCCCGCGATGGCGAAGGGGCCACCTGTTTGATCGAGGTCACTGTCGAGGGGGCCGTCACCGCTGCCGCCGCCGGGCAGGTGGCCAAGGCGATCGCCGGGTCATCCCTTGTCAAGTCGGCGATCTTTGGCCATGACCCCAACTGGGGCCGCATTGCCGCCGCCGCCGGACGGGCCGGGGTGACCTTCGACCAGAGCGACCTGCGGGTACAGCTGGGCGACATTCTGCTGATGGAGCGCGGCCAGCCCCTGGCCTTCGATCGCCCCGCCGCCAGCGCCTACCTCACCGCCGCCACCCAGGGCGACTACCTCAAGACCGACACCGTTGCCATCCATGTCACCATTGGCGATGGCCCCGGCAGTGGCCAGGCCTGGGGCTGCGACCTCAGCTACGACTACGTCAAAATCAACGCCGAATACACGACCTAGACCCTACCCCGCCTGAATGCCCAGGGGCGGCTCCAGCCGCTGGGGGCGGCGCTGAACCAGGCGGGCGTAGGCCTGCCAATTTTGCACCTTGCCCTGGAGTCGGGCCTTGAGTCGCTGGGCCGCTAGGGCGTAGCCACCATCGGCCCCGTCGATCAGATGAAAGTGGCGATCGCGGCGATCCATGATCAGGCAGGTCATCAGGGCTCGGTCTGAGACGTGGATGCCGTAGGCCAGGTGCCCTTTCTCCAGGCGAGCTTCTAGGTAGCGCACCAGCTGCTCGGTCTGGGCCGGGCTACCGGCAATCACCATGCGCAGCAGATCGTCAATTTTTTGATAGTCAGAGGCGGCGCGGACGTCGGCTTTGTACTGACCCCAGTCGACCCCTCCGGCCTGCACCTTCCCAGCCATTAGGCCCAGGCCCACCAGTGTTTCGAGGTAGGCTTGGGCCGTGTAGCGGGCGCGATCGCCCCACCGCGGACCTTTGGCCCTGGCCTTGGCCTCGGCCCGTAGCCGCCCTGGGTTGACGGACAGATGGAGCGCGGCAGGGGCCACCGGATGGTAACTTTCGCCGCCGCCATAGATGCCGCCAAGGGCTTCGAGTACCTCCCGATAGAGGTATTCATTCCCATAGCCGCCACTGGGTAGCGCCGCCACAATCAGACTCAGGGTGTGGCCCTGGGGGCTGGGAATATCTTGCCAGCGGCACTCCAGCCCAGTCAGGTTAGCGGTGATGGGATTGCCCGGCAGATCTAACCGATAGGTGGGGTTGGCCTTGACCAGCTCGGTGGCATAGGTGAGGCCACCGCCGATAAAACTGGCCTGGCAGTAGACGGGGCTGAGGCGAACTTTGGCCACCCGCACCGGGTGCTGGGGCATTACCGCTGCCAACGGCACAATGCCCACCCGCAAATCGAGACCAAAGGACGCGTGGGCCAGGGCGCGCACGCCCAGCAGTGCTTCGCGGGCAAGGTGCACAGCGGCAGGGGGCACCAGCAGCACTGCCCCGTCACCGCCAAACACAAAGGGCACCTCCAGTGGGGCTACGGCATTGAGCACCGCCATGATCGAGCTGGCCCCCAGCACATTGACCTCTTTGTACTGCCCCCGGGCGATCGCCTCGGTCGAGGCGACTACGTCGGTAATCAGGGCATACCAGTCGACGGGGGCATCGGTGTAGTTGTTGGGGTTAGCCAGTGCCAGAAACTGCTCTAGGGGTGGCAGGTCGGCATAAAACAGGTCAGAAGCCATGACGGCCACACCAAAGATAGATTACAAGCGGTTATGAGGTCACCCAGGCGCAAGGCCTACAGATATCCCCATGGATATTATTTTGAAACTTTATCAACCTCTATTCAGACTGCCCAGGCAGGGCTAGAGGGTATCTTTAACCAGAGGCTAGTCATGCTGTACTCGCTTTGGGGGCAGCTCAAAGCCCCACGATGCAGATTAATTTGCTTAATCTGGCGAAAATTGTTGACATCGGCGCGGCCTGAGCTGTTATAGTATCAAAGCGATAACGATGGGGTGTCGCCAAGTGGTAAGGCACCGGGTTTTGGTCCCGGCATTCCTAGGTTCGAATCCTAGCACCCCAGTTTTAAGGCGTTCTGTTTTTTAGTCCTCCTCTTCTTCGTCTTCAATGGCCTGAATGGCGAGGAGAATGGCTTCTTCTTGGGCTTCAAAGTCTTCCTCCGTCAGTTCTCCCATATCCAGGGAGAGCTGTAAAACCAGCAGCTGTTTTTGCAGATTCTCTAGATCGTTGGTAGATACGTCGGCCTGCTCTAGGAGTTTGTTGGCCACCCAGCTCACCCCTTCGATGGGGCCTAGCACGGGGGCAAGGAGAAGTTTGAGTAGCATAGGGGCAGGGAGATAAAGGATCTTAGGGGTTGGGATTTAGGTGTCGGGCAAGGTCTGAAACCCTGCACCTGATACCTAAACCCTAATTGAGCTGGGCAAAGTTGTAGGGGGCGGTGAAGTTGTTGTAGCGAATGCGCAGGCGTTCGCCAAAGGTGGCATCGACGGCGTTGACGACCTCGCTAAACGCGGCCTCGCTCTCCCAGGCAATCAGAAAGGCGGCGTTGTAGATCATGACGTCGGTCTGGGGGGCGTTTTCCAGCACGTCCTTGGCCAGTGGAGTGAGTGCCTGGCGAAACTGGTCAATGACATCCTGCTTGCGCTCCTCTAGGGCGGCCTCGATCTGCTGGCCAATGAAAATCACCTGATCCATGCCCAGCTGGGTACCTTCGAGCTGGTCACGCTGGGCGCGCAGTTCGGCATTTTCGGCCATCATCAGCTCTAGCTCTGTGGAAGGCTCCCACTGGACTTTAATGCTCACCTCCCGACAGCCATCGAGCCGCCCAAACAGCTGGGTAAGATCCGCTGCGTAGGGGTCAACTAGGTCTACTTGCACCTGTTCCCAGCTTTCAACAATCAGGCCAAACTGAAGCGGCAGCAGGGTGCGGTGACCCTGCTCCATGGCGGCTTCGAGCACCTTTTCGTGGCCCAGCAGGTTTTTGCGGCTCGACAGATAGCGCTTTTGGCAGGCGGTGGAATAGAGAAAGGTAAAGTTGCCCAGCTGCTGGGTCTGTACCACCTGCCCATCTAGCCCCTCTAGGGGCAGCTCCGTCGGGCCAGGGGCCGGAAAAATGCCGTACAGGTAATAGCGATCGGCCATGACTCTTTTCTGACTCTGTGGGGGATGCCCCTAGGGTGCCCCAAACCCCTAAGCTTGCGACAGTGGCTGCGATCGCAGGCGACATTCCGTAGCATGGTATTGATGGCGGTGGCCATTGCGCCTAAGACATCGGCGACATCGGCCCCGGCCAGGGGCAAAAACTTAAAATAGTGCCATGGCCATAAACCGATAGGCGGCAACGGGTAAATCGCTATAGTGTTTGAGGCGCAGAATTTGAAGCGCAGGACTTGAGGCATGATGTGGGCGGCTAGGAGGGTAACAACCGTGATGCAGGCATTTGGGGCAATCCGCATTCTCCAGTGGGCCGACCAACGGGCCAAGCCGTGGACGGGCAAACTGAGGTCGCTGCTGGTGCTGGTGCTGGTGCTGGCGATCACCCTGACCAGTGCTGGCTGTAACCCCAGCCGGTTTGCCAAGGCCAGTGCCGACGTGCCCCGGCTGGTGCTCAGCGTGCTCAGCGACCCCAAAACCTTTAACCCGATTCTCAGCCAAGAGTCGCCCAACATTTTTGGCTTTACCTTTGAGGGGCTGACCACCACCGACGGCGTGACTGGCGAAACCGTGCCCGCCCTGGCCGAAAGCTGGGAAATTGAAGACGAGGGCAAGGTCTTAATCTTTACCCTGCGCGACGGGCTGCGCTGGTCTGACGGCGAACCCCTCACCGTAGAAGACGTGCTGTTTACCTACGAGGTGCTGTTTAACCCCAACATTCCCACCAACAGTCGAGACGGGTTTCGCATTGGTACCGAGGGGCGCTTTCCCGAAGTTAGCCAGCTAGACGATCGCCGGGTACAGTTCACCCTGCCCGAGCCCTTTGCCCCGATGCTGCAAAATACGGGGCTAAACATCATTCCGGCCCACATTCTCCGGTCGTCGGTGGAAGACGTCGATGCCCAGGGCAACCCGGTATTTCTCTCCACCTGGAGCACCAACACCCCCCCCGGCCAGATCGTCGGTAACGGCCCCTACCGCATCACCCAGTACGTCTCAGGGGAGCGGGTGGTGTTTGAGCGCAACCCCTACTACTGGCGACAAAGCGAGACCGGCACCCCCCAGCCCTACATCGACCAGATTGTCTGGCAGATTGTTAGCTCCACCGATACGGCGTTTTTTCAGTTTCGCTCCGGCGGGTTAGATTCGGTGGGGGTGCAGCCCGACTTTTTCTCGTTGCTCAAACGCGAAGAAGAGCGGGGCAACTTCACCATCTACAACGGCGGGCCTGGCATGGGCACTAACTTTGTGGCCTTTAACCTCAACCGAGCCAGCCGCGACGGCCGACCGCTGGTTGACCCGATCAAATCAGCCTGGTTTAACAGCGTGGCCTTTCGCCAGGCGGTCTCCTACGCCATTGATCGCGACACCATGGTCAACAATATCTTTCAGGGGCTAGGCGAGCCCCAAACCTCGCCGATTTCGGTGCCCAGTCCCTTCTTTGCCCCGCCTGAGCTAGGCATTCGCACCTACGACTTCAACCCCGACCAGGCGCGGGAGCTGCTGCTGGGCGATGGCTTCGAGTACAACGCTGCCGGGCAACTGCTCGATGCTGAGGGCAACTGGGTGCGCTTCACCCTGATTACCAACGCCGGCAACCGCATTCGCGAGTCCATCGGGGCACAAATCAAGAACGACCTAGAACAACTGGGCATGCAGGTTGACTTCCAACCCCTGGCCTTTAATGCCCTGGTCGACCGCCTCACCGACAGCCTAGAGTGGGATGCCTTTGTACTGGGGCTAACGGGCGGGCTAGAGCCCAACGGTGGGGCCAATGTATGGCTGCTCGACGGGGCTCTCCACGCGTTTAACCAAAATGCTGGGCCGGGGCAAGCTCCCCTAGAGGGTTGGCAGGCCGCCGACTGGGAAAAGCGGATCGCCGAACTCTACATTGAAGCGGCCCAGGTAATCGACGAAGACCGGCGCTTTGAGCTATACAAAGAAACCCAGCGGCTCACCCAGGAGTATTTGCCGTTTATCTACTTGATTAACAATTTATCGCTCACTGCCGTGCGCAACCGGGTGCAAGGGGTGCAATACACCGCCCTCGGCGGTGCCCTCTGGAATATCCACGAGCTGTCGGTGGAAGACTAGTACAGGAAGGCAGAAGCAGAAGGCAGAAAGGGGATTCAAAAAGAACCTCCCTGCACCGTATACCCTGCACCGCAACCCTTCGCCCTCAGCTCAGCCGGGCCGTGCATTCTAAAATCAGCCGCTGGTTGACTAGGGCGTAGGGTTGCACCACCAGCGCCCGCCGAAAGGCCTGAATGGCCTCTTCATACTGACCCAGGGCGGCGTAGCACAGCCCTAGACCGTGCAGCGCCCCAAAGTGGTAAGGCACTAGGTCAATCGCCCGCTGACAGTCAGTCATCGCCTCCAGGTAGCGGTGCTGTAGGTAGTAGAGCACCGCCCGTCGATTCCAGGCTTCGGCAAAGTCAGGTAGCTCCACTACCAGGGCTGACAACAGCGCCTCTGCCCGATCGATCTGCCCTTGATCGATCAGGGCTTGGGCATCTTGCAGCTGTCGGTTGCCCGCCTCTCCCTTTTGATAAAACCAGCGCTGCCACAGGGCGGCGGTAGCCAGCTCTCGCTGGTATTCGTCCTCTTGCTTGAGGCTCTGCAGCAGCACCTCTAGGGTTGATTCGTCCATGGTCAATCTGCCTAGCCGTCACGCTTCGCCTTCATTATCGAACATTCAGCCCAGATTGGCCGTAAGTCAAGCGTTTCAGCGGCAGCATCGCCAGCTGCAGAGCGGGCAAGTAACAATAAATAAACTGATATTTTCTAAATTGTGCGCTAGCTGAACTAGATGGGCAGACTACAAATGTGCAAGGCATAGGCCCCGCGTGCTCAGCCTGTTTCTGCTGCTCCTTTGCAGTAGTAGTCGAGTCGCATCTCAAGGGAATATGTGCTTGCAATTTCATTGGACACATTAATTTTTTAGGGGTTCAAAACCATGGCTGTTGAAAAAGTAAACTCTTCCTCTAGCTTGGC
>RECJ01000112.1 GCA_007694115.1 Leptolyngbya sp. DLM2.Bin27 | reverse complement strand
GGATGGTGGGCGACCACAACCAGCAAAACCTGCTGCTGGCGGTGACGGCGGCCTGTCTGGCAGGGCTAGACGGAGCTGCGATCGCAGCCGGGGTCGCCTCTTTCCCCGGTGTGCCCCACCGCCTAGAGCACATCTGCACCTGGCAGGGCATCGACTTAATCAACGACTCAAAAGCCACCAACTACGATGCCGCCGAGGTGGGGCTGCGATCGGTGGCCGCCCCGGCGGTGCTAATTGCCGGCGGCGAAGCCAAGCAAGGCGACGACACCGCCTGGGTCGAGCGCATTCGAGAGCGCGCCGCCACCGTGCTGCTAATTGGCGACGCCGCCCCCCAGTTTGCCCAGCGGCTAGATGCCGCCGGGTATAGCGCCTACGAGATCGTCGAAACCATGGATCGAGCGGTGGCACGGGGGGCCGAACTAGCCCCTGCCCTGGGGGCCACCGTGGTGCTGCTCTCCCCCGCCTGCGCCAGCTTCGACCAGTACCCCAACTTCGAGCAGCGAGGTGAGCACTTCCGCCAGCTCTGTCAAGCACGGTTCCTGTAGTCAATAGGAGCAAAGGAACGGATTTGGGCAATCTAGGCTAAAACTGAGTGAACGGCATTTATTGGCTGCTATTTCTATGCTAGAAACTATTTCTCTGGCCCTGGCAACCCCCATTGCGGCGGTGGTGCTCAACAAGTTTTATGAAGGGCTGGGCAGCAAGCTGGGCGGCGAGGTCGTTACCCTGGCCGCAGCGCCGATTAAAAAGCTGGGTCAACTGGTGTGGGATCGCCTGTTGAAGGGCAAGCCCGATACCGATAAGTTGCTGGAGCAGGCCGCAAAGGGAGAGCCCAAGGCGCAGGAACGGCTGCAAGAGTATTTGAGCAAAGCGCTGGAAAATTCAGAACTGGCTACAGAAGTTGAACCCCTGGCCCGCGAACTCCAGCAGGTGCTAGTGCAGATCGACGCCAGCGGGGCTCGCAATGTGCAGACCGTGACCGGGGGGCAGGGGCTACAGGTGAATGACCCTAAATCGCAGGTGATCCAAGCCGGGGAAAATGCCCGGTTTTACTTTGGGGCACAGCCCAACGATTGACTACAGTCGTCGGTACAGAGGGCCGACGAAGTAACCCTCGCCAGCTACCTACTCTATACTCAGCCGCCCTCTACCGACTACTGGCAGGGGCGCACAGAAGAACTGGCCGAAATTGGCGGCTGGCTGCAAGACCCTGGGGTGCGGCTGGTGGGGTTGCGGGCGGCGGGGGGCTATGGCAAGTCGGCTCTAGGGGCCAAGCTGTGCGAAACCCAAACCGGGTTCGACCAAGTGCTATGGGTGGCCTTTAACCAGACGCAACCCTTTGGGGTGTGGAGCCGGGAGGTGCTACGCCTATTGGGGGCAGGCGACCTAGAGGCTACCCTGAGCAACGACCAGGTGACCACTTTTGCACTTAACTACCTGAGCCAAAAGCGCTATTTGGTGGTGATGGACAACTTGGAAAGTTTGCTGCACCCTGACATTACCTGGCAAGACCCTGCCTATGAAGCGTTTTTGCTGCGGTGGCTAGAGTGGGGGCGGCAGACGGTGCTGCTGCTGACCAGCCGCGAAAAGCCTGCCCTGCCCGCCGAGCGCAGCCGCTGGCGCGACCTGGGCGGGCTGACCACCGCCGCCGGGGTGGCGCTGCTAAAGCAACGGGGGATTTCGGGGAGCGAGGCCGACCTGGCACAATTTGTAGAGCTAGCCGATGGCCACCCACTGCTGCTGAACTTGACTGTGGGTTGGTTGAAGAACCCGCGCCAAAATTCTGCCCCAAAAGTGAAATATGCCCTGGGGGCCGACGACCTGGTACGGCTAGGGCAAATTGTAGGGTTGCACCGGGGTGACAAAGAGGCCAGCGTAGCCACGGTGCTGCAAGAGACCTTGGCTCGCTTGGCGGCACCGCTGCAAACCCTGTGGTATGGCCTGAGTGTGTATAACCGTGCCTTTGATGTGGCAGCGGCCCAGGCAATGGCAGCTACCACTACAGTCGATGTCCTCTATGGGCTGGTGGATCGGTCACTGCTGCAAGAGCTGCCCCAGCAGCAGTTTGAGTTTTTGCCGCTGGTACAGCGGTTTGCGCGGCAGTGGGCCACAGACCTGGCCCCGGCCCACCAGGCGGCAGCCACCTACTACCAGGAGCGTCTGGTGCCGCTGGCGGTGGGCACGCCCCCGGCAGCCCTGGGCGACTATTTTGAGCTGTTTTACCACGCCTGCGAGCTAGGGGAATATGCGGCGGCGTGGCGCTTGATGCAGCAGCGCACTGTGGCCGATGAGCAGGTCGGTCGCTATAGCAGCCCCGAGATGTTTTTGCAGTTTCAGGGCAGTGGGGCCGACCGGCTGCTACAGAGCGACTTTTATGGTCGCCTGGTGACCGAGTGGCAACCGCAAACGGCCTATGAGCGGAATTTAGTAGCCAATACGCTGAAAGCGCAGGGCGACGTGCTGCAATTCCTCAAACAAAGTCGAGAGGCGCTGGCGAACTACGAGCAGGCGTTGACGATTTATCGCGAGGTGGGCGATCGGCTCGGCGAAGCCAACGCTGTGCAGGGCGTGGGCAGTTTGCAAGACGATCCCCAGCAGGCAATGGGATATTTTTTGCAAGCGCAGGAGATTTTTGGGGCTATTGGCGATCGCTACAGCCAGGGCCGCAATCTGCTCATGTTCATTGTCCAGGCCCAGGTGCAGCTCAACGACCTGACAAGGGCACACCAATCCCTGGACGAGGCCACAGCCATTGGCCAGGAAATCGGCTTCGAGCTATTCTGCCAGTATGCCGACCAAGTTCGTGCCCAACTCAATGACCCACCACAATGACATGAAGCCATCGATCGGCCTCTCGGCACTAGTAAGCGTCCGCCACAATTTTTGCTAGCGCCTTCATGATCTGTAGCGTCTGCGCCAGCCCCTGATCTTGATCCAAAATCAGCTCTTTAGAGCGAGCATATTGCCGACCTGCTAGCTTTACAAACACAAAACTACTGCCATTGGTCACCAGGCCATACAGCGGTAGCGGTGAGTCTGGGGCAGCCATCATATAGCCCAACACCTGGGGAATACCCACCTTGAGCGAAAACTCAGCCCGCTTCGACTCAATCACCAGCACCCAGAGTTGGTCTTTCAGCACCAACACATCTAGTCGTCCCCGTAGGGTAAGTTCATCGGTTTGGGCGGTGATTTCTACCGTTTTCTCGGTGGTGACGTAAAACGGCGGCAAAAACAGCCCAGCTAAATCGAGTAGGGGCGCGACCACGGCCAGCTTGACGGTATTTTCTAGTAGCGATCGCCGCTCCAGGTTGGCATAGGCGGCCTCTACTCGGGCCAATCGTTCCTGTTCTGCTGAGTTGAGCGCAGGCAAATCTTCTTGCCACTCTGGGAAAAAAGAACCATCAGCAACCTCCTGAAGCCCAAGCCGTTGTTCCAGGTCATACAGGGTCAACTGCTCAATGGGTAATGTCTGCACCATGGCAATACCTCCTACCGCTATTGTGGCATTTATGAAAGCTCACATTCTCTGCTCGGCGCAGTGCAGCACATGCAGCAGATTGGTGGTGGCGCGCACCAGCTCGGGAGAGTTAACCATAAAGCCGCCGCTGGTAATACGGCCCGAGCGCAAGACTGGCCCTGGCAACCTAACCCAAAAACAGTTTGTAGGCGGGGTTTTGGTTTTCGTCCCAATACTGGTAGCCTAAACCGTCTAAGAACTGCTGCCACTGGGGCATCTCGTGGGGCGGCACCTGAATGCCGGTGACAATGCGGCCATAGTCAGAGCCATTGTTGCGGTAGTGGAACAGGCTGATATTCCAGTCGGGGCTCATGGCATTGACAAACTTCATCAGCGCGCCGGGGCGCTCGGGAAACTCGAAGCGATACAGCAGCTCGTCGTTGGCCAGGGGCGACTTGCCGCCGACCATGTGGCGCAGGTGCATTTTAGACAGCTCGTCGTCGGTCAGATCGAGCGTTTTTAGCCCCTCAGACTCAAACAGTCGCGCCATCTTCTGGGCATCGGCCCGGCCCTGCACCTCTAGGCCAACGAAGATATGGGCCTCGTGGTTGTCGGCAATGCGGTAGTTAAACTCGGTCAGGTTGCGGGTGCCCAGGCATTCGCAAAAGGCCTTGAGGCTGCCCGGCGTTTCGGGAATGGTGACGGCAAAAATGGCCTCGCGGTGTTCGCCGATCTCGGCCCGCTCGGCCACAAACCGCAGCCGATCAAAGTTCATGTTGGCCCCACAGGCCACGGCCACCAGGGTTTGCTCGGTGATGCCCTGGCGCTCGACGTAGGCCTTGGCCCCGGCAATGGCCAAGGCTCCGGCGGGTTCTAAAATCGAGCGGGTGTCTTCAAACACGTCTTTGATGGCGGCGCAGATGTCGTCGGTGCTGACCAAGATCACCTCATCTACGTACTGCTGACAGAGGCGAAAGGTCTCTTCGCCCACCTGGCGCACGGCGACCCCGTCGGCAAACAGGCCCACTTGGGATAGCTTTACCCGCTCGCCAGCTTGGAGCGATCGCGCCATGGCATCGGCTTCAATCGGCTCGACGCCGATGATTTTGATCTCGGGTCGCAGCCGCTTGACGTAGGCTGCAATGCCCGAGATCAGCCCGCCGCCCCCGATCGCCACAAAGATCGCGTGGATTGCCCGAGGCTGCTGACGCAGGATCTCCATGCCAATCGTGCCCTGGCCCGCGATCACGTCGGGGTCGTCAAAGGGGTGCACAAAGGTCAGGCCCTTTTCGTCTGAGAGCTGGCGAGCGTGGGCGTAGGCATCGTCGTAGGTCTCACCGTGGAGCACCACCTCGCCGCCCCGCGCCCTGACCGCGTTGACCTTCATCGCCGGAGTCGTCGTGGGCATGACGATGATGGCACGGGTGCCCAGATGCTTGGCCCCCAGGGCCACCCCCTGGGCGTGGTTGCCCGCCGACGACGCCACCACCCCCGCCGCCAATTGCTCTGGCGACAGGTGGGCCATTTTGTTGTAGGCCCCCCGCAGCTTGAACGAAAACACCGACTGCATGTCTTCGCGCTTGAGCAGCAGCCGATTTTGCAGCCGCGCCGACAGGTTAGGGGCCACCTCTAGGGGCGTCTCCTGCGCCACATCGTAGACCCGGGCGGTGAGAATGCGTTCGAGGTAGTCGGTAGACATTGTGGCAGCGGTGGCGAAGGAATCAGCCTTTATTCTAGGGCGAGGGTGGTCATGGCAAGTTGAGCGTGGAGGGTTTGAGTTCTGCCCCGTAGATCTGTCCCGTACGTTCAACGATCGGGAGAATGGGGCTCTGACCTCAGCATCCTGCGGTAGAGTTGCAGGTAACACTGGTGTAGTGTCTCTGTCTATGGGTTTTCGTGCTTCTCTTGGCTCCAAGCCGCCCAGCGCCCCGGGTGTGGTGCAGGTATGGGTGAGGCCGCGCCGCCGCCTTTGGCGCTCGCTGCTGGGGCTCGGGCTGGTGGCTGCCGGGCTGGGGGTGGGGCTGCTGCTGCTGGGGCTGAGTTTTCGCCTGGGGCTGCGGCTGATGCTCGACCCGGAGGTAGTGCCCCAGGGCTGGGCGCAGTGGCAGCGGCGGCCTTTGGCCCTAGCCCCAGCGGCCAGCCTGGACGATCTGCGAGATCAGGCGGCGGCGGCCCAGCAGCGGCTGGGCGACCCCCTGTACCTAGAAGGCACCGACACCGCTGGGCTCGTGCTCGTGCCGCTGTTGATCGATTCGGGGGCGGTGGTGTCTTTGGCCCTGTTTCAAGCCGATGGGGACGAGCTGCGGGCGATCGCAACCCTCGACATTGACCCCCTGCCCAAAGACGCCGTCATCGCCCCCCTGCGCCATCGATCCCAGCCCCCTACGGCGATGCCCGCCAGCTTTGCCCTAACGCGGGTAGTGCCGCTGCCCGCCGCCCCCGTGGCCACCGCCGGCACCTGGCTCACCCTTGAGGGCACCTGGCAACAGCAGGGGCTAACCCTGCGCTACGGGCAGCTGCTGCACGTCAATCACCAAAACCAGCACCAAAACCAGCACCAAAACCAGCACCAAAACCAGCACCAAAACCAGCAGCTAACCCTGCTCGAACCCTGGAGCAGCCCAGCCAACAAACCGCCCCAGTGGGTCGATCTCGATGGCGATGGCCCCAGCGATTTGATCATTGACGAAACCGTAGGTCTAGAGCCTGCCCTGCAGGGCTGGCAGGTGTTTTCTGGGGGGCGGGCGGGGGCGACGCCGCACATGCAGTCGGTGTCGTGGGTGCGGGTGCCGGTGGATGCCGGGGGCCAGGCGGGGGCCTACCAGCAGGCGCTGCGATTGGCCCGAGGCGGGCTGTGGCCCAAGGCCCAGACCCACCTGGGCCAGCTCAAAACGGCTCTGGGCCAGGGGTGGAACCCAGCCGCTGAGGCCCAGCTCAGGCTGATAGAGCGCCACGCGATGATTACCCATCAACAGGCGGAGCAAGACTGGTCAACGCCGACCCAAGCCATCCTGGCGCTGCTGATCGATGGTCGCTGGGAGACAGCCCTGACGCAGCTCGAAACCTCTCCCAGGCTGGTGCCCGCCATGATCACTCGGCTGGGGGCCGACCAGGGCCACATGTGGCGTCGCATCAGCGCCGCTGCCGCCCTGCCCAACCCCGAGCCTGCGGTCTATGTGTGGGGCGGGCTGGCCCTAAAAGCCCTGCAAAATCAGTCAACCTTCGTCGACGGGGCCACCCAAGACTGGCTCGATCGTCAGCCCGTGCCCGCCGCCGCCCGCCAGCGGCTGGCGACCATGCTCACGGCGGCGACCGCGCCGGTAGTCAGTCTGCCCGAGGCCAGCACCGGGCAAACCGTCGCCACCTCACAGCCAGACGCAGCGGCCCAGGGTCAAGCCCAGCCTGGCCCTGCCCTGGCCCTGCCCCCTGCCAGTGCCTTGATCGGTCAGGCTACCCCCATCCCCGCCCCCACCGCCGGTTATGCGGCCCCAGGCCAGTCCCTAGATGCTGCGTTGGGGCAGTGGTATGCCATTGACCTGCGGGCCGTGCGCCAGCCCCAGGGGTGGGGCCGCCTGGGGCTGGCCGCCAATGTTACTCCGGCGGCGCTGTGGCCTGCGGTACAGCCAGCGGCCCAGGCGGCCCCCCAGATCTTGCGCTGGGTTAGCCCCACCACGGGGGTGCCTGCCCCCCTCACGGTGCGAGGGCTGAGGCTGACCAACGGCATCCCGACGCTGCTGGCCACTGGGCCGGGGGTGATGCCCTCGTCGCCGCCGCCGCTGGTGTTTTCTCAGGGGGCGCTGATGTGGCTCGATGCCAGCCAGCGGCAGCGGCCCGATGGGAGTGCGATCGCAGCCCCCCTCACCACTGCATTGTTTCCTGGCCAGACGGCCCCGGCTGGGTTTAAGCAAGAGCTCGCCAACCTGGCGGAGCAAAGCCTCGACCTGACCGGTGACGGCCAGCTAGAGCGAGTGCTGACCTGGGATCAATCCGCCCTGGGCCAGCTGAGACAGTGGGGGGTTCCAGTCGAAGCTACCGCGCCCAAGGTCGTCATCCTCGGCCCAGACCATCGCGTGATCTACAGCGATGTGTTTTTGCCCCAAACTCTGATGGCTCTGACCAACCCCCAGCATGGCCTGCCCGTGGGGCTGGTGGTACACAGGCCCGGTGGGTATGAGCTGCTGACTTGGTCAGAGGCCGCCCAGCGGTTTGAATGAGCCAGGGTAGGTGTGGCCTCAAGCTTATTGAACAGCGAAGGGAGCCGGGTAGAGACGAGTCACCTTGAATTCTAGGTGGGTAGTCTGGTGCTCCCAGGTGAGCTTTTCGATCACAATATCGGCGTGGGCCAGCCAGGCTTCATCCACCAGACCCAGGGGCACGTCGAGGGGAAAAATCCGGTAGCCGGTTTTGGTCACCCGGTGGCGATCGCCGACGGTGAGCGGCTCAGGGTAGCCCTGGGCCGGGGTGAGCTTGAGAATACTGTTGATTTCGCAGGGCATGCCCATGGCGGTTCCTCAAAAACGATATAAATATTGCGCGATATAAATATTGCGCGATCAAAAAAATTATCCTGGCTGGTTAGAGCTGGTGCCGACAAACGGGTGCCGACAAACAGGTGCCGACAAACGGGTGCTGACAACAATAATTTCCCGGCACTTGATCCCCCTAAATTTGACTCCCAGACGGTTACAACCAAAACCCTGGGGCAGCTGAATCGATGAAGCCGCTGTCTCACCACCAGCGAAATGGGGCAGTATGAGGGATGTCATCCATCGGTAGTTGACCACTACCACAGGCATTATGGGTTTAGCTGGTTCAATCTTGCCCAAGGGCCTAGGGGCCGCTCGACCTCTGGGGGTAAGGGGTAGCCTGAGCGCCCTGAGTCTGGGCCTTCTAAGCCTGAGCGCCCTAAGCCTGAGCGGTCTGGGGGCATCGGCTGTGGCCCAAACCTCGCTGCCCCTTGAGCCTCCCCCTGGGGCAGAAAGCCCGGCAGGCCCAGTTCTGAGGCCAGAGCCAGGGCTAGCTCCGCTATCCCCTAGTTCCGCCTTTGACGACTACCGCCTGGGGCCGGGAGACGGCATCTTTGTCGGCGTGCAGCGGTTTCCGGATTTGAGCTTTCCGGCCACCCTAGACATTCAGGGCAATGTGGTGGTGCCCCTGGCGGGCACCCTCAACCTGACGGGGCTCACCCTAGACCAGGCCCGCGCCGCCATCTACGACCTCTACAACCAGTACGTAGTGGAGCCAGACGTATCGCTGATTCTCACCGCCCAGCGCCCGGTGCAGGTCACCGTCGTCGGCGAGGTGCCGCGTCCGGGGCTGTACCCGCTACCAGCGCCCCAGCTGGGGGTGGCGCTGTTGACCGCCGGCGGGGCCAGCACCCTAGCCGATTTGCGGCTGGTGCAGGTCGACCGGCCCCTAGTAACCGGGGCCGTGATGTCGCGCACGGTCGACCTCTTTACCCCGCTGTTCCAGGGCCAGCCCATCCCCCAGGTGCGCTTGCAGGATGGCGATGTGGTGACGGTACCCCGCCTGACCCCGAAGGCGGTGGAGGGATATGATCGCGATCTGGTGGCGACTTCCACCCTGGCTCGACCTGAAATCACCGTGCGGCTCCTCAACCGGGCCACCGGGGGGCGGGGCACCGAGGCCCGATTTGGGGCGATCAGCCTGCGCAACGGCAGCCGCTTTCTCGATGCCCTGGCGGTGGCGGGGGTCAACCCCGACCTAGCCGCCTACAACCGCATCGCGGTGCTGCGCTTTAACCCCGAAACCGGGGCCGCCGACACCATCATGGTCGATGCGGCGGCGGCGGTCAGCGGCGACCTGGCCCAAAATATTCCCCTGCAAGAAAACGACATTTTGGTAGTCGATCGCAACCTGCTGGCGCGGGTAAGCTACGCCCTCAATATCTTTACCCAGCCCTTCCGCGACGTGCTGGGTTTTTTGCTGTTCTTTGACTCACTGACCAACGCGGCAGACTCGTTATTTAGGCCCTAGGGAAAACGGCAATGGCTTCTCCGATGATCAAGCGCTATCTGCTGGCCCTAGACCGCTACAAGTGGCCAAGCTTGGCTACCCTGCTGGGCATTTTGGGCCTCTCGACGGTGGTGGCGCTCCAGCCGCCGCCGCCGCCCCAGTACCGGGCCGAGGGGGTGCTGGTGCAAAATGCGCCAATTATTGCCCTCACCGCCACGGGTACCGAGGTGCAGCAGCGGGGCCAGGGAATTATCTCTGAGAATTTTTTGCTGGCCGATGTGCTGCTGCAACAGGTGGCCCAGGAGCTAGATCGGCGGGGCATGGCTATCGCCCCTGACACCCTGCGCAACCGCACCACGGTGCGCCTAGAGGGGGAAGAAAACCAAGTGCAGCGGGTGGCGGTGGTCTTTCGCGGGGCCGACGAAGATCAGGCCCAGCTGGTGCTGAGCCTGATGTTTGAGGCCATGGTCGAACTCAGCCGGGTCACCAACCGCGCCCGGCTCCAGGCGATCATCACGGCCCTCGATGATCGCCTGCCAGCGGTGGAAGATGACCTGCGCGCCGCCGAGCAGGCCCTCGAAGCCTACGATCGCACCGAAGGCCCCGCCATTCAGGCCGCCCTCGACGGCAGTCTACTGGGGTCGATCTCGGGCGGGCAGCAGCAGCAGCGCCAAAATCAAATTGCCCTAGCGGGGCTAGATTCGCAGATTCAGAGCCTGCAACAACGGCTGGGGCTGTCGCCGGGGCAGGCGTTTACCGCCTCGGCCCTGAGCGCCGACCCGATCATTGCCCAGCTGCGATCGCAGATTCTCGACACCGAAACCCAGCTGCGGCTGCTGTCGCCCAGCCTGCGCGAGTCGCACCCCACCATCCAGAGCCTGCGCCAAAACCTGGCCGCCTACAATACCCTGCTGACCGAGCGCGCCCAGGAGGTGGTGGGTGGCCAAGACCTCGCCGCCCTGCCCAGCGTCAGCGAAGTGCGCCAAAACAGCGCCCTCGACCCCGCCCGCGCCGCCCTGGCCAACCAGCTGGTGGCCCTCAGCGCCGAGCGGGCCGCCCTGGCCAGCCAGCAGCAGGTGCTGGCCCAGGCCGACGGGCAGCTGCGGCAGCAGTACGCCAGCCTACCCAACAAGCAGCTCGAGCGCGATCGCCTGGCCCAGCAGGTGGCCCTCAACCAGGCCCTCTACGACCAGATTCAGGCCAAACGCATCGATGCCGAGGCCGCCGCCGCCGAAACCGTCAGCAGTTTGACCGTCGCCGAGCCACCCACGGTAATTGTGCAGGCCGACCCGCCGCCCAACCCCATCGCCGTCATGGCCGTGGGCGGGCTGCTAGGGATCGTCGCCGCCGGGGCCGTGGTCTTTTTGCTCGATCTGCTCGACAGCACCGCCCGCACCCCCGAAGACCTCCAGGGCATTTTCGCCGACCAAGCGGTGCCGATGCTGGCGCTGGTGCCGACGCTGACGGCCTCGTCTACCCAGGGCTGGCCGATGCTCTACCAGCCCCACAACCCAGACCTAGAGATCTACGAACGCCTGCGCAGCAGCCTGCGCCAGGCGGGCAGCCTCTCCGAGGCTGGAGTCGCCCCTCGGGTAGTGCTGGTGGTCAGCAGCCGCGCCGGGGAGGGCAAAACCACCAGTGCCTTTAACCTGGGCATCGCCGCCGCCCGCGCCGGGCGGCGCACCCTGGTGATCGAGGCCGATTTGCGCCAGGCCTCCTGCGGCCACTGGTTGGGGGTGGGTCTGGGGCCAGAGGCCAAGGCCGAGCCGCTACACTACTACGCCGGTCGCCAGCAGTCGCCCATTCAGCTGGCCCCCTGGGTCGAAAACCTCTACCTGGCTCCCAGCCCCGGCCCCCAGCCCCACCCCGCCGCCATTCTAGAATCGAGCGAGATGGATCAGTTTTTGACCGACGCCCGCGCCCGCTTTGACCTGGTGCTGATCGACGCTCCGCCCCTGGGCAGCAGCAACGATGCGCTGCTGCTCGGGGCCGCTGGCGATGGCCTGCTGCTGGTGGCCCGCCCCGGCGTCACCGACAAGGCGGTGCTCGAAGCTCTACTTGAGCAGCTGATCGACAACGAAGACCTGCCTGTGCTGGGGGCGATGATCAACGCCGTCGATGGATTGCCCGCCCCGGCCCCGACCACCACCCCGGCCCCGGCACCCCAGCCGCTGATTCGATCCATCGACTTTTAGCCAAACTTTGAGCTGATCAATTCCCTTGGGCAAGTCCTTAGGATAGGATCATAGGCTGGAGATGCTGTTGTCGTTTGGGAGTGATCGCTTGCCTACCCTGGGAGTCAACATTGACCACATAGCCACCCTGCGCCAGGCCCGCCGCACCGTTGAGCCCGACCCGGTGGCGGCGGCGGTGCTGGCCGAGCTAGCCGGTGCCGACGGCATTACCGTGCACCTGCGCGAAGACCGCCGCCACATGCAAGACCGCGACGTGCGTTTGCTGCGGCAGACCGTGCGCAGCCACCTCAACCTGGAGATGGCCGCCACCGACGAAATGGTCGGCATTGCCCTGGATCTCAAGCCCGACTACGTCACCCTAGTGCCCGAGCGGCGCGAAGAGGTGACCACCGAGGGTGGTCTCGATATCGCCGGTCAGCTCGACCGGATCAAATCTGTGGTCAATACCCTCCAGAACGCCGAGATTCCGGTCAGCCTGTTCATTGATGCGGCCCCAGACCAGATCGAGGCCTCAGCCCAAACCCGAGCGCAGTTCATCGAGCTGCACACCGGCCCCTATGCCGAGGCCAAACTGGCGCAAGACCAGCTGCTGGAACTCGACATTCTTGCCCAGGGCACCGCCCAGGCCCTAGCCCTCGACCTGCGGGTCAACGCGGGCCACGGCCTCACCTACTGGAATGCCGCCCCCGTCGCCCGCATTCCCGGCATGGAAGAACTCAACATCGGCCACAGCATCATCAGCCGCGCCGTCTTAGTCGGCCTAGAGCGCGCCGTCCGCGAGATGAAAGCGCTAATCCAGAGCGGGGGATGAGGGGCAGGGGCCAAGGTGTAAACCACCCCCACCCATCCCCCAAATGTACGGACGCACCGCTGTGCGCCCTAGCTCAATACTCTGATCTATCTATCTAATCTAGATCTATCTAAAGGAGATACCCATGACCACCTACTACTACGCCGTTGCCAGCCAAAAATTTTTGCTCGAAGAAGAGCCCCTAGAGGAAGTGCTGAAGGAGCGTCGCCGCTACTACCAGGAGCAAGAGCAGGAGGTGAATTTTTGGCTGGTGAAGTCTCCGGCCTTTCTAGATGCGCCAGCGCTAGCCAGCGCTAAGGCCGCCTGCCCCCAGCCCGCTGTGGCGCTGGTTTCCACCAGCAAGCAATTTATCACCTGGGTCAAACTGCGGTTTGAGTACGTGGGCACCGGCGAGTTTGAGGCCCCCTCAGAAAGCATCCCCGACCCCTTGGCGTCACTCGATGTGGTGGCCTCTTAGCCTCTGTTCGCGCCCGTTTGATGGGTTTAGAACTGGCTCAAAACATTGGATCAAAACCTGAAATCTGCACACTGAGGCGGTTGGTTTAGGCTAGAATCGCTGGCAGATTATGGTAATTAATAAACCAATGGCACAGGGTTTGACACGGAGCCGCAAAACGCGAGTATGGCTGGTTGATCGGCAACGAGCAGGGGGAGCTGTCCTGGGTTTGCTGCTGGCTCCCCTGGTCGGAGTCTGGAGTGCGGCCCAGGCTCAGTTTCCGCCCTGCCCGCCACCTGCGGCCAATGAATATTTGCTGCTGGTGCGCAGCAATGCCGAGGCCGAGCGCAACCGGGTTCAAAACCTGCTGCCCTCCAACAGCACCGTCATGGTCTGCGAATACCTCAACGACACCGTTGTGCGGGCGGGCGGCTTTACCAACTTAGAGAACGCCAATGCCTGGGCCCAGTACATGACTGAAGTCGAGGGCTTTCAGGCTTTTGTAGCCCGCCCGGCCAGCATCGCCGCGCAGCCCACACCGCCTATCAACAGCCCGCCTGCCAGCAGCCCCACCGCCAGCGCCACCACGCCCCCAACGTTAAACAATGCGCCTGCCAACACCCCGGTGCCAACTCAGCCGGTGCGCACCACCTACGCCCCCCAGCCCCTGGGGGCAGGTTTTGCGGTGCTAGTTGACTACCAGTTTGAGCCTGAGTCGGCAATCACCATTCAGCGCCAGGTGGGTCAGGCCGTCGGCCTGGCGGTTCACCGGCAGCGGTCTTACCTGCTGATTGCCCACAGCCCCAACGTCGAGGGGGCGGCCTCTACCCTGGCGGTGCTCACCAGCCTCAATATTCCTGGTTTTATTGTCGATAGCCAAGAGGTAGTGATGCTCACCCCGGCGGTAGCACTACCGGCCAGAAGCGGCGACCGCCCCTGATCCGAGAGCGGGCTTTCCCTAGCCTGAAAGATACAACCCTGAGATCACCACCCAAATGTATCTAATGCTACGTCACTCTCTCTGGGGGGCCATTAGCGTTGAATGAAGTGTATTTAGCTGGCGCTGCCATGGTCAAAACCCACGCGATCGCATCCCCCACCACCCATGACACCTCAGCTCTAGACTTTCGCGATATTCGTCTCACCTATCCTGGCAAAGGTGCGCCGCTAACGGTGATCGAGCAGATTTCCTTTCAAGTGGCCCAGGGCGAGTTTGTGTCGCTGGTGGGGCCCAGCGGCTGCGGCAAAACCACTCTGCTGCGCATGGTGTCGGGCCTCAACCCGACGGAAGAAGGCACCGTGTACTTTCACGGTCAGCCGATCACCGGGCCGCTAAAAAACATCGGCATTGCCTTTCAAAACCCGGTGCTGCTGCCCTGGCGCAACACCCTCAACAACGTACTGCTGCCGCTAGAGGTGGTGCAGCCCCACAAGCGCCGGTTTCGCCAAAACAAAGCCCAGTATGTCGAAGCGGCCAAGCAGCTGCTGGCCACGGTGGGGTTGAGCGGCTTTCATCAAAACTATCCCTGGCAGCTGTCCGGCGGTATGCGCCAGCGAGCTTCTTTATGCCGGGCACTGATTCACCAACCCGAGATCTTGCTGCTCGATGAGCCCTTTGCCGCCCTCGACGCCTTTACCCGCGAAGAGATGTGGGGGCTAACCCAAAACCTCTGGCAGCAAACCGGCTGTACGGCGCTGTTGGTCACCCACGACCTGCGGGAAGCGCTGTTCCTCTCCGATACCATTTATGTGCTCGGCCCCCGCCCCAGCACCATTGTTTACACCCTCAAGGTCGATCTGCCCCGACCCCGCACCCTCGACATGTGTTTTACCGACAACTTTCACCACATGTACACCGAGCTGCGCCGCCACATTCAGCGGAGCTAGCCGGCTGTGGCGGGTTCTAACGAGCCCACCCTATCGAGCCCCACCCTATCGAGCCCACCCTATCGCGCCCAATGGATGGTGCGCTGTTCGACCAGGGCAAAGACGCCGTAGAGCACGATACCCATAGCCGCCAAAGCCAGAATGGCCAAAAACGCCAGGGGCACGTTAAAGCTGGCACTGGCGCTGACAATTACAAAGCCGATGCCCCGATTCGAGGCCACGGTTTCGGAGATCACCGAGCCAATGAAGGCCAGGGAGATCGCCACCTTGAGGGAGGCAAACAGGTAGGGCAGGGAGTGGGGCAAGCCCACCTTTTGAAACACTTCCCAGGGGGAAGCCCCCAGCGATCGCAGCACATCCTGCATTTCGGGCTCCACCGTCGCCAGCCCCGCCGCCACATTGACCGCAATGGGAAAAAAGGCCAGGGTAAAGGCCGTGATTACTGCCGGAATAGTGCCAATACCAAACCAGATCGCCAGCAGCGGCACCAGCGCTACCTTGGGAATGGTGTTAAACCCCACCAGCAGCGGGTACAAAATTATATAGGCCAGCCGCGAGTAGCCGATTAAAAACCCCAGCAGTACACCGCTTACCAGACCCAAGAAAAACCCCATCAGGGTAGTGTTGAGGGTGTGGATACCGTTGCGCCAGACGGTGGTACCAAAGTTTTGGGCGGCGGCCCAGATATCGCTGGGGGCAGGCAATATAAACGTGGGCACCTGCCACAGATGGGTCGCCGCCTCCCAAACGATCAGCAAGATCACCACGGCGATGGTGGGCAGCAGATAGGCGGCCAGCTTGGTGTTCAAAAACTTTTTCACGGTACCTCGGCTATTCCCTGATTTACCTACTAGGTTTTATTAAGGCCCAACAAACTTCACAACCTAGTATTGCAGGCTACTAAGTTCCCGTTACATAGCAACTATATCTATAATCTGGAAAATTTCTACGGTTTGATGATTTGGCACCGGAGTAGTTTTAACTTATGAAGCCCCTGCGTTCCCTTTTTGGTTCTTTGCTGCTGGCCGCTAGCCTAGGCCTGGTGGCCTGCGGCGGTGCCACCGATGTGGCCACTTCCGAGCCCCCCGCCGCCGAATCTACGGCTGCCGCCCCCGACACCGCTGATCTCACCCCAGTGCGGTTCACCCTATCCTGGCTGTTTCAGGGGGTAGATGCGCCCCTGGCGATCGCCCTAGACCAAGGCTACTTTGCCGAAGAAGGCTTAGACGTTACCTTCGAACGCGGTTTTGGCTCCGCCGACTCAATTACTAAAGTGGCCGCCGGGCAGTACGACATCGCCGAAGGCGATATGTACGCCATGATGGAGTTCAACGACAACAACCCCGACGACCAGCTCGTGGCGGTGGCGATCAAGTTCAACCGCTCTCCCTTTGCCATTGTCACCCGGGTTGACTCTGGCATTGACGACCCCGCTGAGCTAGAGGGGGCTAACCTAGCAGCCCCGGCGGGGGATGGCCCCCGGCGACTGTGGCCGGTCTTGGCCAATCAGGTGGGGGCAGACCCCGACAGCGTCGAGTGGACCAACGTTGAGCCTCAGCTGCGAGAGAGCCTGCTGGCCCAGGGCAACGTCGACGGTATCTCCTGTTTTGCCACTTCCTGCCTGCCGGTGCTCCACCAAAATCTGGGCTTTGGCCCCGACACCCTCAATGTGTTCTACTACAACGACCATGGCCTCGACCTCTACGGCAACGCTCTCATTGTGCGCCGAGACTTTTTAGAGGCTAACCCAGAGGTGGTGCGGGGGTTTGTGGCCGCCTACCTGCGGGGGCTCGAAGCCACCCTGGCGGACCCAGAAGCGGCCCTAGAAACGGTGGTGCGCGTGGCGGATGATGAGCTGTTTGACCGGGAAGTGGAGGCCGAGCGTTTGCAGATTGCCCTGGATCTGCTTTTCACTAGCCCCGAAAATGACACCGTGGGCCTGGGGACGGTCGATTTTGACCGCCTAGCCATCACTATTGACCAGGTGGTGGAGGGCTTTGACCTAGCCAGCACCCCCAGCCCCCAGCAGGTGTTTGACGACAGTGTCCTGCCCCCCCAAGCCGAGCGCATGCTGTAGCCCCTGGGCAGCATACGGCCCTCTTGGTGCAAATTAAACAGGGAGCGTGAGTCCAGATTGCTGGTACTCACGCTCCCTTTTGAGTAGGTAAACGGCAGTCACAGATGGCCTGTACGGCCTCCCCAGCATAGAGATATCCGTCATAGGTAATGCTGTCGCCGCTGTTGAGCCAGTCGATGCGAGATTGGGCCTGGGCAATGGCCGCACTGCTGACCACTGCGATCGCACCAAGCATAAAGGCCACCGCTGTCTTAAATCCACGCTGAGCCATAGGGTTTTTCTCTGGGTAAAAGAATTAGAGCTGAGACAGATCGCTCTGCCTTTGACTCTACAGGTAGCCTGCCCAGCCTGGTAGCCAATGAAACAGTGATCATCAGGAAAACACGGAACTCGCGCCAGACTGCTCTGCAATCGTATCTTCGCTGAGAAGAGGGGAAGGTAATGGTTTAGCTAACGCGGCGATCGCGTCGGCCGCTGCGTATCATCTGGTGGTTTATGGTCTGATATGCTCATGGAGATTATTGGTGAGAGAGGGCTATGGTAAAGTCTCGCAGCGATCGAGAGCGAGAGCATTTTGATCAACTGGCCGACGAACTCGGGTCGGTGTGGTGGGGATCTGTGACCAAAGCCGGGCAACTGCGCATCGATGAGCGCGGTGATCTCGCCATCGTGCAGGGTGGCTTGGCCCCTGGCCGGCGGGTGCTAGAACCTGGGGCAGGCAATGGTGAATTTACTCTGCGATTAGCAAAATCGGGCGCAGACATCGTTGGCTTAGAGATTTCGCCCCGGCAGGTGGAGATTGCACAACAGCGGCTGGCAAGTTTTGCCAACGTCACCCTTAAGGTGGGTGATGTCACTCAGCTGCCCTTTGCCGACGAAAGCTTTGATGCGGTGGTGGGTAACGCTGTGCTGCACCATTTTGATCTCGACGCAACGCTGCCAGAGCTATACCGGGTGCTGAAGCCTGGAGGGCACTTCTTTTTTACCGAGCCCAATATGCTCAATCCCCAGATTGCCATTGAGAAAAACATTAAATTTATTGGCCGAAAGCTGCAAAATTCTCCCGATGAAACAGCTTTCTTTCGCTGGAGAATCACCCGCCGTCTGCGAGGCTACGGGTTTCAAGACCTGCGGGCTCAGCCCTTCGACTTTCTTCACCCTGGCATTCCTGCAGGCTGGATTCCGGTGGTGCGCAGGTTGAGCAATCTTCTCAGCCACACACCCATCATTCAAGAAATTGGCGGATCACTGCAAATCTACGGCAGACGTTAGCTTCTGCACTAAGGCCCAGCCCCGGATCTCGCCTAGTTGCTCATAGTTTTCGGGGCTGGTGGCCTCGATATCTGCGGCGATGGGAGGGCTAACCCAGGCATACTGACCGGCCTCTAATTCTTCTACCGAAAACCGCCGCTCTGCCCACTGGGACGAGCAAAAAGACAGCAATATCCAGGTCTGGTGGTCAACCCCGCTCACCGGGTTGTCGATCACCACATTGACAGGGTGCTGGGCTAGAACAGGGGCAACATGGGCCTGGCGACAAAAGGCAGCAACGTCGCTGCTGTAGTTGCCAACTAGCCCAGCGGTGCCCGCCAGGCCGATGGCCAGCCAAGGGCCGATCAGCAAGCTACCGAGCCACAAGTGGGGCTGCGATCGCCCCCCACCCAGCCCGCTAGCGGCATGAACTAGCCAAAACCCGCCTAGTACCAGGGCCGGAATGCTGTAGACGTAGAGGTCTTGGTTGAGGGCCGCATTAAAGAGGCCCAGCCGCAGCCAGGTTCCGGTCAATAACCCGAGACTGAGCACCAAAGCCAGCAGGGCGATGAAGCCGTAGAAACCGCTCAACACTTTGGCGATCGTCGGTCGCCGATCTGTCACCTGCCAAACCGTCAGCAGGGTGTGGAGGGCATAGCCGCTGTAAAGCCCCAGAAAGGGGTAGATCTGAAGCGGGTAATAAATGGTTTTGGTGCTAAACAGCTGAAGCAGCAGCAACAGCACCGCCGGATAGCCCAGGGTCAACAGGACACGGCTGTGAGGTGATGCTTTCATAGGCGGTGATTTAATCAGATAAAACAGCCCAAGGAATACTAAGGGTGTCCAGGGTAAGACGTTTGCCGGAATATTCCATAGGTAATACCAGGGGCCAACCCCGTGGTAGTCTTCCGACGCAGCCAGCACCAAAATGCCAAACAGCTGATTAAAGGGTTCTCTGCCGTGAACCTGCCAGAGGCGCAGGAACCAGTAGGCCACCAGCCCCAGACCAAGCCCAAAGCCAAGATACAGGCCGGGGTTAAACAGGTGTCGATGGTGCTTGTGGTTGAGCAATAGGTAGGGCAATAGGGACACAGTGGGTAAAGCCACCATAAAACCTTTGATGAAGAAGCCCAGACCAAAGCCCAGACCCGCCAGTAGGCCCCAGCCGATTCGCTGCTGGGGATGCTGCTCTGCCCGCAAAAGCGCCCAGATGACGGCAAGTTCAAGGGCGACCAGGGGCATATCTTGGGTGGCCAGCTGACCATATTGGGTCCATAGGATGATCGTGCTGAGACACATCGCCCCCAAAAAGGCAGCCCGCCGATTGAGCAGTGTAGAGCCGATGGCGTAGAGCAAAAAAATGCTGATCAAGCAGGCAATCCCGGAGGGCACCCGGGCGGCGGTCTCACTCACCCCAAAGAGGGTGTAGGCAGTGGCTATCAGCCAATGCACCCCGGAAGTCTTATCGTAGGTGAGCTGCCCCCACCAAGTCGGGCTGAGCCAGTCTTGCGATCGCACTAGCCCCAGAGCCAGGGTGGCATACCAGCCCTCGTCATGGGCCATTAAGCTGGTCTCGACATTGCTGGCAGCCAAGAGCAGCCCCTGCCAAAACCCCAGCAAAGCGTAAGGTAGCCAGCTAGATTGCTGAGCGAGGGCAGAGAATTTGGGCAAGCGAGCTGAGTCTGACATAGCAGCAATCTAGGGTCGCACAATAAACGGGTTGTCAATCCGCCTGGCCCGCAGCTGTAGCACCAGCACCTGGTAGACCGCTGCACTGACATCGGCGCGGGTGGCGACTCGGTTGGGGTTGAGTTGGGCGATGTCGGGCACGTTGACCACCAGGGCCAGCTGGGTGGCCTTGGCGATCGCATTGGTGGCGTAGTCGGGGATCGTGCTGCGATCGCGGTAGCGACTCAGCAGCGCCAAATTGCCCGGCTGGTTGGGCAACAGCGCCAGCCCCGACACCAGCGCCACCCACATCTGGGCGCGCAGCAGCGGCGTGTCGGGGCCAAAGGTCGAGTCGGGGTAGCCCGAGAGAAACCCACCCCGGTAGGCGGTTTGAATGGCGCTGGCGGCCCAGTGGCCGGCGGGCACATCGCGAAACAGCAGGGCCGGTCGCCGGGGGGGCGGGGCAAAGGTGCGGCTCACCAGGGCCGAAAACTGGGCGCGGGTCATGGGCTGGTTGGGGTTAAATTGCCCTGCATCGTCGCCCTGCACCAGGCCCAGGTTGAGCAATCCCTGGATAAAATCTAAGGCCCAGTGGGTCTGAATATCGGGAAATGAGCCTCGGGCCATAGTGGGGGGTGGGGGAGTGACAACAGAGAGACGAGGGGCTTTGCCCAGGGCAACTAGCCCCTGGTAGATTAGCACCGCCACCTCAGCGCGAGTCATCGTTTCCAGCGGGCGCAGCAGCTCAGGGGTGGGGTGGTTGATCACCAGGCCCGCCTGGGTGGCGCTGGCCAGGGCGTCAATGGCGTAGCTGGGAATCTGGGCGCGATCGCGGTAGACCCCCAGCCCGCTGGCGGGGGCGGGGGGCAGCTTGAGCCCCGTGGCCACCGCCACCATCGCCTGCACCCGCACCATGCCCTGGTCGGGGCGAAACGTGCCGTCGGGGTAGCCACCCAGAAAGCCCTGGCGCTGGGCCTGGTCAATGGCGCGGGCAGCCCACTGGGTGGGGGGCACATCCACAAAGGTAGCCGCCCCGCGCACCGGGGGCAGGTCGCTGTAGCTAGCGGCCACCAGGGCGGCAAACTGAGCCCGATTGATCGTGGCTTGGGGGCGGTAGGTGCCGTCGGGGTAGCCCTTCACCAGATCGCGATCGGCCAGGGCCTCAATGTAGGCAGTGGCCCAGTGGCCACCTAGATCGCCAAACCGACTGGGCAGGGGCGCGGGCGGGGCGGTGACCCCAGGCGGGCTGGGGGTTGTGCCCTCGGGCGGCGCGGGCGCAGGCAAATTGGGGCGGTCGAGCAGGGGGGCGGGTACAGCGGCGGGGTCGGGGCGGGTGCTGGCGGCCAGGGTGACGGCCCCCACCAGCCCCTGGGGCAGCACATCGTTGCCCACCAGCACCAGCGCCTGGCGGCTGTCGTTGCGCAGATCGGCCTGGCGGTTGTAGCGCAAAATGTTGCCCGCCGGGTCGTCGGGCTGGCCCAGGTCGGGGCGGGCGGTGTCTTGCACCACCAGGCCCGCAGTTTGGTTTTGCACCAGGCGCGTTTGCCGCAGCACCGGGCTGGCCTGGCCCGCCACCTGCATTCCCACCTGGTTGCTGGCGCACTGGCAGTTGCGAATCAGCGGCGCGGCAGTTTGGCCGATATACATGCCGAGGCCGCAGCGTTCAACCACACAGTCTTGCACGTCACCTCGGGCCTGGTCGATAAAACTGAGGCCGCGATCGCGGTTTTCGTCTACTCGACTGTAGATCACCAGAGGCCGCGCCGCACCGCTCACCTGTAGCCCGACCGCGCACTGGGTGAGGCGGCAGGCCTGCACCAGCGGTGCCCCGCCGTCGATCAAAATGCCCACCCCCTGGGAATTTTGCACCGTCACCCCCCGCAGCTGGCTCTGGCCTCGGATCACCAGCCCTACCGACAGCCCCCCCGGCCCCGGGCCACCCCCGGTGACCACAATGCCCTGCCCCTGGGTAGTCTCTGACCCAGCCACCATCACCCCATCGGGCAGAGTGATGGGGAAGCGCTCGCCCGTGGCGACACTGTAGGTGCCAGGGGCCAGCTTGATCAAACTGTCACCCAGGGCCACCCCCAGGGCGGCAGTGAGGGTTTTGTAGGGCAGGTGAGGGCGGCCCGAGGGTTCGTCTACCCCCCGGCTGGGGTCAACATCTAGGGTTTTAGCCAGAGTATCCAACGGCAGAGCATCCTTAGGGCAGCGGGAGAGATCACAGTGGATTGAGAATGTCGCCAGGCCAAAATATCGTTATCCCAAAATATCGTTATCCCGAAATATCGTTATCATTGAGCCAAGTTAAAAGAATAGGGCGAAAATTGTGATCGCGGTTGCCGTTACCCTCAATCTGGTCATTGCGCTGTTTTGCTTTTTTGTGGCCTGGCGGCTGTGGCGGCTGAGCAAAAGCCTGGGGGCCGCCGCCGATGCCCTCACCAACTGGGATCACAAAGCCTTCAAAATTTTAAACCAAGACGTAGTGCCCCCGGCGATTTTACGGGGACAGACGGGCACTGCCTCCCTGCGCCTGCGCTACGGCCAGCTTCAGCTTCAGCTCCAGCGCCTAGAACAGATCATGGCGGTGGTTGGCTACCTACCGATGGCGGGCCGCTGGCTCGGAGTCGGAGGGCAGCGGCGACGGCTGGGGCGCACTAAAAGACGGTAGTATGGCTCTAACCGCCGATTCGCCAGCCATCGCGGTTCAGACACCTAGTCCAGCTCGGATACCCATAGAGAAGTCAACACCATGAGCGACAAGCAATCGGGAGGGTTCGTCGGTGGCCTAGTACTGGGGGCGGCCATGGGGGCGGTGGCGGGCCTGCTCGTGGCTCCTCGCACCGGACGTGAGACCCGCCGAATTTTAAGAAAATCGGCTGATGCCCTACCTGAGCTGGTAGAAGATCTGTCCACGTCAGTATACCTTCAGGCCGATCGCCTATCTGAGACCGCCTTGGTAAACTGGGAACACACCCTCGATCGGCTGCGCGATGCGATCGCCGCTGGCCAAGAGGCCAGTCGCCAAGAGTACGAGAACCTGAGCCAGTCGTCTTCCTTGGCCAGCAATGGGTCTGCCCAAGAGTAGGAGGATTAATTTTGGCTGACCCGCTGTTTTGGCTAGCCCTATCGTTTTTGCTGGTGGTCGCCAGTTTGACAGCTGTGTTAGTGGTGGCCATCCCCGCCCTGCGCGAGCTGGGGCGAGCCGCCCGCAGTGCAGAAAAATTCTTTGACACTCTAGGCCGAGAGTTGCCCCCCACCCTGGAGGCCATTCGCCTCACCGGGCTAGAGATCACCGAACTCACCGACGATGTCACCGAAGGGGTGCAGGGTGCCGGGCAGGTGGTGCAGCAGGTCAACCAAAGCCTGACCTCGGCGCAGTCTAAGGCCAAAACCCTCAACACAGGCACCAAAAGCCTTTTGGCCGGAGCCGGAGCCGCCTGGCGAGCCTGGACCAAAGACTCACCCCCCCGGCAGCGCCAGCGGGACAAGCCCAGCGGCGACCCCCGCCGCCTTAAAACGGCACCTGCTGCCAGTCGTAACCCGCTCCCCGCCCCAACCCAACGAGCGACCGAAGACACAATCGCGGGCCAACCCGCCGCCGGATCACGCCCCCCAGCCGGTCTTGAATCGACAAACGGGCTAGAAACCGGGGCTTTCTCTGCCAGCGCGATCGGCCCCAAACCCAACGCTTCTGCCCAAGACAGCCATGCCCAGCGGCCTCGGGGAGAAGATCCTTTTTATACCGCCACACCCGATCTCACCCTGGAGGAGGCGAGCAGTCGAGCCGACAGCGCCCCAGCGGCTGAGCGCTGGGTGGAGCCACCCCCCCAGCAACAACTGGACTAGCCCCAAGCCTTGGGAATAGCTGGTTTATACCGAATCCTGCTTGACTGCCCCCGATCCCCCTGGGCGAACCGCCGTTCGCCCCTACCTGAGGGCGTAGCATGTTTGGCCCCTACGGGTTGGCTGCTGCTGAACTGGGGTTGACCAAATCGGATTGGGAATTAGGTGACTAGTCGGGCTGAGAGCTGCACCTCAAACACCTGCTCGAAATAGTCTTTTTTGTAGTCTAAATTCCACAGCTCAGAGGCGCAGTCGTCGCTGGCGTTGGCGGCTTTGACCTCCATGTTGAGCACGTGGGCGTCGGCATCAAAGTGACAGTGAACACTTTTGACCGCCCCGATGCCCCGGCGGTCGAGGGCCACCGCCAGGCGCAGCAGGGCGCTGAGGTGGGTGACCATCTGCCGATGGTAGCGGGTGGGCAGGTTGCTGTAGTTGTCGTGTTTTTTCTTGGGGGCGCTCTTGCGGTGGTAGCGGGCGATGTTGGCGATGGTCTCTAGCTCGGTTTCGGTGTAGCCCAGCAGCTCTCCGTGGCGGATCAGATAGTAAGAATGCTTGTGGTGCGACGAATGGCTAATAAAGTGGCCGCAGTTGTGGAGAATGGCCGCCGCCCAGAGCAGCTCTTTTTCTAAATTGCCCCAGGTGTGCAGACTGTCTCGGGTTTGCTCAAACAGATCCATGGCAAACTGGGCCACCCGCTGGGAGCGGTCGAGGTGCACTTTATACTTTTTGGCGGTTTTGAGCACATTGCGCTGGCGCACCGACTTTTGAAACTGCATGCGGTCTTCGATCAGACCGTGGATCAGCATCCAGTCGACGACGACCCCTTCTCGCAGGGCGCGTTCGCAAATGGTGATGCTCTCAGCGTTGAGCAACCCCATGGCCTCATGCAAAATCACCGCCCCCGCCACAATGATCTCGGCCCGTCGGGGCGACATCTCGGGCATGTCTAGCCGCTCGGCGTAGGTTGACTGCCGCAGGGTCTCTACCAGCCGCGAGATCTCGTCGTAGGTCATTTGAAACCCGTTGAGCGGGTCGGGCACCAGACCCAGACGCTCGGTGGCGATCTGAGCCGCCAGGCACTCGATGGTGCCCGAGGTGCCCATCAGCTGCATCGGCTCGGCGTCGGTGAGGTGCCCCTTTAACCCGGTGGTGTTTGACTCAAGCATGCCCCGCACGTAGGCCCGCAGGGCGGTAAATTCGATGTCTGAGATCGGGTCGGTGGAGACCATCTGGGCGGTGAGGCGCACGGCCCCGACCTTGGTGCTGCTGAGAAAGCGGTGGGGCTCGCCCGTGCCCAAAATCAGCTCGGTGGAGCCGCCGCCGATGTCGATGATGGCGTGGGGCTGACCGTTAAACTCCACGCCCGAGAGCACGCCCAGGTAGATGCGGCGGGCCTCTTCGGCACCTGAGATCAAGTTGATCGCTAGGCCCACTTCTTTGTAGACCCGATCGATAAACTCGCTGCCGTTGCTGGCCTCGCGCACGGCGCTGGTGGCGACGGCCACGACGTCTTCGGCCTTGAGGCTGCTGGCGATCGCACAGCAGCGCTTCAGCGCCTTGATCGCCCGATCCATGGCCGCCTCGGACAGGCCGCCGGTGGTCTCGTTGAAGTCGCCCAGGCGCACGGTCTCTTTTTCACGGTCCACAATGGTGAAGGCGGGCAGATCGGGCTGAATTTTGACCACCACCATGTGAATTGAGTTGGTGCCCACGTCAATGGCGGCCAAGATGCGATCGCGAGTGATTTCGGTCGGAGCAAAGTCTGAGAAGTCGGTAATTGGTGGACTCAACTCGGGAGTCGAGGTGCTGGCTGTCATGGCGCGCCCATACTGCTTTGCCTTCGATCTTACCTGCAAGGCTACGGCTCATCGGGGTGGGGGAGAAATTTTCATCTAGATAAAGGGGCTAGGTGGGTAGATGGGGTGGGTAAAGAAGAAAATTTTCCTTCCCTCACCCACCCACTCACTCACCCACCCACCCAATCACCGACTCCGCTACACTCATGGGAAACAGGCGACAGGGAACCCATGACCGTTGACTATGATGCAGTGGTGCTCGGCGGTACGGTGCAGGGGCGGGCGGCGGCGGCCCTGGCGGCCCGAGAGGGGGCACGGGTAGCCCTAGTTGAGCCACCGGGAGCGGTGGATCGGCAAATTGGCCGTCAGGTTGGGCTGACAGCTTTGGCTGGGGCGGCAAATACGTCTGGCTGGGGCAGCTTGAGCAATCAGATCAGCGCCCTCAAAGCGGTGGCTTATCCCCACCTCGGCCTCGATGGCTTGGCCATCCGGGGGGTGGATGTGGTGCTGGAGCCGGGGCAGTTTAGCCCACGCCCCCAACTGGCGGTGACAACCTTGACTCGTCGGCTGCGATCGCGCGGCTACCTGCTGGCCCCCGGCACCGAGGTGACTATCCCCGACATTCCAGGGTTAGCCGAGACGCCCTACTGCACCCTCGATACGCTGCTGAAGCTAGAGGCTCTGCCTGAGTCGGCAATTGTGCTGGGGCGCAGCGGCACTGCGATCGCACTAGCCCAAGCCCTGGCCCACCTCGGCACCGCCACCACGCTGGTGAGCCGAGGCGACCGACTGCTGCCCACCGAAGATGTCGATCTGGCCGCCTTTGTTGCCGCCCTGCTCGAAGCCGCCGGGGTAACGCTGCAACTCGGCACTCGACTCGACGCCATTCACTACAAAGGCGGCTTTGACCTGGCACTAGCCAGTGGAGAGCCGCTCAGGGCAGCAGCGCTGGTGCTGGCTACCGCTACCCACCCCAGCCTAGAGGGGTTAAACCTCAGCCGCGTCGGCATTCAGCCCCACACCAGCCACGGCAACACCACCCTGGTGCCGGTGGATGACCGCTTGGCCACTGCCCACCCCCGTGTGTTTGCCTGCGGCCCGGTGCTGGGGGGCGACTGGGCCGAGACCAGCGATCACCAAGATGTGGCGATCGCCCTGCGCAACCTGCTCTACCTGCCCTGGCGCAAGTTTTCGCCGCTCAACCGCCCGGCCCTGCTGCACACCACGCCAGAGTATGCGCGGCTGGGCCTCACCGCCGCCCAGGCCCGCCGCTGGTATGGCAGCACCGCCACTGTGGTGCAGGTGCCCTTTGGCCAGGTGCTTAAGGCCCACTACGGCGACGACATTACCGGCTTTTGCCGCTGGGTGGTGGGGGATGATGGCCAGATTCTGGGGGCGCAGATCTGCGGCCCTGGGGCCAGCGAGCTAATGCACACGGTGGCGTTGGCCGTCCAACAGCGCCTTCCGCTGCAGCGGCTTGAGCGGGTGCCTAGCCTAGCGCCTAGCCTGGCGGCTATGGTTCCCGCTATGGTGGATAGTTGGCAGCGGCAGCGCTGGCACCAGGGCACCTGGCGACGCGACTGGGCCGAAAATTGGTTTAACTGGCGGCGCACCCGACGGCGAAGATTTTGATCGCTTGAATCGCTACGATAGTGAGGTATTCCAGGGCACGACGATGAAACTAAAGCACGTTATCAACCTCCATAAGGGCACTACGGCCTTTTTTATCGTGGCCCTGATGGTGGTTTACCAAAATTTTGGCCTGGGGCCATGGGTCTATCTGTCACTCCACGGCACCTACGGCCTGCTGTGGCTGCTAAAAGATCGCCTGTACCCCGACAAGCAGTGGGAGCAAACCCTGCCCATCGCGACAGGGCTGTTGACCTTTGGCATGCTCGGTCTGTACTGGATGGCTCCCTTTTTGCTGATTAGCCGGGGGGTAGAGCCGCCGCTACCGCTGGTGGCAGCGGCGATCGCCCTCAACCTGCTGGGCATTTTTCTGCACTACGCCAGCGATGCCCAAAAATATTTCACCCTCAAGTATCAGGCAGGGCTAATTACCGAAGGTTTTTTTGCCCGCTGCCGCAATACCAACTACCTGGGCGAAATCTTGATCTATTTGTCTTTTGCCATGCTGGCGATGCACTGGTTGCCCTTTGCTTTTTTGGGACTGTTTGGGGCGGTGGTGTTTGTGCCCAATATGTTGAAAAAAGACAAGTCTCTGTCGCGTTATCCTGAGTTTGCCGACTACAAGGCGCGATCGGGGTTGCTGTTGCCAAAGTTTTTTGGGAGTTCTGAAGCTGCGATCGCAGAGCAGCCATAGCTCTGTTGACGCTGTATCTCTCGGGTAGAGGGTGCTGAGTGCGGAGACTGTGTTTACGGCTGGGTTGCCGAGGTATTTGCGATCGCGGCTTTAATCTATGTCTATGACCAATCTCAATTAAACAGGGCGGCTGACTCGAAACAGCTGCCCGGAAAGATGCTCTTCTCAGCTACAACTCAGGCAAACTGGTCATTAAGTTATAGCTCAGGAGAGCCGCAGCGAGATATCCTCGTCAACCCTGATGCCGCCATATTCATCTCAAGATATCTTGACCATTTAAAGACCAAGTAGAATCCTGAAAAACTTCTAGCAGCTCAGACTCTACACTCAAAGATGCCTTCACAATATCCCGAGTTTTCCTTGCAAAATAATCGAAAGCTTTAGATGCCATAAATACAGTGAATAACGAAGCAGTTATTATAGAGGCCGCAACCAAAGTATCTCTTTCTCGACTCACGACAGAATCATCTCCATTCATTATTAAGGCGAAATCTTCTGCCGAAATAAGTCCCAAAAAACTAGACAAGTGGCCCAAAAAAAACATGGAAGTACTTCCAAAAACTGCCAGGGAAATAATACCAAGCAGGAAGACTAGTGGCACACTAAATGCACCTACAGTGGAAGTTAAGGCATTTCCCCTAAAGTCTTCATCCCCCATTTTTAATTCGCTGATTTTATTTTGGTGGGGGCTTATCATTTTACCTTCAATAACAAGATTTTGCCGGGAACTTTGGTGCATTATTTGAAGCACCAATCCTTCCCTTTGATCTAGAAAATCAAACTCAATTAAAATACCTTCTGGCAGCGAACCATTATTTTTTGGATAAAAGCTAGGACGTATCCTTTCTCCCTTACCAGAAACATATAGGAGCTTACATTCAATGTTTAGAGTTGGGTTCTCAAAAGTAATTCTTAGTTGATCTTCTGGATAAATATCATCTTTCCCCTTTATAACATCATCGCCAGCATTCCAAAGGGCCACTCTAGTCATATAAAGGGATTTTATTTCTTGACCTTTGTAGGTGATCTGGAGATCTGTAAAACTTGGTGGACTCGGGAGCAGACCAACTGACCTAAATCCATACACAATTCTCTTTTTCCTCGACCTTGGCTTGACGTAAAAATATATGGCTAAAGGAATAGAAATTAAACTTGCTATGGTTGTTATGAAAGATATTATGGACATTTTGAAGATTCTTTGGTTAATATGATAGCTAATAACACGTTGAACTAGGCGCTGGTTCTGATAATTATTTAATCTTTAATTAATAAGGCTCAAGCATTACTTTTCTTCCACATTTCCATAGTTCGCCTGCTAAAAAATTTTAAAATCTTCGCCGCAGCACCTGCTTATGTGATCAAATAAAGAAATTAGCTTAACTAAAATATTAGACTTCCAACTGCCTTTTGGACAAGATAATTAGAGTCGACGAGTAAGCTCAAATACTCAGCAATATTCACCATCTAATTTTCGAATTAAGACTTTAAGTACTTTGTCTTGGATTGCTAAAGCGCATGTTCCTAGTTGCACATATATAAACGAACAAACTCATCAGCGGCGTCTTGATTGATCTGCTTTAGAGCCTCCTTAATCTCAAAAATCACGTCCCCGGCTGGGTCGCGTAGCTCTTTCACCCAGCGGTTCACATTAGAGCGGTCTGTGCCCATCGTCACCGCCAACTTGTTTTGGCTAATGCCGTAAGTCTCCAAAACCTGCCGTAGTGCGCTGCCTGCCCTTCCCATGGCCAAATTTTGGCAGAGAGAGCTAGGCTCGTCTATGTTGCCAACCTGTCAGCATTGAGTTATGCTGCCAGAGCGTCAACATACTCTACCCTATGTCTCAACCTGATCCTGCTTCCATCCACCTTCGCCACTCCGCCTTTCTCCCCGCTACTACCATGCCCCAGCCCACCGAACCCACCGAGCCCACCGCCGCCAGCCGCGAACCCGTGCAACTCATGGTGATTGGCAGCGCCCAGGGCATTGAAACAATCATCCAAAACCTGCACCTGCGCGGCTTTGCCCACATCAACGAGTGGAGCCGCCCCATGCCCCACAGCTCTGGCAAACTCATGCGAGTGCTCACCCGGTGGGTGCAACAGTGAGCCTTTCTGGGTGGTGCGATCGCACCCCACAGCCAACAAAATTGGGCTTGCCCGCCCCCTAGCGCAGTCTCTCGCAGGCAATGCCGTCATTGTCGCCATCCAGCCGGTGGGGGTCGCCGGGGAACGCGTCTAACACCGCCTGGGCTTGCTCCCACGTGGCAAAGTCGCTGCAATTGCAGTCGGTGGCGACACAGGCAGGAAAACTGCTCGGGTCAACGGCTGGAACTGGCGTAGCGGCTGGGGGAGGGGTCGCAGGAGCACTTGATGAGCCGCCCCGGCGAAAATCCCAGGGCATGGTGGGGTTGGCCTGGCTCCAAAAATTGCGGCGGGCGGTGCGGGCCTCGGCCTCGGCCTGGCGGTAGTCGTTGGCGGTGGCGGCGCAGCCAACGAGGTACTGGGTATAGACCACAGCATAGCCCTCGCGCACCAGCTGCAAACCGACCGACTGACCGCCGCTGTAGATTTCGGCCACGGTGCGATCGTAGCGATCGCGCTCAATCGCCCGCACTTCTACCGCCTGCCCCACCGAGAGCAGCTGCCGCAGCCGCAGCCCAGCCTCGGGGCCAAAGGCCTGGTTAGCCTCGGGCGCGTCAATGCAGGCGACTCGAATGGTGACGGGGCCGCCCTGGCCCTGAAGCCGCAGGGTGTCGCCGTCGCCCACCGAAACCACCGTGGCGGTGGGCAGGGTTTTAGCCTCGGCCACCTGGGCGGCGTAGGCCAGGTTTTTTTCATATTCCTGGCGTTTTTGCTGGGCGGTGGCAAACAGGTCGCTGGTGGTGGGAATCGTAGCCAGGGTTGCAATCGCCGCTTGCCACTGCCCCTGTACCTGCCGCCAATCGCTGGCCGACTGGGCGGTTTGGGTCGCCACCGCCGCCGCCATGCCCTGGTCTAAGGCCCGGCTGTAGCGCTGCGGCCAGGGGTCATCTGGGGCTTGCACGACTGCTGGGGCAGAGCTTTGGGTTTCTAGACTAGTATCGGCTGCTGTTTCTGGCCCCGTGGCGTCGCCCGTGACAGAGCTAGGCAGGCTCGAACAGCCGGTGGCCAGGATTAATAACCCCAGCAGCGACAAGGTTTGAACGTTTTGAGCCAGGGATGCAATCGCATGCGCTGGTCTTGCCCAGGGTGGGGTCATAGGGGGAGCCAATGGTGTAGCGGTTTATCATATTCAAAAAAATCACCCTGTAAACTCAGTATGCTTTGATTCAGATTGGATTTAGCAGGATGCCCATGGGTAAAAAACAGCGGATTCGGGCACTTTCGCTCTGTCTCCTGCGGCGAGGCCAAGAAATTTTGGTGCATGAGGCCTACGACTCGGCCAAGCAGCAGGGCTTTGCCCGGCCCCTAGGGGGCGGCATTGACTTTGGCGAAACCAGCGCCGAGGCGGCGATTCGCGAAATCAAAGAAGAGCTAGGGGCCAACATTACCGACGTGACCCTGCTGGGCACCGTGGAGAATATCTTTGTCTACGAGGGCGAGCCGGGCCATGAGATTGTGTTTGTCTACGACGGGCGATTTGTCGATCAGTCGCTCTATGAAACAGAGCAGCTCACGGCAGTGGAGGGAAAGCGGCAGTTTACGGCGGTGTGGCGATCGCCGGAAGCATTGCTCTCTGGCCCTCATCCGCTGGTGCCGAGAGAACTCTGGAACCTGATCTAGCGGGTTTGGCAGCGGCCTGTGCTCCAGCCTCAAATTATCCTGATGGCGCGATCGCACCGCGAATACTAAAACAGTAGCGGTGTAGCCCCTGATGCCCCCTCAGTCACCGCCACACCTAGGCAGATTGATTCATCTCAGCATCTTTTCATCATCAGGGTTACTAACGTGGCTGATAATCATTGGTTGACGAGGGCCGAACGCGCTTTGGTCGTCGGGTCTGGCGTGGGGGCTGTGGCCTCGGTCGCGGCCCAAAATATTGCCCTGGCCTCGGCCCCGCTGACGGTGCTGGCGGCGGTGGGGTTGCTCAACCGCAACCGGGTTGAAGGACAGCTCGAAGACGCCCAGGAAAAACTCGCCCGCCAGCACCGCCAGACCAGCCGCCGCCTCACCAACTTGAGCAAACAGGTGATGGCCATGCCCTCACCCGAGGCATTGACCAATTTTCAGCGGGCGGTGATGGAGCGCAACAACTGCGCCTTTATCCGCTTCTCAAAGGAAATCAAGGAACTCAACGCCCACGTCAATCAGCATCTGGAGATGCTGAAAACCCCAGACCTCAGCGCCATCAATCAGCAAATCACCCAGCTGCAAGATCAGTATGCTGCGACCCAGACTAGCCTTGAAAATCTATCTGCCTACAGCCAGCGACTCGCCAGTACCCCTCGGCTAGAGGCGGCTGAAACCAAGCTTTCCCAGGTCAAAACCGACGTCATGCAAACGCGGGTCAGCATCGAAAACCTGCGCCTAGAAACCCGCACCTTAGTGGCCCAGATCCAAGACAGCCTCGGCCAAATGGAGCGCCGCTGGCACGAGCTGCCCTCCCAAACTCCCCCAGGCCCCTTTCGCAACCCAATGGGCGAGGTGATCAAGGCCATGGCCGAACTGGTGCCCCAGTCAGAATTTGGCCGCCTGGTTGACCATGTCAAAGACTTGGCCCGCCAGCAAACCTCCCTAGAGCAGGCGTTGGCTAAAATTCCGGTGGGGATCGGCCACGACCTGACTGCCCCCTCAACCCCACCCAGCACCGTCGAGCTAGAGCAGCTCACCGCCGAGGTGCAGCAGCTCCAGCAGCAGGTGAGCCGCCAGGAGACCGCTGGCCACACCCAGGAGCAGGTGCAGCAAGTGGTGTCGCAGTATGTTGGCCAGGTCAAGGCCCAGCTGGCCCAGCTAGAAGGCGTGACGCGATCGCTCGCTGAACGGCAGCAGCAGATCGCCACCCAGTGGGCCACCGCCCCGGCGGACGCGGCCACCCGCAAAGCGCTAGTGCAGCTGGCGCGACGGGTACAGCAAACCGAAGTCGAACTCAAAGCCTCCCGCCAAGAGACCTCGGCCCAGCCGCCCCAGCCCGCCCCCCCCGACTGGATCATTGACCTGCCCGTGACCGTCGCCCCCCAGCCCCAGGCCCTGGCCAGCCGCCAGGCCCTAGATGCGGCCTTGGCCACCGCCACCCACCGGGTGCTGCTGGTGTGGCCCTGGGCCAGCTACCTGGCCATTGATGAGGCGCTGCTCCAGCAGTTTTGCCAGCTGCTCGACCGGGGCGGTCAGCTTGAAATTGGCTGGTGCCACCAGGGCGATCAGCACGATGGCCGCCTGGCCTGGCGCATTAGCCAGCGCTGGGGCACCGAGTCGAGCCAGCTCCCGCTGCTCAAAACCGCCCTCACCCAGCTCTTGCCCCTGCGGCAAAACTACCCCAACCGCTTTAAGTTCAAAATCATGGGCACCGCTGAGAGCTACCTGGTGTGTGACAGCGGCAGCGGCGCACCGCCAGATCACACCTACGCCATTGTCAGCCTCAAGGCGCTGCCCACCCAGAGTGCCGCCATCCCCAATCTGGAGGCTAAACTGCGCACCAGTGACCCGACGGTGGTGCAGGCGCTGGTGCAGCGCTTCCACGACCCAGTGATTCCCGCCGGGGATGCGGTGGCATTCTTTAACCGGGGCACCACCCGCCACGACCTGCGCGACCAGCCAGGGGCCATCAACGACTACAACCAGGTGATCGCCCTGCAACCCGACCACGCCATCGCCCTCAACAACCGAGGGGTGGCACGGCTCGAACTCAACCAGATGAATGAGGCTGAGGCCGACCTCAGCGAGGCCATTGTGCACAATGGCAAGCTGTTTGCCCCCCACTGCAACCGGGGCTGGCTGCGCCTAGAGCAGCGCCGTTACGCCGCTGCGATCGCAGACTTTACCCAGGCGATTGCCCTCAAGCCCCACCTGCCCATGGCCTACGTCTATCGCGGCAGCGCCCTGCAAAAGCTGGGCGACCTCAAGGGGGCCGTCAGCGACTACAGCGATGCGATCGCCTGCGGTGACCCGATTGCCCTGCCCTACTGCTATCGCAGCGCCGCCTACCAGAGCCAGGGCGACCAGCAGCGGGCGATCGCCGACCTGGAGCGGGCCAGCGCCTACCTAAAGGCCCAGGGCGATCAGCAGGGGCTATCGTCGGTGCAGCGCACCCTAGGGCGGTTGCAAAGTATGGCAGTCAGGTAGGGGTGAGTGGGTGGAGATTCAAATTTCCACCCACTCACCTACCCACCCACTCACCCACTCACCCACTCATCTGCCGCCACGCTCAAACTGGGCCTGAGGGCTAAGTATAGGCAGGCACCCACCAGGGGCAGCGCTAACACCGCCCCTGGCACCCAGGGCTGAGACAGCCCTCGGCGGGCCATATCATCTTTGAGCAGGGCCGGAAACAGCAGCCATAGGGCGACAAAATCGAGGGACATGACGTGAATAAAGCGGCTGGTCTGCCACTGCTGCCAAAAATCGGGCCAGTCGCCCTTAGATAAGGCAAAGGCGGCCAGGGCGATCGCCCCAGCGCCCAGCAATGCCCCCAGCCAGCGCGACTCCAGCAGCCGCAGCAGCAGGCCTTGAGCACCGCTGAAGCTGGGGCCACTAAAGCTGGGGTTGGGCTGCCGCAGCCCCAGGTAGGGCAGCAGGGCAAAGGCCCCCACGGCAAACGAGGCAACTACAAACGGCCAGGCCGGTCGCGGCTGACCATGGCCATCCACTAGGGCGATCGCAGCATAGACCATTGGCCAGAGGCCCATGGCGTTAAATAGCGCCACAATGGCAGGGTTGATACCCTCCCACGCGCCCGTGGAGAGCCGCAAAATTAGGTCAGTGGTATCGGGCCGATCCGGGGGCGCAAGTATAAACGCATACAGAACAAACCCCAGCCATAGACCCCAAAAAATAAATCGATTCATGGGCGCTCAAGTGCTAAGTTTCTCACCAAATTATCAAACAAAAGCAACGAAGACGATCAGCCTGGGGAAAAGCAAATAAGCTGTTTTCAAGCCACATAGCCCCCGGCGGTGGCAATTGTTAAAAAATAATTAATCACATTTTGATTCGTTAACTTATGTTCCTGATCCTTAGTTAAAGAAGCGTTACTCACACTCATAAATCTAGCTTTACAGGTCATATTTCATACTTATTTCATAAATCCACTGACCCTCTCAGGGAACCCGTCGTGCCATTAATAGCCCCCCGTGAGTCTGCCATTCCCCCAGCTCACCACCGTAGCATTATGCACATTAAGTACTTTCTAGAGCTTTACGAGGCCGGCTACCGCAACTTCGCCGGCATTAGCCTGGCTGGGGCCGACTTCAGCCACCACATTTTAGTTGAGGTCGACCTCAGCCGCGCCAATCTCCAAGGGGCCGACCTCAGCCGGTCGTTTCTCACCCAGGCCCATCTCGACTCCGCCCACCTCAACTGGGCCAACCTCAGCTTCGCTAAAATGAGCGAGGCCCACCTGGCCCAGGCCGATCTCACCAAGGCCAACCTGCGCGGCGCATTCTTGGTGCGGGCCGACCTGCGCAACGCCCAGCTCAGCGGCTGCGACCTGTGCCACGCCAACCTGCGCCAGGCCGATCTGCGCGGGGCCAACCTCTGCGGGGCCAACCTGACCGGGGCCAATTTGCGCGGCGCTAATCTGAGTGGGGCCAACCTGTCTTGGGCGCATCTGACCGGGGCCAGGCTCAGCGGGGCCGATCTAGAGCGCACCCGCATGGAATCTACCAACCTGGAGGGGGCCTGGCTCAACGGTGTCGACCTGCACGGCATGAACCTGGCCGGGGTCAACCTCAAGGAGGCCAAGCTCAACGGGGCCAACCTCGACCACGCCAACCTCAGCGCCGCCAATCTAACCGACACCACCATGCGCGGGGTAAGTATGGTCGGGGCTGACCTCAGCGGCTCTGACCTCACCGGGGCCGTGCTGTGGAACGCCATGCTCGACGGCGTTGACCTATCGCGTGCCGACCTCACCCGCGCCCATCTGGGAGAGGCGTCGCTGAAGGCGGCGGTGGTGGTCGGCACCGAGTTTACCGAGTCGGTGCTACCCACCGAGGCGCGAGCCTACCTCTACGAGGCCGTGCAGGGCGAAACCCGCTGGACCCATCGCCCGGCGCGAGAAACCCTCAACCTGTCGCAGTTTGTTGACCACCTGCCCTAGTCATGTCTGCTCTCCCACCCCCCTTTGCCTCCCTAGGCGTGGTCTTAATCACCGCTAGCTCAGAGGCCGAGGCCGACCGCCTGGCCCGCCACCTCGTTGACCAGCGGCTGGCCGCCTGCGTCAGCATCACCCCCATTAAGTCGGTGTACCGCTGGCAGGGTGAGGTGAACGTTGAGCCCGAGTGGCAGCTGACGGTCAAGACCGACCTGGGGCGGTTTGATGCGATCGCCCAGGCCATTACCCAGCTCCACAGCTACGCGGTGCCCGAGATCATTGCCCTGCCGATTGTGGCTGGGCTACCCGATTACTTGACCTGGCTTCAGGCCCAGGTACAAGAACTGCCCATGGCCTAAGGAGATTTCTAGGCAAGAAGACTGTAGCCGCTGTAGGGTGGGCACTGCCAGCCCTGTCAAGCCTAACTATTCCCGAAATGCCCATAGGCTAAGGACTCCGGCCACAACCACCAGGGAGTGAACTCTCTGGCTCATAGCTAAAGTCTGCTAAAGCAGACTGGGGAACTCAGCTGCCAATCCTCTTCAGAGGATTTCGGCTTTGAGCCAAGGACTTTTAGTCCTTGGCTCGGGGCCAATCTGAAGGATCGACCCCTAAATCCGCCCCACCTTGACAGGGCTGGGGGAGCACTGCCCACCAGTTGGGAAACCATGTTCCAGAAGTCGCCTAACCCCTTAAATCCGGTGCTTGACCCAGCGGCTGACAATGCCCTGGCGGGGGCTAAACAGCAGCGCCAGCAAAAACCCGCCAAACACCGTCAGGCCGATCGCTGGCCCCGAGGGAATATCTAAGTAGTAGCTACCGTACATACCCACCACCCCAAACAGCACCCCCAGCACCGCACCCAGCAGCATCATCCAGTGCAGCTCTTTGACCAGCAGGTATGCGGTGGCGGCGGGGCCAACCATCAGCGCCACCACCAAAATCACGCCCACGGTCTTGATCCCGGCAATAATCGCCAGGGTGATGGCCGCCATCAGGCCAAAGTTAATTGTGTTGACGGGCAGACCCAGGGCCTCGGCCCCCAGGGGGTCAAAGGTAAAAAACAGCAGCTCTTTGTAAAACAGCTTGACCCCGAGCAGCACCAGGGCTGCGATCGCAGTAATTTGCCAAACATCGCCCGAGTTAATGCTGAGAATATCGCCAAACAGCAGCTGCTCCAGCGACACCCGACTGCGAAACACCGTCAGCAGGGTAATGCCCAGCGAAAAGAAGGTGGAAAAGGTAATCGCCATCGCCGTATCGACGGTAATTCGCGACTGGGTGCGTATCCAGGCGATCACAGCAGTGCTAAACAGGCCCATGGTAAAGGCCCCCAGCAAAATCGGCAGATTGAGAAAGTTGGCGATTGCCAGCCCCGGCAGCACCCCGTGGGCCACCACATCCCCCAGCATGGCCAGGCGCTGCACAATTAGGTAGGTGCCCACAATGGGGCAGAGAATGCCCACCAGCAAACTGGCCACCAGCGCCTGGCGCATAAAGTCGTAGTTGAGCGGGTCAAGCAGCCAGTCCATTATTCTGATGATTTGGCAGGTTTAGAAGGTTTGGCGGCGGCGGGTAGGGTGGCGACATCGGTAGCTGCGATCGCCTCTAGCTCGTCGTCTGGGGCCGGGGTTTTCTGGTCTTTTACGGCCTGACGACGGTCGAGCAGCACCTGGGTAATGCTTGTAGCCAGCAGGGTGGCCACCAAGCCATCGTCGATCCAGCCCAGAATGGGAATCACATCGGGGGAAACGTCGATCGGGCTCACCAGGTACAGCAGCGATGCCCCCATCACCAGCCAGCGATAGCGGGGATGCTTCAACAAACTACTGTAGATGCGGCCAAAAAAAGGAATTTTCATGGGGGCAAGGGACTAAAGCAACGCTAGCGGTAAGATTATCGGTTTTGGCTGCCCAGGTGGGGTTAAAAGGCCCACATCACTGGGTCGGCGGGCAGGTGGTCGGTGACGGTGCGGCTGATACTGTCGATTTCTGCCAGATCTGCTTCAGCCAGCACCACCTCAGCGGCCTTCGCATTTTCAACCGCCTGTTCAACATTGCGCGCTCCGACGATGGCCGTGGTCTGGGGCTGGGCGATCAGCCAGGCCAGGGCCAGGTTGCCCAGGGTGATGTGGTGGGCCTCAGCCATGGGCTTGAGCTGGGCCAGAGCCGCCTGGGCTTTGGCGTAGAGGGGCGGCAGAAAGAGTTTGTTTTTGCTGCGGTTGTCTGCTTTGGGGAACTGGTGGTCGGGGCCAAACTTGCCGGTCAGCAGCCCCTGGGCCAGGGAGGAATAGGCCAAAATCGTCAGATTGTGCTCGATGCAGTAGGGCAAAAGGTCTTGCTCGACCCCGCGCCAAAACAGCGAGTAGGGCGGTTGCAGGCTGTCGATGCGCCCGTAGGTCATGGCCTCTTCCAGCTGTGCTTTAGAGAAATTCGATACCCCAATCGCCCGAATCTTGCCCTGATCCTTGAGCGCATTGAGCGCCCCCATGGTCTCGCCTAGGGGCACCACCTCGCTGCCAAAGGCCCCCGACGGCCAGTGGATCTGGTACAGGTCAATCACCTCGGTTCTAAGGCGCTGGAGCGATTGCTCGCAGGCCTCGATCACCTGGTCGTGCTTTAGGTGGTTGGCAAACACCTTGGTGGCCAACACCACCTCATCGCGTCGGTCTCCTAGGGCCTTGCCCACCAGATCTTCTGAGTAGCCCTCGCCGTAAACCTCAGCGGTATCAAAGGTGGTGATCCCCGCATCCAGCGCCGCCCGCATGGCCTCGATCACCTCGGCATCTTCTACGCCGACCCAGCCCCGCTTACCCGCCTGCCAGGTGCCAAAGATCAGCGGCGTAATCTCAATCTCGGTGTTGCCTAGTTTGCGCATTTCCATCGTGCCTAAGCGCCCTGAATAGACTGTAATCTTTCTACAAATGCCTGGTGTTCTGAGGATTGTAGCCCCTGCTGCACCACCGCTAACACCTGAGCCAAGTTGCCCTGCACCATCGCCCCTCGGTCGAGCCACAGGCCAGGAAATACCCGACTGCGACAGAGGCCATCGTCACCCGGCTCTAGATCAACGTAGCGATCTGCATCTAAATAAAACCAGTCGATCTTGCGGTCAAACACCTGCCAGACGAGATATTCTTGGATGCCATTGCGTCTGTAAACAGCTTTCTTGTCTTGCAGATCAACCGTTGCGGTGCTGGCCGAGACCTCTACCACTAGCTCAGGGGGGCCTTCTACATAGTCATCGCTGCTGATGCGCGATCGCCCGCCCAACTCTGGCTCTAGCCGCAAAATGCCATCTGGCTGCGGCAGGTTGTCTGGATCAAGCCTTACGGTGGGATTATCGCCCACCCGCACCCCAGAAGTAGCTGCAACATACAACACTAGCCAAGCCATCAAGAAGCTGTGGGGTTCTGCATGACTACCAAACCGCAGGGCTGCGGCCACATGTACAATTCCTTCAATTAATTCTGCCTTTTTCATCTGCGGCATGGCGGCATAGCGGCGCTCAAATTCGGCGCGGCTAAGGCGATCGCCATTTTCCAGCGGCGGCAGCGTTAGGGGAGTGCGGGGAAAAGTGGTCATAGCAGACCCGTGGTTTACGTAACTGCATAATAACGCCACAGGCCCAGTAACCCTTGATGAATGGGCTAGAAGATAGTACTTGTTGATTGTGAGTGGGGTGTTAGGTCTCAGGTCTTAGGTGTTAAGAGAAGAGGGTTTACGGCCCTACCTTGCACCGCAAACCGCAAACCGCAACCCAAAACCCAAAACCCAAAACCCAAAACCCAAAACCCCTGCCCAATGCCCCCCCAACTCCGCCCCTACCAGGTTGACCTGATCAACGAC
>RECJ01000178.1 GCA_007694115.1 Leptolyngbya sp. DLM2.Bin27 | reverse complement strand
CCATGCCCAAACCTGCGCCCAAGCTAATCGACCTGCGATTCACCATTGACCTACTGATCAGCCGCTACTTTATTGTGCTGATGGTGGGCAAAGACCGCCGCCGGGTGGCCCGCAATGTACCAGTTTCGCGGCTGACCCAGTGGGGCAACTGGGCAGCGGCGGTGATCCTGCTGCTGGGGTTTAATCTAACCCTGAGCATGAGCCTGTTCATCCTGGCCTACCTGGTTAAGTCGGCCCTGGGGATAGACCTGTTTCCGGGCCACTTTCGCGGCATTGGCAATGGCTAGTAGGTGTAGCGCTCGATATAGGCTGTCGTTATCGAATCTCGATATATTGAGGCTGCCCTATCAGCCTGCCCATGATGAGTCAGCCACCCCCCCTAGAGCCTCAGACCCTAGCGCCATCCCCAGAGGGTCTGTCGGCCCGGCTTAAGGAGCTAGCCCTGCTATTTCTCAAGCTCGGGTTGATCGGCTTTGGCGGCCCCCAGGCCCACATCGCCCTGATCCACGACGAGGCGGTCACCCGACGGGGCTGGCTCAGAGAAGATCAGTTTCTCGAAGGGGTGGCGATCTGCGAAATGCTGCCCGGCCCCGCCTCGACCCAGACCGGTATCTACACCGGCTACCTGCGAGCGGGGCAGCTAGGGGCGCTGGTGGCGGGGCTGTGCTTTATTGCCCCGGCCTTTTTGATCATGCTGGTGCTGTCGTGGGCCTACTTTAGGTTTCAGGGGGTGCCCCAGATCGATCACCTGTTTTTGGGCATTTCGCCCGTGGTGATCGCCATCATCTTTGGCTTTTGCTACAAGCTCGGCAAGAAGGCCATTAAAGACTGGCAGGGGGTTGCGATCGCCCTCGTTGTCCTGCTTGTCTCCCTGATCTTCCGCGTCAACATTCTTTTACTCTTTCTGGCGGCAGGATTGGCCGGGCTGGCCATCTATCGCCCCACCGCGCCGCCCCCCGCCGGGCCATCGGGTCGCGCCAGCGCCTGGCTCGCCCCCCTGCTGCCCATCACCCAGGGCCTGCCCAATCTGCTGGCCAACCTGCCAGTAGACCCCCTGGCCGTCACCAGCTTTTGGGGTCTAGATCGCATTCAGGCCTACGTTCTGCCCCTGACGACATTCTTTTTGCAGACCGGAGCCTTTATCTTTGGTGGCGGCCTGGTGATCATTCCCCTGATCGAAACCGCCGTGGTCGACGACTTTGGCTGGATGACCCGCAGCCAGTTTATCGACGGCGTGGCCCTGGGCGAACTCACCCCCGGCCCGGTGGTAATTACGGCGGCCTTTGTCGGCTACAAAGTGGCGGGGGCGCTGGGGGCGCTGGTCGCCACCGTGGCCATTTTCACCCCGTCGTTTCTCTTCATTATGTTTGCCTCGCCCTGGTTGCTGCGGCTGCGGCAAAGCCCCTGGGTCAAGAGCTTTCTCAGGGGGGTGCTGCCTGCGGCCTTGGGTGCGATTGCCGCCGCCGCCATTCCCCTGGCCGCTGCGGCTATGCTGCAACCGACTGTGCCCCGCACGGTGGTTGCCGTCACCGTGGGCCTCGCTGCACTGGTGGCCCTGGTGCGGTTTCACCGCCCCGCCTGGCAGCTGGTGCTGGCCGGAGCCGGGGTGGGGCTGCTGGCCGGAGCCCTAGTCTGAGCGGCGGCAAAACCTAGCGGTTGACCAGGGCACTGTGACACCTCCCGACCCTGACGCTAAGGCCCAACCCTGCCCCTAAAAGCTAAGCCCTTGGGTACTGATACACCTGAATGCGCATCCCCTGGCTGGGTAGGTCACTGGGGCGAATCCCCAGGGATCCAGTGGTGGCACGAGTCACCGGGGTACCCTGCATGAGGGCTAAAAAGTCATCCACTGGGTCAAGTTCGCAGGTTTCACCAGCCGCAGTGGTGAGGTAGTGGGTTGGCACCACGATCTTAGGTCTGAGTACCTGCACCGCCTGCACCGCTTCGGCAGCGGTGTAGGCCTTGGGGCCACCACCCACGGGCACCAGCATGATGTCGGGGCGACCCAACAAAATCTGCTCTTCAACCCCCAAAGGGGCGGCGGCCCCACCCATGTGAACAATGGTGACGCCGCCCTGGGTCCATCGCCACACGGTGTTGTTGCCAAAGCGCCGCCCGCCCTGGCGATCGTGGGGGGTGACAATGCCCTGGAGCCGCAGATTTTCAAAGTCATAGACGCCGGGGTCAGTGAGCACCCGGGGTTCGCCTTCTAGCTCATTGAGGTAGCCTTCATCAAACAGACGGCTGCTGATGATCACAATGTCAGCGGGCACCGCCGGGGACGGAAAGCCAGCCGTGCAGCCCACGCGGCGAAAGGGGTTGGCCAAAATGCGGCGACCGCCACCAGTAAACAGAAACGACGTATGACCCAGGCTGCGAATGGTCACTCCTGGAGTCTGAGCCTGGGCAGCAGAGCCGATCTTTAGCCCTAGGGTTGCCCCTAACCCTGCCCCTGCATAACCCAGTAGTTTGCGCCGTTTCATTGCTCTCTTGCTCCCACACAGTACGTATAGCATTGGCTAGATCAGTGTAGACCGCAAACCGCTGGTTTATGACCCCAGTTTGAGCCAGCCCTAGAACTGCCCACACCCAGCTGAGATACTCAAAATTGGCAGCTCTAAATCTGCCCCAAGTCGGGGCAGCAGACTGGGGAACTCGGCGGCTAATCCTCTTCAGAGGAATTGACCCTTAAACCTGCCCCACCTTGGCCGGGTGGGCATTGCCCACCCGGCCATAGCCTCGCCCTACACGGGTTGGGGGCTCAGCTCAGGGCTAGCCTGGCCGCTGACCACTGCTTCGGCTACGCCATAGTCTTTGGCCACTAGGCGGGCGGTCATTTTGGCCGACATCATCACGCTGGGAGTGCCTGCACCGGGCTGGGTGCCGGCCCCCACCAAGTACAGACCATTGATGTCTTCGCTGCGGTTGTGGGGGCGGAAAAAGGCCGACTGCACCAACAGCGGCTCTAGGCCAAAGGCGTTGCCTGCATAGGCATCGAGGGTGCCTTCAAAGTAGTCGGGGGTGATGTAGCTGTGGCAGACCAGCCGATCTTTAAGGTTGGGCAGATAGCCACGCTCGTCGAGAAACTCAAAGACGATGTCGCACAGGCGATCGCCTACCTCCGACCAGTCAATACCCGACTTGTTGTTGGGGACAGGCACCAGGGTGTAGGCGGTGTGGTGCCCTGGGGGGGCCATGGAGGGGTCGGTGAGGGTGGGTAGGTGCAGGTACTGGGAAAAGTCCTTGGGCAAGATTTTGCGGCCAAAAATATCTCTGAGCAACTCCTCGTAGCGGGGGCCGAGGATGATGGTGTGGTGGCTGAGCTTCTCGCTTTCGTGGCCGTCGGCTTTGAAGCCGAAGTAGATCACAAACACCGACATCGACTGCTGGCTCAGCTTTACCCGCAGATCACTGTTCCAGAAGCGGTACTGGGGTTCGATTAGCTTGCCGTAGGTGGTGGCCCAGTCAGCGTTCGACACCACCGCATCGGCAGAGATCGTCACGCCGTCACCCAGAGTCACACCCGTGGCTACTTTCTTACCACCTTGACGGGTGACGTTGATTTTGGTGACCGGGGAGTTGCATTTGATGGTGCCCCCCAGTTCCTCAAACTTTTTCACAAAGCCCTGCACCAGCGCCCCGGTACCGCCCATGACAAAGTGAATGCCCCAGGTCTTTTCGACGAAGTGAATCATGGCGTAGATGGCGGGTACTGACATGGGGTTACCGCCCACCAGCAGGGGCTCAAAGGTGAAGACCTGACGCAGTTTGTCGCTCTTGAAGTAGCGGCTGCTAAAGCGGAACAAGTTGCGTACCGCATCGAGTTTGAACAGGTCGGGAGCGACCTTGAGCATGGTGCCCACGTCGCCAAAGTGGGTGTAGCCCAGTTCTAAAAAGCCCCGCTCAAAGATGGCCCGTGACTGCTCGTGAAAGCGTTTGTAGCCCTCTAGATCGCCCGGTTCGCCCAGGGCCAAAATTTGCTCATAGGTATGATCTTCGTCACCGTCGTAGTCGAAGAAGGTGCCATCGTCAAAGTAGATGCGGTAAAAGGGCAGAACGGGGACAATCTGCACGTAGCGGCTGGTGTTGGGGCCGCCAGAAATGCCTTCCTTGATGCGTTTGTTTTCATCGACGACGGTGGAGGGGAAATCGTCGGCGGTCAGGTTGGCGCGATCGCGCCCCAGGGAAAACAACTCTTCAATAAAATGGGGCACTGTGATCACAGTCGGCCCCATGTCGAAGATGAAGCCCTGCTCACGGCGTACGTAGGCCCGCCCGCCCGGGGCATCTAGCGCCTCGACAATGGTGGTATCAAACCCCAAGCTTTGCAGGCGGATGCCCATGGCCAGCCCACCAATGCCCGCCCCAATCACGATCGCTTGCTTCCGGCCCATGGTTGACTCCTGAGAGATCTGTTACAAACAGTAATAACTTGTTTGTATTCTACTACTGCTGGCTAACCTAACGCCGCAAACAGGCGGGCTAGTACATTCAGGCAGAAGTAAGAAGCCAGCAGGCAGAACGGAAAACTCACAATCAGTAGGGGGTTTCGCCTCACCGAATAGGTGATTGATTTCTGTCTCAGAGTACTAGCAGGTGATGGGATGAAATCCTCCTCCCCCCAGCAGGCAGGATCGTCCCCTACCGGTCTAAACTGTTGCCGGCACCGGAATTGACACCAAAAAATTCCGCAGCATCTGCATACCCGACTCGGTGAGAATGCTCTCGGGGTGAAACTGCACCCCTTGCAGGTGGGGATAGTCACGGTGTCGCACCCCCATGATGGTGCCGTCTTCAACCCAGGCGGTGATCTCTAGCACCTCGGGGCAGGTGGCGCGATCGATCACCAGGCTGTGGTAGCGAGTGGCCAAAAAAGGATTGTCTAGCCCCGCAAACACCCCTTGGCCATTGTGGAATATTGGCGAAGTTTTGCCGTGCATGAGCTCGGCGGCGCGCACTACGTTGCCGCCAAACACCTGGCCGATGCTCTGATGGCCTAGGCAGACACCGAGAATGGGCATAGTCGGCCCCAGATCTTTAATCACCGCCAGGGATACCCCCGAGTCGTCGGGGGTGCCGGGGCCAGGAGAAATGACAATGCCATCGGGCTGGAGAGCAACGATCTGATCTAGGGTGATCTCGTCGTTGCGAAACACTTGCAGATTGGCCGCTACGGGTAGATCAGCGGCCAAATCACCCAGGTACTGCACCAGGTTGTAGGTAAAACTGTCGTAGTTGTCAATGACCAAAATCATAGGTGCTGGCAGAATTTAGGGTTAGGCAAGCAAAGGCAAAAGCCTCTGCCACAGGGGCGGCAGCAGCAGGCAGGCCGCTACCGAGACCGCAATTAAGGCTGAAATCAGCACGGCGGCGGCGGCGCAGTCTTTGGCGATCTTAGCGAGTTCGTGGTAGGTCTGCTCTACCGCCAGGTCAACCACCGACTCTAGGGCGGTGTTGACCAGTTCTAGGGTCAGCACAATGCCGCAGGTGAGAATAACTACCGCCAGCTCAACGAGGCTGAGGCTAAGGGCAATCGCTAAACTGACCGCCAAGCTGCCCACGATCACGTGAATACGAAAGTTGCGCTGGGTGCGAAAGGCATAGCTGATCCCCTGCCAGGCATAGGTAAAACTAACCAATAGATTGCCGGCGACCTGCCAGGAGAGCGATCGCTCTAGCGAGCTGCGGCTTGCCTCAGGCGCGGACACGCCTGAGTCAGATTTTTCACTATAGAGAGTCATAGAGGGCTTCAATATTAGGCAACGGGTAGGTAACTGGGCAACTGGCCCTTATACCCTACCGTAGCGGAAGCAGCAGGGCTAATTTAGCTGACTGCTTCAGACTTTAACCCAGCGGCAACGAGCAGTTGACTCTGCTGATCGAGCATTTCACCCAGGCGGTCATCGTCAGGGTGATCCCAACCGAGCAAGTGTAAGAAGCCATGGGCCGCCAGCCACGCCGTCTCCCATCGCAGCGAGTGATTCGCCTCTGCCGCCTGACGGGCAGCGGTATCCATTGAGATAACGATGTCACCTAGGTAGAGCGGCTCGGTGGCCAAGATCTCGTCTAGGGGGGGAAAGTCGGTCTCTAGAGCCGCAAAAGCAAGCACATCGGTGGGCTGGTCGAGCTGACGAAACTGCTGGTTGAGGGCGGCGATGGCTCCATCATCCGTCAGCCGCAACGACAGCTCATAGGCCCCAATGGGCGACCCCTGCAGCGCCAGGTGCTGGCCCCACTGGGTAAACCAGTCGGCCCATTCTTGCGCCGACACAACTCCGGCGCTGGGGTGCTCGGGCTCTAGGGCCACCTCTAGAGTGGGGCTGAAAGAACTCAGTGCTGTCATAGGATTAGCGGGTCAGGTAGGCAAGGCCCACCAGCAGGGTTAGCAGCACCGTCACGGTCAGCGCAAAGTGAAACAGCGACTTGCCGCCTTTCTTGACCATGTTGCGCATGGCCAGTTTAACAAAGCTGGGGGGTGCGGCTGGCTGAGTCGTGGGGGCGGCTGGCTGCTCGGCAGCGGTAGCATCTAAGGCAGGTTGGTCTTGGCTCATTGGGCAGGGTCCATAGCAATGGATTAAATGTACTGTGTTTTCTCCGTAGAGATGAGAGAGATCAGAGCTGTGGGCATGGTGATAGCAACGAGTACAGGCCGGTATTAATCAGCCGACCCTCTCCTGCAAGCGGTAACCTAGCACCTGGAACCCAGGGTCATTACCGCCTGAGGGAAAAGGCCCGAAAAAAGCCCCCCGTGACGTCACAGGGGGCTGCTTAGGTAATCAAACCTACGCTAGAGTACCAAGCTACTTGACAGCGACTTTAGCACCCGCTTCTTCAAGCTGCTTCTTGGCATCTTCGGCGTCGTCTTTGGTGACGGCCTCTTTGATTGCCTTGGGAGCAGATTCCACCATTTCTTTGGCTTCCTTCAGACCCAGACCGGTCAGACCACGCACCACCTTGAGAATGGCGATCTTCTTGTCGGCGGGCACGTCTTCGAGCACGACGTCAAACTCGGTCTTTTCTTCTTCCGGCTCCGCAGCAGCGGCAGCACCGCCACCCATCATGCCAGGGGCCATCATCATCATGCCGCCGCCAGCAGAGGCAGAGGCATCAACGCCAAAAGCCTCTTCAATTTGTGTAACCAGTTCAGAGGCCTCTAGCAGAGATAGAGTCTTCAACTGTTCGAGAATTTCATCGGTTTTAGCAGACATAGTTACCGGTTAACTCCTGGTAAAAAAACAATCAAACACAAACAAACTTGATGTCAACGGGCCTAGGCCGCGTCTTTTTCTGACACTGCCTTGATGGCCCGGGTCAAGGATGCAGGCACCTCTTTGATACCCACAGCCAGCTTGGTCGGCACCGCGTTGATACCCACAGCCACCCGAGTCGGCATCGCCTTGATGGCCCCGGCCAGACGAGCCATCAACTGCTCCTTGGTGGGCAGTTCGGTGATGGCCTTGACCTGATCCTCGGTTAAGGCCTGACCTTCCATGACACCGCCGCGCAAAACGGTTTTTTTGGTGTCTTTTTGAAATGCCTGGTATTCCTTAATCGCCCCGCCAAAGTCTTCTTTCACCAGCACAAAGGCTGAAGAATCTTTGAGAAACTCGGTAATTGGCTGCCAGTTTTCGTTGCCATCCACGGCGATTCGCATCAGCGTGTTTTTGGCAATTTTGCACTCAGCCCCCTTGGGCCGCAGCCGGTTGCGCAGGTCGCCGATCTCAGCCACCGTTAGCCCTTTGTAATCGATTACAAAGGCTAGCTGAGCGTCATCAAGCAGGGCCTGAATCTCGGCTACCAGTGCTTTCTTATCTGCTAGGGTTCTCCCCATGTCTATCTCACCTCCTTTAAGTTGGGGTAGGGAAACTTAGTTACCCAATCCAGGTTTTGACTAATGCGATCGCATCGGTGGCAACCACCAATGGCGACCAAAAACAAACCCCGACAACCATGCCGGGGTAGACCCACAACCAGAGAGGCCTTGCCTAGGGCAAGCGCACTACAGTTGCAACGTCAACCTCGGCAGGGTTTATCCAGCGCCTGGCTGGCACCTGCTGTCTCCGGTCGTTATGCAGTTTTAGGGGTTTGGCTCAGCCGGTATCTCCTGGTTGGTCTGGGTAAAACTTTGAGCGCCTGAGTAGTACCTGATTTAGGTTCTTAGGCGACATCGCCTAGCTTCAGGTCGCGCAGGGCGCTGACATCGAGGCGGATAGATGGCCCCATGGTGGGAGCAACCGCCACGGTACGCCAATAGCGCCCCTTAGCACCGGAAGGCCGGTTGCGGTCAATGCACTCTTGCAGCGCCTTGAGATTGACCAGCAGGTCTTCGGCACTAAAGTCTGCCTTGCCAAACATAACATGGACAATGCCTGTTTTGTCGGCGCGAAACTCTAGCTTACCCGCTTTAAACTCGTCGATGGCCTGGGCCAGGTCAAAGGTCACCGTGCCGCCCTTGGGGGAAGGCATCAGGCCTCGGGGGCCAAGCTGACGACCGAGCTTAGCTACCTGGGGCATGACATCGGGGGTGGCAATCAGCACATCAAAGTCCATCATGCCCTTTTGGATCTCGTCAATCAGTTCCTCAGAACCCGCTAGGTCAGCACCAGCAGCGGTGGCTTCGGCCACTTTCTCGCCCTTGGCAATGACAGCTACTCGAATGGTCTGGCCGGTACCCTTAGGCAAAATAACGGTAGTTCGCAGCTGCTGGTCGGTGTACTTAGGGTCAATGCCTAGTCGAATATGGGCCTCAGCCGATTCCGTAAACTTGGCGGTCGAAATTTCTTTGAGCAGCTCTAGAGCCTCTGCGGGCTCGTAGAGACGATCTTCTACTTTGGCCTGGGCTTCCCGCAGGCGCTTAGACAACTTAGCCATGGTAGTCTCCTTGGGGTCAAACGAAGCTCAGCCTCTTCCCCATAATGTGAACAATGTGTGAACGGTCAAACTGCGGTCAACAAACTAGTCGGCGACCGTGACACCCATATTGCGGGCCGTGCCCTCAACGATATTCATGGCAGCATCAATGTCGTTGGCGTTGAGGTCGGGCATTTTGGTTTCGGCGATCTCTTTGAGCTGGGCTCGGGTGATAGAGCCAACTTTTTTGGTGCGGGGTTCGCCTGAGCCTTTCTCGATGCCAGCGGCTTTTTTGATCAGCACTGAGGCGGGCGGAGTCTTGAGAATGAAGGTAAAGCTGCGATCTTCAAACACCGAGATCTCAACCGGCACCACCAGGCCAACTTTCTCTTGGGTGCGGGCGTTGTACTCTTTGCAGAACGCCATAATATTTACCCCGTGCTGACCCAGGGCCGGGCCGATGGGGGGAGCTGGGTTTGCCTTTCCGGCAGGAATCGCCAGCTTGATCAACGCTACGACTTTCTTGGCCATTAATTAACTCTCTTTTTGCACTTGGTTAAATTCCAGCTCGACTGGGGTGTCGCGCCCAAAAATAGACAGCAGAGCTTTGAGCTTGCTGCGCTCAGGGCTGACCTCTACCACCTCGCCCTCAAAGTCTTTAAAGGGACCTGAGAGCACGGTGATTTTATCCCCAGGGGCCATGTCGACTTTGACCACGGGCTTTTGCTCTTCGGTGCGCTTGAAGATGCGCTTGACTTCACTCATCCCGAGGGGCATGGGCTTGACGTGGCCCCGGCCTCGACCGTAGGCCCGGCGTTGCTCAGCCCCGACAAAATTGATCACGTGGGGGGTGTTTTTAACCACCGACCAGACTTCATCATCCATGAACATGCGCACTAGCACATAGCCAGGAAAAACTTTTTCATCGATGTTTTGACGGGTGCCGTCTTTACGCAGCTTGACCGCTGGGGTCTGGGGAATCTCAACCTGAAAGATTCGATTGACCACATCTAGGGTGCTGATACGCTGCTCAAGGTTGAGCTTGACGCGCTTCTCGCAGCCAGAGGCTACCTGAACGGCATACCACCGAGCCTTGCGCTGGTAGAACTTAGCCGCCTCTCCGTCGGCTTCATCGGAGCCTTCGCCCCCCGCAGGGGGAGTCTCTTCAGCCGAATCTAGATCGGCATCTAGAGTCTCATCTTGGGAGTCGTCTTCGTCGTAGTTAAAATCTTCTGATGTAAGCGCCATTAGAATACTTGCCCCGAAACCCACCCAAACAGGCGGTCAACAAGATAGATCAGTGTTGCGGAAAGACTAACCATCAGAATCACCGCAGCGGATTCGCTGATTAGCTGCTGCCGACTGGGCCAAACCACTTTGCTCAACTCTTCTTTGGTGCCCTGAAGGAAAGAACCAACGCTAAACCCTTCTTCGGCGGTGGCTTGAGCGCTCGTGCCCTTACTTTTAGAGTCTACTGCTGCGTCTTTTTTAACCACTGACTTGGCTCCTGTTGGCGCTTACCCGAACTGACTGACTGAAATGAACTGGCTAACCCAGCCCCGCTGTCCTTGATCGACCTCCACCTCAGGTGATCGTCTAGGTTGAGCGGCAGGATAACCTGGCTAAAATCTCGAGTAGGAGGCAGCAACAATAGCTGAAACCCTAAATTGCCCGCAGAGCAGACAACTCGGGATTGAGTATATTGTCGCCGCCATCACTCAGCGCGCCCTGGAGGACTCGAACCCCCGACATCGGGTTTTGGAGACCCGCGTTCTACCAACTGAACTAAGGACGCATGGAGCCAGGTGCTGAGCACCAGAACCCAGCTAGATCGATTCTAGTTGATTGGGCGATCAAAACGCTGCTTCAGGCGAGTTGCTTTGCCCACGCGATCGCGTAGGTAGTAGAGCTTGGCTCGACGAGCCTTGCCCCGGCGCATCACGGTAATGCTGGCCACCTTGGGCGCGTGGAGCAGGAATACCCGCTCTACCCCAACCCCCTGGAAAATCTTTCGCACCGTGATGGAGCGATTGATACCGCCGTTGCGCATGGCAATGACGGTGCCCTCGTAGGGCTGAATCCGCTCTTTAC
>RECJ01000267.1 GCA_007694115.1 Leptolyngbya sp. DLM2.Bin27 | reverse complement strand
AGATTGTGCCCTGGAGCTTTTTAGACACCGATGGCGATGGTCGGGGTAATTTAAACGGCATCATCGACAAGCTTGACTACATCTCAGCCCTGGGGGTCGACGCTATTTGGCTCACACCCATTTACGAGTCACCCATGGATGACCTGGGCTATGACATTACCGACATGCTCGACATTGACCCCGTAATCGGCACCCTCGACGTGTTTGACAAGCTGCTGGCCCTGACCCACGCGCGGGGGCTGAGAATGGTAGTAGACCAAGTGTGGGGCCACACCAGCGATCGCCACTTTTGGTTTTTAGAAAGCAGCGAAAGCCGCGATAACCCCAAAGCCGACTGGTACGTCTGGGCCGATCCCCAGCCCGACGGGTCGCCCCCCAACAACTGGCTCTCAGCCTTTAACGGCGACTCGGCCTGGGCCTGGGAGCCCAAGCGAGAGCAGTACTTTCTTTTCCACTTTTTGCGCAGCCAGCCCAAGCTCAACTGGGAAAATCCTCAAGTGGTAGAGGCGATTTTGACCCGAGCCAAGTTTTGGCTCGATCGCGGCGTCGATGGGTTTCGCATTGACGCCCCCAACTTCTTTTTGCACGATCCAGACCTGCGCGACGAGCCCCTACGCCCCGAAGACAGCCTGCCTCCCGACGGCATTCACCCCGACAACCCCATGGCCAAGCTGATGTTTGAAAACAGCTTCTGTCGGCCCGAGGCCCTAGATGTCTTAAAGCCCGTGCGCGAGCTGATCGATCAATATCCCAGCACCGTTACCCTGGCCGAGGTCACCCTGTGCGAAGACTCGATTGTGCTCTCTAGTGACTACGTCAAGGGTAACCAGCGGGCGCACCTAGCCTACAACAGCGCCCTCTTAGTCGAAGAATCGATCAGCGCTGAGCTGATGCGCCGCACCCTCGAAAAAGTGCAGCAGCACTTTACCAACGGCGGCAACTGCTGGATGGTGGGCAACCACGACTACGGCCGCTTGCGCAGCCGCTGGCTGGGTCACGATGCCGAGGGCATTCCCTACCCTGAGACGTTTTACCACCAGGCGGCGGCGATGCTGGTGGCCATGCCAGGGGCCTTTTGCCTCTACCAGGGTGACGAGCTGGGTCTCAGCGAAGCCCGCATTCCCGAAGACATCGCGGTCGACCAAATTCAAGATCCCTTTGGCAAAGCGCTCTACCCCGATGTGGTGGGGCGCGACGGGTCACGCACCCCTATGCCCTGGCAGGCCAACGCCGTCAGTGCCGGATTTTCGAGCCGAGAAGATACCTGGCTACCGATTCCCGATGCCCATCGCCCCCGTGCGGTCGATGCCCAAACCGAAGACCCCAGTTCGCTGCTCAACACCTGGCGGGGGTTGCTGCACTGGCGCAAAAACCAGCCCGCCCTGATGCAGGGCGAATGTCACATTCTTGAGACTGAAGATCCGATCTTTGCCTTCATTCGAGAAGCTCCCCAGCAGCGGCTGCTGTGTATATTTAACCTCAGCTCCAACACAGCCCATTTTGATCTGCCCGAAGACATGCTGAGCTGTGTGACCGCTACCGGCATTAACCCTGCGGCCAAACGCAACGACGGCATGCTGCGCCTGCGCGGCTACGGCTATTTCTTTGGCAATTTGCAGCCCTCTACCCCGCCCGCCAACAGCGGCACCGCCAAAGACTCGACCAAACAACGCCCAGGAAAGTTGGCGGCTCAACCAGAGACACCCCGATCTAAGCATGCCCCGGAGCCACCCGACCCGGAGTCGGGCGCTGGCGATCAGAGCCATCACCCGGCCGCCGTCGCCCAGCCTAAACCAACCAACCAAAAGGAGGCCGACCAGAAAAGAAACCAACTCGAACCCAGTCCAGATGCACCGATTGCCGTTAGCTAAGCTTTGATCTATGTCTTTTAAATCGAACTGGTGGCGTAGCGCCGTCATTTACCAAATCTACCCCCGCAGTTTTGTAGACAGCAACGGCGATGGCATCGGCGACCTGCCGGGTATTTTGCAACAGATCGACTATGTCGCCAACCTCGGGGTCGATGCCGTATGGATTTCGCCCTTCTTCAAGTCGCCCATGAAGGACTTTGGCTACGATATTTCTGACTATCGAGCCGTAGACCCGATCTTTGGCACGCTCGACGACTTTAAGGCCATTTTGGCAGCAGCCCACGATCGCAGCCTCAAAGTGCTGATTGACCAGGTTTGGAACCACACCTCCGAGGAGCATCCCTGGTTTCTAGAGAGTCGCGCCAGCCGCGACAATGCCAAGGCCGACTGGTACGTCTGGGTCGATGCCAAAGCCGACGGGTCGCCACCCAACAACTGGCTCTCAACCTTTGGCGGCAGTGCCTGGGCCTGGGCTCCCGAGCGACAGCAATACTACCTGCACAACTTTCTCACCAGCCAGCCCGACCTCAACTGGTACAACCCCGATGTGGCGGCGGCCATTTTAGACACCGCTCAATTTTGGCTCGATCTGGGGGTAGACGGCTTTCGCCTAGACGTAGTTAACTTTTTTACCTACGATCGCAGCTTTAGAGACAACCCCCTGCGGCCCCCCGACAACCCTCGCCCGGCGGGCGCAATGGAGAGCGACCCCTTCTTTTCGCAGATCAATCTCTACAATCTTGACCAGCCCGAAACCCTAGCGCTACTCAAACCCATCCGCGAACTGATCGACCGCTATGGGGCCACCACCCTGGCCGAAATCAGCAGCGCCGAAGACACCCTGTTGACCTCTAGCCAATACGTCAATGGCCCCGATCGGCTGCACACGGCCTACAACTCATCGCTGATGACCGATGAGCCCTTTACCGCCCAGCGGCTGCACCGGCTGATTGGCCGGGTAGAGGCGCTGTTTGACGACGGCGTCATCTGCTGGACGGCGGGCACCCACGACTTTCCCCGGCTCAAGAACCGCTGGAGCAAATACCAGCCCAGCAGCGCCTTTCTGCAGGAGGCCTTTGACCACATGTTTGCCGCTCTAATCGTCTCGCTGCGGGGCTGCTGCTGCATTTACCAGGGCGATGAACTGGGCCTCACCCAGGCCGAGATTCCCCATGATCAAATGCAAGATCCCTTTGGCATTCAGGGCTACCCCCACGTGCTGGGGCGCGATGGCTCTCGCACGCCTATGCCCTGGCTCAAGGCCGCTCCCCAGGCGGGCTTTACCACTAGCGATGCCCCCTGGCTGCCGATTCCTGACGAGCACCGCCAGGCGGCGGTCGATGTACAGGAGGCCGACCCCGGATCGCTGCTGCACAAATATCGCCGCCTGATCAACTGGCGTCAGGCCCAGCCCGCCCTCAAGCAGGGCGATCTGCAACTGCTAGATCTAGCCGAAGAGCGGCTAGTGGGCTTTGTGCGGGCCTGCGACCAGCAGCAGTTGCTCTGTGTGTTTAACCTCAGCCCCGAGACGGTCTACCAAGACCTGACCAGCCTGCCCAAGGGTAAGCCCACCGGGGAGGGGGTATTTAGCGATCGCAGCTACCACGACACCCTAGAGTTGCCGCCCTTTGGCGTATATTTCGCCAATCTTGACGCTTAGGGTTGGGGTTTACGGGGCGCGGTTTAGGGTGCGCGGCTTGCCTGGAGCCGTATACCTTAAACCGTGAACCCTAAACCCCCTTTGCCCCTGTCCCCCATGTTTTAGTCGTAGCGTTTGGGGTCTTTTTTCTTTTTGCCTTCGCTAGAGTCGGCCTTGGGCTTTTTGGCCTCTTTGTTGCCTTTCTTTTCTTTGCCCATGGTAATTACCTGTGCAGCGGGTAGCGTCGTCGCTGGTCTAGCTCTATTCTAGTGGCTATCTATAGGTTTCAGCGGGTTTCAACCGCGCATTACCTGGTGGCGGGCTGCCCTCAGCCCGCCACCAGCTAGGGCTGAGCTGAGTTGACCCAGACATTCATTTCAGTCAAATTGAGCGGGCCAAACTGGGTGGCCAGGGCCACATCGGCGGCATCTCGCCCGTAAGCCAGGGTGATGCGGTTGCCCCGGGGGCTGGGCTGGGTGGGGTCAAAGGTATACCAGCGATCGCCCACGTAGGCCTCAAACCAGGCGTGCAGATCCATGGGGTCAAGTTCGTAGAGGTAGCCCACCACCATGCGGGCCGGAATGGTCAGGCTGCGGCAGAGGCTCAGCCCGAGGTGGACAAAGTCGCGGCACACCCCCACCCGGTTTTTTTCGGTGTCGATGGCCGAGGTTGAGGCGTCGCTGGTGTCGTAGCGATACTCAATGTGGGTGTGAATCCAGTGGCGAATGGCCTCGACCTGGTCGTAGGCCGAGTCGATGTCGGCGACGATGTCGTTGGCCAGATCGGCCATTAGATCAGACTGGCAGTAGCGGCTGGGCAAGAGAAACTGAAGGCTTTCGGCCGGCAGGTCTTGCACCGGCACAAACTCGGCCCCCGGCTGCACCTCAATCTGGTCGGCGGCCTCAGCGACGACGGTGCAGTTAATCCGCAGCTGCCCCTCGGGGGCAACCAGCCGCTGACAATGGTTACCGTAGCTGTCGGTGTAGTCGGTGGTGGCCACCTCAGGCTCAAATCGACAGTCTTCGCGGATGATTTGCTGCCCCACGCCCCGGTGCGATCGCAGCATCAGAATCAGCGGCGAAGGCTCAGTCGTCTCAAATAAAAGCTCGCACCCTGCCTCTAAGCGCATGCCCCCTCCCAGTGGTAACCCGATGATGCAGCCCTATCCTACACCTCCTGCGGCCCTTTGATCCGACCTAAATGTAGGCTCCAACTCAGCCCCGTCTAGGAAGACATCTTGTCGATGCGATCGGGCGCAGACTCGTCTAGGGTCTGGGTGTATCTGGGGTCTTGGGTATTTAACAGCCGATCCCAAAAGGTAAAGTAAAGCCCGTAGTGGACGGTGAACTTGAGGTGGTGAATCGAGTGGTGGGCGGGGCCAATCACCCACTGCCCCAGCCAGTGGTGGGGAAACAGCGCCGGCAACCGATCTGGGCCTAAATGGTTGAGCACGGCCCACACCGTCATCGTCGCCAGCACCGCCAGCACCGTAATGAAATGCAGCGGCAGCACAAACACAACACCGACCAAAAAAACGGCCTGCACCACCGCCTCCAGCGGATCAAAGGCAAAGGACGTCCAGGGAGTGGGGTAGCGCGAGCAGTGATGCCCTCGGTGCAGCCACGTAAACCACCTAGGCTGATGAAACAGTCGGTGAGTGAAGTAAAAATAGGTGTCTTGCAGCAGCAGCACCCCACCATAGCTGGCCCCCAAATACCAAACCCCATACTGGTAGGGGTCGAGGTAGAGCCGGGTTAGCCCCCGGTGGTAGGCCGACAACACCAGGGCCGCCGCCAGGGCAAACACCACCGCCGAGATCACCGACAGCTGAATATCGTGACGAATTTCCCCTCGGGCGGGGGAGCGATGGGGCAGCCTGGGGTTGATCAACGACTGACTCACCGCCGAATAAAACACCCAGTGGGTTAACCCGGCCACCAAAAAATAGCGGCACAGAATAGCTCCAAACAGGGCAATGCTGTAAAACTCAAAGGACTGTTCTCTCAAACCAATCTAGTTCCTTACAATGCTCGCGTCATCGACTGGCGGCGGGCGTCTGGTTCTGAAGCGTCTATTTCTCAAGCGAGTCGAGGGCGGCTAGCGTCAACCGAGTTTAGCCACAGGCCAAGCCCCTCGGCCCTGGGGGCACCGCGATCGTTGATCAGCCGATCGCGGCAATCGCCTCACACCTCAATCACCACCCGCAAATTGCCCCGCTTGCGCACCACCCGGCAGGCGGTAGCCCCCAGGGAGCGCTCAAATTCAAGGTCGAGCAGGGTTTGCCCCACCTTAAAGTTGTTGACCGACATATAGCTGACCGACGGCGGCAGGGTAGGCTGCACAATATATAGACGGTTGTTGGCCACGTCGGGCACCAGGTTAACCATAATTTGCAGCAGCTGAAACACCGTGCCCGTGGCCCAGGCCTGGGGTGAGCAGGCCACCGGGTAGCGGACTGGTCGATTGGTGGGGGTGCGCTCAAACCCGCAAAACAGCTCCGGCGGGCATTGGTAGGGCTGCACAGTAGTCATGTCAAAAATGCCCTGGGCAATTTCGAGCGCCTGCTCGGTGTGGCCCAGCACCCTAAGCCCGGCGGCGATGATGCCATTGTCGTGGGGCCACACCGAGCCAACGTGGTAGCCCATCGGGTTGTAGGCGGGCGAGCTGCTGCTCAGGGTGCGAATGCCCCAGCCGCTAAACATATCGGGAGCCTGCAAGCGCTCGGCCACGCTGTGGGCCTTTTCGGGCGAGAGAATGCCCAGCCCCAGGCAGTGCCCTGGGTTAGAGGTAATGCTGTCGACCGGCTGGCCCTGGCCGTCGAGGGCGAGGGCCACATAGCCCTCGTCGGCCAGCCAAAAATCCTGGTCAAACCGAGCCTTGAGATCCTCAGCCTCAGCCTGCCAGCGATCGCACAGGTCGGGGCGCTGCATCAGCGCCGCCAGCGGAGCCAGCCGCACCTTGGCAGCGTAGACGTAGCCCTGCACCTCCGAGAGGGCAATCGGCCCCGTTGCCAGTTTCCCCGCCGCATCTACCATGCAGTCGCCCGAGTCTTTCCAGCCCTGGTTGCCCAGCCCCCCCGACGACTCGCAGTAGTAGGTGACATAGCCGGTGGCGGCGCTGTTGCGGTCAATCCAGTCCATGGCCGCCAGGGCGTTAGGCCAAAGCTCTTCTAGCAGGGCGCGATCGCCCTTCCAGGCGTAGTAGTCGGCGTAGAGCATCAGCCACAGGGGTGTGGCGTCTACCGTGCCATAGTAGGGGGTATGGGGCACCTCACCGCTGCGCGACATTTCGCCAAACCGCAGCTCGTGGAGTATCTTGCCGGGCTCCTCGTCGCGCCATTCATCCTTCTTTTGGCCTTGGTAGTCGGCCAGCACCTTGAGGGTCTGACGGGCCAGGGCGGGGTTAAACATCAGGGTTTGTGCCGCCGCAATCAGCGAGTCGCGGCCAAACAGCGTGGCAAACCACGGAATCCCCGCCGAGAGTATTTTGCCGTCGCCAAAGGTTTGCCCCAGCAGATAGGTATCTTGCTCAGCCCGCTCAATAATCTGATTTAAGGCGCGGTTGTCGGTGCGAATGCAGGTCACCCCCTCCCGCCAGATCTGCTCTTCCATGGTTTCTGCCGCCAGCGCCTGGCTCAGGGTCGCCGGAATGCCCACCAAAGAGGCGGGGTGATTGTCTAAAAAGGGCTGGAGGCGATAGCCCAAGACCTCGGTGGCGTGGGGCTGTAGCGCCACCCGCCAGATCGCCGTGTAGCCCTTAAACTGGTCGGGCTGCCGCTGGTAAAACTGAATTCTCGACTCCATCAGCAGCTGGTCTACCCCCTGGTAGGCCAGGGTGAGTTCGCCCCGTTCGTCGGTCATAACGCCCCCAGCCAAGACCGTCAGGGGCTCGGTGGCAGCTTCTGCCATGTGAATAGAGCGCAGCAGCGTGCCGGTTTGCTGCCGCACTCGCCCGCGAATCTCAAACAGGTCGGCAAAATCGGCATCGAAGCTCAGGCTCAGCTCAAACTCCACCGGTTCGGTGCTGTAGTTGGTCAGGGCCAGCTCTTCAAACAGCCCCCCTTGCAGCACCTGATCGCGCTGAATGCCAATGGTTTCGGCCCGAATCTCACCCCGTCCGTTTTTGCCCTCAACGTAGGGGTTGGCGCAGAGGGCCGACAGGGCAAAGCCCCGCTGCGAGGTGCTGCTGAGCAAAATCGGCGGCTGCCCCTCAAACTGCAGCTCTAGGCGACTGAGAAATCGAGAGTCTCGACAAAACAAGCCCAGACTAGAGGGAGCCTGATCATCGCCACAGCCGGAGATGTTGCCCAGGGTATCGGTAATTAAAAAGAGGTCGTTGTCTTTGATCGTCAGCGTGGGCTGCTGACGCCGCACGGTGGTGCAGGGCCACTCAGGAATTGGTACCTGCTGGGCCGGAGCAAAGGTGCGCCCGTTGAGTTCGACTAAGTTGAGGGCTGTAATCGCTGGGTCAAACCCCGGCTCACCCCCGTTGGCTGCACCCCCATTGGGCGGGCCTAGGTTGGCCTCACCCAAGCTGGCCTCACCCAAGCTAGACTCACCCAAATCAGAAGACTCAATCATGATTCTATCCTTGAAATATTGACGGTGCTGCCGGGCCAAAGCACCGCTCTGTAGACAGCCTTGGTTGGCTATGGCTGTGCGATCGCATGTGGGCATCAGAGGTCGGGTGTTGGATCTACGGTGCCCGGTGCAACCGCCAGCCGCAAACCGCACCCTCGCCACACATGCCGACCAAACGGCTCACCCCAAACGCCACCTTAGCTGATGGCGGTGGTGACGCTCACCGCTGCCTTGGCTCGATCGGGCTGCACTGGGCGCAAATCGACGGGGAAGACTGACGCCCTCAGCTTGAGGCGGTCGCGAATTAGCTCGTGATACGCCGCTTCGTAGCCATCGACCATGCGCTCTACGCCAAAGTTAGACGCCACATGGTCGCGGCAGGCTTGGCGGCTGAGGTGGTGAATTTGAGCCACCGCCGCCACGCAGTCGTCCACATTGGCGCAGAGAAACCCGGTCTCGCCGTCGGCCACGACCTCTGGGGCAGAGCCGATGGCCATGGCAATCACCGGAGTGCCGCTGACCATCGACTCAGTCATCACTAGACCAAAGGGTTCTGGCCAGGTAATTGGGAACAGCGTCGCCGTGGCTTGACCAATCAGGGCTTTCTTTGCGGCCTGGGTGACCTCACCCAAAAACTCAATCTGCTGCCCGTCGATCTGGGGTTTCACCTGGCGCTCAAAGAAGTCTCTGTCTTCCGCATCGACCTTGCCCGCCATCTTCAGCGGCCATCCGGTACGCTTAGCAATTTCAATCGCCAGATGGGGGCCTTTCTCAGCGGACATGCGACCCAAAAAGGCCAGGTAGGGTGGCTCTTGGGGCTGGGGATAAAACTCAAACTGACTGAGATCGATGGCGTTATAGACCGTGGCTATGTAGTTGAGCCCCAAATCATGGCGCTGCTGGGACTTCGATACGCTGATCAAATTTTGTTGCCGATACTGGCCCAGGGCTTTTTCACAGGCGGCGGTAAAGGGGCCGTGCAGGGTGTGCACTATCGGCGGCTGAATTTGATGGGTAGAGGGCAAGGCCGCTACCTCCATATGAGAGTGAATCAGGTCAAAGTCCTCGGCCCTGGCGAGGACTTTGGCCAACTGCCGCTGCTGGTAGGCGACATAGTCTGAAACCGATATGCCCAGGGTGCGCAGGGGGCGTTCGCAGCCAGGCTCTAAATGCGCCTGGGTTTGTGAGCTTCCCGCAGCAAACAGCGTCACCTGATGGCCTCGACTCACCAGCCCCTCGGTCAACAAACTAACAACCATCTCAGTACCACCGTAGGCTAACGGCGGCACCTGTTCCCACAGGGGTGTAACTTGAGCAATTCGCATACAAGCCTCTTAATTGTGGTAGAGCTAGTTGGCTCAGCACCAAGCAAACTGAGCTTAATCTGAGGCCACTGGCCGCCTAGCTAGGGAAAATAAGGTATCTCAAAAGAATCAGTTAAAGCGAAAACTAGCGAAGAGCAAAACAGCTTGATCTGATGTAACCACCCTAGATGATTTGCTTTAAGTTGCCCTATATCTTTATGCCGATTGCTGCAAAAATCGACTCGTCCATAGGTAGGGGCGCAGTAGGGGTTCAGCAGGGGCGCACAGCTGTGCGCCCCTGCTGAACCCCTACATGAATATGAATTTAATCTGTCTGAGATATATCCTAGAGGCGCTGTTCGTCCGTCAGCCTCTCTGAATTAAGCCAAAACCCATGGGACTCTTGCTACTACCTCAAGGATAGAATTATTGAGCGATCTAGGTTACTAGTCTGCTGGCAACTCCATTGTACTGGTTTAAACTCCAGCTAGGGGCTATTGCTCAGAAGCAGGGCTCAAAAGAGGCTAATCTACCGTCAAAATAGCCCATTGGGCGGGTCATTTTACTTAATAATATTAGTCGGCAGTATTTCAAGACATTTTTCTCAAGGGGCGTGCTTTAAAGGGATATCTGAAAAGCGATCTGCGGTTGAGTACATGATCGCACCTCGGCTGACCGTCCCAGCTAACCATCCCAGCCGATCTCACGGCCAGTCACACCGCTCTCTCGGGAGATGTGTTGCGATCGCATTTCTGCCAGGCTAAAGGCACCTAAGACTTGAAAGGAACAGCCATGGCCCTCGACGGCGTCATTTTAGATATTGATGGCACGCTGGTTTTGAGCAACGATATCCACGCCCACGCCTGGGTTGAAGCCTTCGCCAGTCAGGGCTACGAGGTAGAGTTTGACCAGGTGCGATCGCTGATGGGCATGGGCAGCGATCAGGTTTTGCCCCAGCTGGTGCCCGACTTGAGCAAGGCCACAGAACCCGGCAAGACCATCGCCAGCCGCCATACAGAACTGGTCTTAACCAAGTACCGCCCCCAGCTCAAACCCACCGCCGGGGCGCGGCCACTGGTGCAAAAGCTATTAGAGGCGGGCCTAAAGGTGGTGATTGCCACCTCCGCCAGCCCCGAAGAACTCGACACCATGCTAAAAGTTGCCGAGATTGACGATTTCCAGCTCGAAGCCACCACCTCCAGCGACGCCGACAACTCAAAACCCGCCCCCGACATTGTCGAAGCCACATTGCAAAAGACCCAGCTGGCCCCCGAACGCCAGATCATGCTGGCCGATACCCCCTACGATATCGAGGCCGCTAGCCGGGCCGGGGTGGCGGTGATTGCCCTGCGCTGCGGCGGCTTTAGCGACGACGATCTGGCGGGTGCGATCGCCATTTACGACCACCCAGCAGACCTGCTGCACCACTATGATCAATCTCCTTTGGGGCAGCGGTGACCCATTGTTTGCTCTGGTCGGCAGAGGGTAGAAGGCAGAAGGCAGAAGGTAGAAGGCAGAAGGCAGAAGGCAGAAGGTAGAAGGTAGAGGGCAGAAATGCTTCCCTTATTCCCGAAAGGCGTAGTTCCTGGAATCCAGAGAATCCCCTTTCTGCCTTCTGCCTGCATACTTCTCCTAAGAAACACCTTGCGGAGACTGAGGTGGAGAATCCTTTGGAACCAGCTC
>RECJ01000264.1 GCA_007694115.1 Leptolyngbya sp. DLM2.Bin27 | reverse complement strand
TGCGTTTGTTACTCATGAACTACTCCTATCATTGTTTGAGTCGTTCAGAGCTTAGTCCCCTGTCCAGTTTGAGGGGACCACTTCAGGGGCCATGGAAGTTTTGGACTCTGCCGCCAATCTGATCCCCCTGCACCGTCTCCGCAAAGCCACCAGCAAACTGAGCCCCGCGCAGGTCATACCTGGGGGCCTGGGTTTGGCTCAGGGCTTTGATAATGTCTGTCAAGGCCTCAACGGTCTGCTGCTGGGGTGCGGGTCGTGGTGTGGCTGTGGCTGTGGAGCCCACAAAGCTGCTTAGAACAGCCTCTAGGTCAGCCAAACCTGGGCCAATGGGGCTTTCGACCCATTGCAAGAGGGCCGCACTACGAGAGCCCTGAGGGGCTGAGTTGCCGGGGAGATTGCCGGGGGGAGGGTTGAGGGCGAAGACTAACTGATCAAACTGCGGGCCTGGCAGCGCATTCAGCGTTTGGATCAAGGTGAGCCGATCGACTGGCGACAGATGGTGTTTAGCTTCGGTCATCGGTTCTCCCTCGGCCCCGCTGAAACTCTTGGCTGAGCCGATCATACTCTGGCTGACTTAAACAAAATGGCTCCCTGTAGCGCGATCGCAGTGAAGCAATCCAACATCTACAGGGAGCTAGAGCATCTATGAGCCACCAATCTGGTCGCCCTCTACGGTTTCTGCAAACCCGCCAGCGAACTGGGCACCCCGTAGGTCATACCTGGGGCCTTGGGTTTCACTTAAAGTCTGGATGATGGTTTGCAGTGCTTCGATTTGCTGCCGTTGGGCGTCCAGTTGTCTGCGGTACTCAGCCAGCAGCTCACGATATTCCGCTAAGGCGACGGTGTGAGTGTTTGGGGCACCAGCCTGATGAACCACCTGCAAAGTGGGGCGAAGCCATTGTGCAACGTTCCCGACCATAGCCCAGCAGGCTTTGGCAGACACGGATGGGTAGTTGTAGGAGGTCGCGCAGCATAGCCGTTTCCTCAATGCAGCGGGGTTGGCTGGTCTGCCCCATTATGGGCAAAGCACCAAGCCGCTCCCCTGGTTTGGAGAGCAGTTAATGGATTGGCACAGCAAACTGTCACTCTTCCTACCTATTTTTGGGCTACGGGGTTCCCTGGCTGGGTAGAGAAGGCAGAGGGCAACCAACCTGGGAGGTGAATCAACTGGGTTAAGAACCGCCGAACCCGGTGCGCCTGGCTGAGACGGTTTAGCCCCTTGGCACAGGGGATATTTTGGCGGGCTGGGACGCCTGCTCTAGCCCTACGGCGGCGGCCAGAGCCCCTGTCCCCAGCAGCTTGAGCGGGTGGGCGAGGGTCGCAACCCCAGACTGAAAGAGGGTGTGCAAGAGGGCAGGAGTACAGCAGGGGCAAAACAACGGCTCTAGGGATGGAATCATGGGGGCATACGGCGTGAAAGAAGGCCTTAGGCGCTCACCACTTCAGCGAAGAATTCTCGCTGGCAGCCTTCGATCATGTACTCAGGCAGGCCAATGGGATGCACCTGATCCGGATCGAGAGCTGCCTGGTAGGTGATGCCAGCGGTGCGCTGCTCAAAGTCGGCCCGTGCCGCCGCCCGCAGGTCTGGGTCGGTGAGCAAATCAGCCCCGGTGGCCGCCAGCACCTTAGCCGCCGCCACTGCCCCTTTGATGCCGATGCTCATGCCGTGGCAGGCGGTCGCCGCCCAGGTGTGCATCGAAATGCCCATGGGCACCGTGGCAAAGCCAATGCCCATCGATGGCGTGTTGTAGCTGACATCCCCCACATCGCTGGAGCCGCCCAGCTTAGGAGCCTCTTTGAATAAGGGCAATGGAGCCGTAGCCATACCGGTTTCGGCGACCCCAAAGGCGGTTTGAATCTCCTTGGCAAAGGTCTCCTCTGCGGGGCTGTAGGTGGGGGTGCCCACCCGCTCCAGGTAGGTCTGCATTCGCTCCGCCAAAGGTTGGTTGGGCAGCAGATCGTAGAAACCGACATAGACCGAGAGCTTGGCTTTGGTTTGGGTAGCCAGCGCCGCTCCATCGGCCATTTGCCGCAGCCAGTCGGTGATGGCATTGACGCGATCGCGATCAACCTCCCGACAGGTGAGCCAGACCTTGGCGTAGTCGGGCACCACATTGGGCGCAATTCCAGCGCTTTCATAGACGTAGTGAACCCGAGCAGTGGGCTCGATATGCTCCCGCATCAGGTTGACGGCGTGGGCAAACAGTTCAGCCGCATCCACCGCACTGCGCCCCAGCCAGGGGTTCAGCCCTGCGTGAGCCGTGGTGCCAAAGAACTCCACCTTCATGCTGTTGGTAGCCGTCGTGCACACATTGGCCACAAAGGATCGATCAACCGGGTGCCAGTGCAACGCTGCATCGAGGTCGTTAAACAACCCCTCGCGGGCCATGTAGACTTTTGCGCCCTCGGTTTCTTCGGCGGCGCAGCCGTAGACTCGCAGGGTGCCGGGAATACTCTGGGCCTGCATGAGGTTTTTGAGGGCGATCGCAGCCCCCACCGCCCCTGCCCCAATCAGGTTATGGCCGCAGCCGTGACCATCCACCACCCCATCTTTACGGGCCTGTTTGCAGGGTACGGGTTCATTCCCCAGGCCGGGTAGGGCATCGTATTCGCTCAAAATGCCCAGCTTTGGTTCGCCCTCGCCGCACTCAGCCATAAACGCCGTGGGCACCCCCGCCGTACCGCGACTGGTGATCGTAAAGCCGCTGTCTTCTAACACCCGCATGATCAGGGTTGACGACTGCACCTCTAGCAGGGAAAGTTCGGCCAATTGCCAGACCTCCTGGGCCACCTTGGCGATTGTGGGTGCCGCATCCTCAACGACTTGTTCTATCGCTTCGTAAGCAATCATCTCGACGGTCTCCTGAGAGTTAAGTAAGCCTAAAAACCTGTATTGGCAACCGATGAGACATAAACCATCTGTGGATATTCATCCGAATGTTCGTCTCACTCGCTCATCCCTATGAACTAAACACACCCAAGCTTCTAAAGCCATCCAGAATAGTTTCAACCGCTAAGACCACTTGAACAAACACCAGGACAGCGCCAAACACCTGAAGCAGTAGCAGCAAACCGGGTACTTTAACGATGTTATCAACGAAAAACATCACCAAAAAATTCAGTATCAGGATGACCAACAGTGCTTTAGCAATAGCCAAATTCATGCCTAGATAGCCGGGGGCAAGCATAATAAAAATTAGAATAGATGCAATACCTACAGGGGGAACGACGATGGGGGAGGCGATGGGTAAAATGGCCAACTGCAAAGCCGTAGGCTCTGTGCGCGTTGGGTTGTGCGGCTGAATTCTAGGGGAAATTGCATTGAGTGCCGAGAGCAACAGGACAAGCCCATCCGCAATCTCTAACGCCTCTAGGAAAATCTCATAATTCCGCAAGATGCCCTCCCCCAGCAGAAAGATAGAACCCAAATGTAGGGATCTGGTAGGGAAAATCAACCCGTACCAGCTTCTAAATTTGGCGGTGGTGGGGAGAGGTCACAGATCAGGGGCCAGCCCAGCAGGCTCGCCATCTCAATCGGCAGGGTGACGGGATTAAATGGCTTGGCGATCATGCCCACCACCTGATCGCTATGGCCTGCCGACAGCCAAGTGGCATGGCTGACCAACAGCACAACTGGGATACTAGCCGTGGCCAGGTTATGGCTCAAATCGTCGATAAACCTACGGCTGTCCTCCTCTGACGTCGCCACATCCAAAACAATGACATCGGGCTGCTGAACCATTAACCAATCCCACCCGGCCCCCATCGATGCCGCTGGGAAAACAGTCCAATCGCCGAGTTTACGCAGGCAAAGCAGCAGCAGCTCGCAGAGCGTTGCCTCGGGTTCGATCAGTAAAATAATTTGCCTTGCCATGGGTCGCTGCCCCAACGACTGGGTGTAACTCTGGCGAACGTGGTGTGCAAGGTAGAGATACTGCAAAACCTTAGCCAAGAAATATCTGGAACTTGTAGGCGCAGTAACCCTCAACCTTCAAACTGGCCAACCCAGAAAATCAGCAATTTGGCCACCCACCGTCAGCGGGTTAAAGGGCTTGACGATGACCCCCGCAAAGCCCATGGTAGTAAATTGCTGAAGATCGCTCGGCAGCGTTCTTGCGGTCATCAAAATCACCGGCATGGCCTGGGTCACGGCGTCGGCCTTCAGTCGCTCAAACACTGTAAATCCATCCATCCCCGGCATCGAAATATCGAGCAGGATGGCATCGAAGGCCCCCTGCTGAGCCTGCGCGATGCCCTCAGCTCCAGAGGCTGCGGTCGTTACCTGCCAACCAGCGGCCTTGCGGAGGGTGACCTGGGCCACATCGCGAATGAAGCAATCGTCGTCAATGATGAGTAGGTGTTTGGTCATGGGGAGTAGGGACATAGAGGGTCTAAGGTATCCATAACTAGGCTGCCAGGGGCAGGGTGAAGTAAAAGGTGCTGCCCTGGTCAAGGGTACTTGCGGCCCAAATGCGCCCGTTGTGCTGTTGAATGATGCTCTTGCAGATCGCCAGCCCCAGGCCCGTGCCGCTCTTTTCGCGAGAGTCGGAGCTGTCTACCTGCTGAAAGCGATCAAAAATGAAGTCGAGCTGATCGGCGGGGATGCCTCGGCCCTGGTCGCGGACGGTGAAGAGGATGTGGGGTGGTGGGGTGATCGGGTAAGAGAGAGTTTTGAATTTTGAATTTTGAATTGCCTGTGTTCCCATTTTCCCACTCCTCCACTCCTCAGCCCGCAACCACACGGTTCCTCCTGGGGCGGAGTATTTGACGGCGTTGCTGAGCAGATTGATCAGGGTCTGCACGATCGCATCGGGGGCGGCCCACACCTGTACAGGCAGAGTCTTGGTCGACAGCGTGATCGAAGATTCACGGGCGATCGCCTCCACCGCCTCCACCGCCTGCTGCATCAGGCTAGGCACATTGCAGGTCTGCATCACCATCTGCACCTTGCCCGACTCTAGCCGCTCCAAATTGAGCACATCGTTGACCAGTCGCACCAGGCGATCGCTGCTTTCAGAGGCCACCCGTAGCATGCGCTGGGCGGTGTCGGGTTCATCGTCGAGTAGACCCGCATCCAGCAGGCCCAAAGAGGCGCGAATGGCGGTCAGGGGGGTACGCAGCTCGTGGGCGACGATGGAAATAAACTCGTCTTTCAGGCGGCTGACCTTTTGCAGCTCGGCGGTTTGTTCGGCTACCTGGCGCTCTAGATCGGTATTGTAGTTGGCTCGCAGATGCTCGGCATGGCGACGCTCGGTAATGTCTTGAAAGGCATTGATGGCATAGAGTATTGTGCCTTGGGCATCGACTACTGGAATGGTGTGTACCTCAAGGGGCACCCGCTGGCCATTCACCTCAATTTCCACATCATCAACCACGATGGTTTTTCCTTGCAGCGCCTGCACCGCTGGGAGATGCTCGGTGGGGTAGATCTGATCTGTCCCCGCTCGGTAGACGTGATACGCCTGGGAAATTTGGTCTAGCGCCAGGTTGTCTAGCTTGCCCTGGCCCAGGATGGTTTGCCCCGCCCGGTTGACCAAAATTAGCTGCCCGCTGGCATCAAACACTGTGACCCCCACGGGCACACAGTCGAGTAGGGTAGAAAACTTTTGCTCGCTATCGTGGGCCGCCTGGAGCGATTGACTGAGCTGGTCGGTCATCTGCTGAAATGACTGGGCCAGTTGGGCTACCTCCTGTGCGCCAGTGGCCTCAGCCGCTTGGGCCAAGTTTCCCTGGGCGATCGCCCGAGCCGCCCGGTTGAGCCGCAGAATCGGGTCAGAAATCGACCTTGCCAGCAGCACACCCAACCCCGTGGCCCCCAACAAGGTTAGTACCGTCAGCAGCGTCGTGCGCTGGCGGTTGGCGTCAATTTCAGCCATAAAGTCTGACTCAGGCACCAGCAGCACCACCAACCAGTCCAGCCCGTAGGCATCGCGGTAGGGCAGCACCTGGGTAAAAAATCGCTGGCGATCGCGAGTAAACCTCAAGCGCTGACGGCTTTGAATTTGTTCCAAATCGGGCCACTGATTCAGGATGGCCGCCGTCGCCAACTGCGTCAACTCGTCTTGGCTTTGGCTGGCGTTCAAGCGCACGGGCGGCTGCGGACGCTCGCTTTTAATAAACGGTTGCTCTAGGGTTGAGGTGGCCACCAAATCCCCCGTGCGCTCCATAATAAACGCCTGCCCAGAGGCTGAAAAGCGCAACCTGTGGAGAAAGTTGTTAATGTCAACCAGAAAAATTTCGGCTAAAAAATAGCCCCCAAACTGGCCATCTTGTACGATGGGCGCGATCGCCCCAATGGAGGCCGAAGGCACTACCGAACTGGAGAAAACCTCCGTCCAAAACGGGACGTGGCTGGTCTCTGCCTGCTGGGCCCAGGGACGCAACCAGATGTCTTGGATGGGAACAATGCGCAGTAGCTCACTGCGGTCGCCCTGCCCATCTAGCAGATAAAACCGTCGTTGCCCCTGGTCAGCCAGCTTCAGCTCACCCGCAATAAAGTCATCTTTTTGGGCAAACAGGGCGTTTCTGTCTTTGCCAACGCCCAGCATTTCCCCCTGGGGCGTAATGACTGTAATGGTGGTGAGGTAGTCCGATTCAGCGATTTGCTGCTGAAAATAGCGCTGCCACCACTCAAAATCCTCGACATCCAGTTCGCCCTGCTCCACCGCAAACCGGTTCCTAGCCACAATGCTCTGGGGGTTTTGCAGGTAGTTGTCGAGGCGATCGCTCACTCGGTTCGAGACTTGCTCTAGCAGTTGGTTGGCCAGGTTTTTTACCGCCGCCTGCCCACTGCGGTAGGAGAGATAGCCCACTAGCCCCACCGAACCCGCCGTCAGCAGCAGCATGGGCACCGTCAGTACCCAGCGCAGCGGCACCCGGCTCAGCCCCTGATTGATTCGTTTTCTCAAAACCCGTTGTTCTAGGGCCATGGCGGACATTGAAACGCCGAGGGAACGTCCTGAAGGGCTACTCGCAGTTGGCCAGCTTGGGCCAGTTGCGCTTCACCCCGTTCAGCGCACATCAGCAGTTGTTCAATGGTTTTCATCAGGTCAGTGGCGGGGTTGGCCCCAAACATACCCAGAGTACCGGCTAGCTGGTGGGCTTCTGTGATCGCATTTTGCCGCTGCTGCACCCCCAGCGCCCCGGACTGAAATGCCGCCAGTGCCCCGTCAACCTGAGCAATCCGCTCCCCCAAGGAGGCTCGAAAACGCTCGAAAATCACTTGTTCAGCGGTTGGCTCCAGCCGGGATGTATCCTCATCCTGCAATTGACTGGTCGGGGGCGCAGCCTCCAGGCGATAGCCCAACCCGTACACCGTTTCAATCACATCCTCGACCAGCCCCGCATTTTTTAGCTTACGGCGCAGATCTTTAACCAGATTCGTGACCGTCGCGTCACTGGGCGATTCATCCATTGGCCAGAGTCGATCGATCAGGGCGCAGCGGCTAAACACCCGCTGCGGATGCCGCAGGAAATAGGCCAGAAGGGTATATTCTTTGGCGGTCAGCGGCACCTTAGTCGTCTGGTAAAATACCTCGGCAGAATCTAGGTGCAAGCTCAAGTCGCCCCAGCACAGCGTTGGCAGCGAGAGGGGCTGTTGTCCCCGCCTCAGCAGTGATCGAATGCGGGCGGTGAGCTGGGCCGGGTCACAGGGTTTAGTCACATAGTCATCAGCCCCGGCATCTAGCCCGGTCACCACATCGTCGCTAGCATCGCGGGCGGTCAACATCAAAATCGGTGTTTCGCAGCCCTGCCCCCGCAGTTGACGACACACGCTAAGGCCATCCAGCTTGGGCAACTGCACATCCAGCACAATCAGGTTGTAGCTCCACTGATTGGCTAGCTCAAACCCGACCTGGCCATCGATCGCCAGATCCACCGTGTAGCAGCGTTTTTTTAAGTGCGATACCAGCAGTTCCCCGGCTAACGAGTCATCCTCAACCAGTAAAATCCTCATGCCAAACGAGATTTAGGTAATTTTCTCAATTTGCAAAGGAACGACCCTAGGAGATTACAGTACCCCATGCTTAAGGCCGTCAAGTCTAATTTCTTTATTAATTGTCGCTTCACCAATCGTGGCCTCAATTGAGCACCAGCTGGGTTTAGAGATATCAAAGCAAACGCCCACCACCTGGCATTCTCCCAGGCGGCCAGTTCCCTACAAGTTCCTTATAGGTTCGCGATAGGGTACCCTTACTGGGGATATTTCTCTGGTCAAAACAATGCTTTCTGGAGGGCTGAGGATAGTGCTGGCCCGGATTCGCAATCTGTTGAGAGGCTTCTGGGGAAGCGTTGCCCTGGGGTTGGCGATCGCGCTTTTGGTTTGCCTGGGCAGCTTGGCCAGGGGCCAAACCCCTGCCGTGTCGAACTACGCATTGTCCCAGGCGCAGCCCTTCAACCAGATCGAAACCTATCCCATCGCGCCCCTGCCCACCTCGCCCAACCTGCGCCCCAACGGCAGATGGAGCGGGCGCTTAATCTTACCCAGTGAGTTAGACTACGCCACCGACCCCGGCGACTGGGCCTGGTTTGAGGTGTGGCACGGCGAGCCTACCCTGGTGGGGCAGCGGGTCAAGCTCACCTGGAAACCCACCAATCTGACCCGTGGTTACGTTGAAACCGTTACCACCGACATCACCTTCAACCAGCAGGCCGAGAGTTTTTTAGCCAACGGCAACGTGGTACCCACGCGGCTCAACGGGCGACGGCAGGTTGGCCCCCTGCAATCTCTAGCCGGGGCTCGCCCCAACGATGATGTTTCTGTGCGGCTGGTGGATGCCGAACTCACGACCCAAAATGGCCGGCCCGTAGTGCAAACGGGGCTGGAACCAATTCAAATTACCGGGCGCGAATATGGTCTGGTGAAAATTCTGGAACCAGATACCACCGTCAATGCGCCGCTACCCCTAGAGTGTCCAGGGCCATCCCCCTGCCCCAGCGAATTCTTTCGGGTACAGTTTTACGATGCAGCGGCCCAAGACTTTACCGGCCCCACCGGCACCGTGCGCATTCCCCAACAGCCAATGGTGAATGGGGAGCGGTTTTTCTCCAACTTGCGAGATTTAGAAAATTCCCCAGCGGGCCAGGCCGGTTGGTACATCTACGGGGCTAGGGATACCGAGGGGGTGTTTACGGTGCAGGCGCTAAAGCCGCGATCGCTCCTACAGCTTCAGCCCGACCAGGTGGTGATTGGCTACCAGCCAGGGCTGCAATACATTGACCGCCAAAACTGGCGCGATACTCCCCTGCGCAAGGGCACCTTGCAACGGGTGCTGGTCAGCCCCAACGGCGGCAGCTCCGATGCCGCCCGTGCCCAGTGGCAGGAGGGCGACTACGCCATGTTAATTCACCTATTTGGCGGCATTGGCGGCGAAAATAGCGAGTTTATCCCGGCTGGCACGGTAACGGGTCACTTTGCCTACGGTCTGGGACGGGTGGTGCGCGAACCCTTGGCCAATGAGCTACAGTTCGACCTTCAGTACCAGCAGATCTACGCCCACAGTTCCCCGGCGGTGCTGTCGGGTACCCACGACTGGGGCAGCTACATGGGCGACATGCAGCGGGGCTGGCTGGGAATGCGCCCAGTCTCCGATGTAGTGGTAAAGCTCGACTCGTTGATGACGCCGTTTCAGTTTGGCGACACCCGCATTTCCCTGTTTGAAGAGCTGCTCATGCAGGCTCAGGTGCTGATCGCCCGGTACCGCACCGGAGACGGCAGCGGGGTCGCCGGAGTCACCCCCGCTACATCCTGTGTGCAAGACTCGAACCAGGCGCTGTTCATCGCCATTCAGCAGATTCGGCGGCGGATTGAGAACAACCCCGCCATTGTGCAGTGGATTGAGCAAAACCCCGACAGTACCGAAGCGACCCGCGCCAAGCAGCTTGTGGCTCTAGGGGAAGATCTAGAAGCCTTGCTGACCCCCTACGGCGTGATTCGCCCTGACTGGCAAAACAATGCGGAGTCGCTAGCGGGGGTGGTGCCACGGGGCGCATTTACCAGCAACCGAGGGTTGTTTAGCGGGGCGCTGAGCTGGCAGACGATGATGCCGCGCCAGGCCCATGACGCGGTGGCGCGGGTATTTTTGCGCCACGGCGGACAGCTCTGGTTTCTGCGCACCAATATAGTGGGGGGCAATGACCCGCGAGTAGAGCCCATTCCGCCGACGACTGTGTTTGGCGGCATTCCCCTGCTGGGCCGGGCTGTGCAGCGCTTTGCCTACGCCCTGACCACGCCGCTTACCTGGGCCAGCGGGCCGCTGAGTTTGGCGGCGCTGGCACTCTATGGGACGATCGCCCTCCCCTTTGGCCGCAAAACCGGCTTTTTGAAACGCCAGGATGCTGTCGAGCACCCAGTCTCCCTAGGTTTCAGCGCCCTGCGGATACTCTTTATCCCTGCCCTGCTAGAAGAAATCATCTTTCGGGCCATGCTGCTGCCCCGCCCCAGCGAAGGCATCTCTGGCGGGCTCTGGGTTTTATGGGCCATTGTCAGCCTGGTGCTCTTTTTGCTTTACCACCTGCTGCTGGGCAAAACCACCTACAGGGCTGCCTGGAATACATTGAGCGATCGCCGCTTTCTCATCCTGGCGGGCTGGCTCGGCCTGGTGCTCACCGGCGTCTACTGGATCACTGGCTCCCTCTGGCCCATCGTCTTCATCCACTGGGCCGTGGTCATGGTCTGGATCTATGCCCTTGGCGGCAAAGAACGTCTGCCGAGGCGATCATTCAAACGCTTACCAAAACAGGTTGCTTCATCGTAGGTTTTGAATTTTAAGTTATGGCTCACATTCAAAACTAAACACTTAACACTCCTCCCCATTCCCGCACTTCCCCATGCCCTCCACCGACACCGAAAAACTAGCCTGTCTCGCAACCCTCACCGCCGTGGTCAAGCTCAAGGGCGAGAGGGCTCAGATTTTTGGGTAAGCCTTTGACGGTTCAGAGTTTGAAGCGTTCTGGCAATAGGATAGCAAAATGTGACAGCGCTGCTCTCCAGTTTTTGATAGGTCTTGTCCATCGCTTGGCCAGTTGCACTCTGTTTGGGTCGGGGGCATCTTGATAAACCCTGGTGAGCTATCCGGGGTTATGAGTCTCCCGTTCTGCCTTCTGCCTTCTGCCTTCTGCCTTCTGCCTTCTGCCT
>RECJ01000263.1 GCA_007694115.1 Leptolyngbya sp. DLM2.Bin27 | reverse complement strand
GCTGGGGGGATGGGGCAGTGGGGGGCGTCGCCGTTGGGGCTGTGGGGTAGGGGTGCAGCTGTCGGTGTGCTGGGGTTAGGATCGCGGTGGATATTGTCGGGGGTCGGGGGGGCCTGGAGGACGCGGTTGTATTCGTTGGCCAGGCGCATGTCGTCGACCCGGCGCTGTTCGCTCACCAGACGGTGGCCCACCTCTAGCAGGTGCGACAGGCTAAAGTCGGGCCGGCGAAAGCTGGGCGGGGTGGTGGTGTTGACCACGCTGCGGGAGACGTTTTCGAGACCCACCGAGTAGATAAAGTCGCGGATTTGCTCGTTGTAGATCTGGGCGCGCACGGCCCCAAAAAAGTCGATTGCCTGGGTGGGGAAGGTATCCACCAGCATGGCCACATCCTGGGACGAGAGGCCGTCGGGCTCAAAGATGCCGCCGACAATGCCGATGCGATCGCTCCGGTCGGGCTGCCAATAAAACTTGTCCATCCGCCCGTCGCGGATCAGCGGCGCGTAGAGGGTGGACAGGTCGTTGCCGGTGAGAATGATCGGCACCCGCTGGATCGCGGTGTCGTCGTAGCTGCCGGGGAGCTGAACATTGGTGGGGTTGTCGGCAATGTTCATCAGGGTGTTGTTGACCAGTTGGGTATTGACGGTGTACTGGGTGAGCGCGTCAAACCGGCCTGCCCCGGCGTCGATGTCGTTGATCATCAGCACCGCCATTTTGCCCCGCACCCGCACCAGCTCGGCGGCCTCGCGGTAGCGCAGGCGAATCAGCCGGGCCGGGTCGCCCGCGTCGGGGCTTTCTAGCTCGCCGCCCGAGATATGGACGACCTCGACCCCCATGCGATCGTAGAGCAGCTCGCACTGAAAGGTCTTGCCCTCGCCCTTGCGGCCATGCACCCCCAGCAGCAGCGGAATTTTCACCTCTGGCAGGTTCAGATAGTTTTTGGTGATGTGCACCGCCAGCTTTTCAATAAAGCGGGGGGAGAGATAGTAAGCCATGGCGATTTAGCACTCTGGGGTAGCAGGAATCGAAACCGATCGAGACAGCAGCGATGGCCCTTGAGGGCCGGTCTTTGACCGTTGCACCCTGACCTCAGGCCAGATGCAGCAGTATCCGTCCCTACAGTATTATCCCGCAGCGGGGTTCAGGAAATAGCTCAAAAGGCTGAAGGGGGCAATCAGCGATCGCCATGGGTGATACCAAATCCGCATCCCATCCCCCCGATTCCAAACCGGTGGCTGGCGTAGGGGCAAACAGTGTTTGCCCAGCCCAATCGGGGCTAGCCAAGGCGGATTCAGTATGAGCCAACGATTGACCGAATCTAGGGCCAAAAACAAAGCCCCCAAGCTGGGGGCTTTGCTGGCTAACAACCGCCGCAGATTTTAATCGCCACCGGAGAACCGATGGCAGAGAACTATCAGCGTCAGGTTACTGAGCCGACAGCAACAGGGGCGCATTGACGGTCAGGGTCAGGTCTTGGTTGGGGTTAATGGCAATCACATCAAATCGGTCACGCCCAAAGATGCGGGCCAGGGTGGCACCGGTGGCGGTTCCGGCCAAGACCTCTAGGGTGCCGACATTTTGGTCGCCAGTGGTGCGGGCAATCGCCGCCGCCGCGCCTGACCCCAGCACCGCACCGGCCAGAGTTTCGCCAAAGGTAGCCCCCCGGCGAATGGTTTCCATCGTGGTCACCGTCTGCGACGTGGCGTTAATCGCCAGGCGCTGCCCCCCAATGAGCACCAGTTCTTGGGCCACAAACTGCGATCCGTTGCCGCTGGGGCGCAGTTCGCCCACCACCTGACTGCCCGCTGGCACCAAAACCCGCCCCATGCTGTCGGTGATGGCTTGGGCAACCGTCAGGGTGAGGGCGGCGGTTTCATCGGGAAGCACGACAATTTTGTCACCGTCGGCGTAGGTCATCGCCATGGTTGTGCCCGTCGGTATGCTGGCCTGAGCGGCCAGCTGCTGCCCCACAATGTAGGGAGAATTGATCGTCGCCACCTGGTTTTGGCTGGCTAGGGCCTGGTAGATAAAGGCCGCCACATCGGCCCGAGTGGCCGTTTGGTTGGGCCGCAGCATCTGTACATCGGGGTAGTTGACCACCATGCGCCGTTCTGTCGCCGCCGCTATGCTGGCCACTGCATAGCCAGGAATTGAGGCCGCGTCACGAAAGACGCCTAGGCTGGTTTGGCTACTGGCGGTGTAGTTGAGGCCATTGGCTAGAGAGACCAGTACCTGAGCCCGAGGAATATTTTGGTCAGGCTGGAAAATATTGCCGGGGTAGCCCGACAAAAAGCCCATCATATCGGCCTGCCGGATGGCGGCGGCGGCCCAGTAGTTGGGCGGCACATCGACAAAGGAGGTGGCTCCTCGCACCGAAGGCTGGTTAAAAGCTACCCGCACCATGGCGGCATACTGAGCCCGGGTCACCGGCTCGTCAGGGCGAAAGGTGCCGTCGGGGAATCCGGCGATGACGCCCCTGGCGGCCAAACTAGTGATGAACTGCCGCGCCCAGTGGTTGGCGGGCACATCGACAAACTGGGTCTGAGTCTGAGTCTGAGCCACCACCGGAGCAGCGGAAATCACCGGGGCAAAGGCACCGACGCTCAGCCCTAGGGCCAACATCAGAGCGGTTCCAGACTTGAGACGAAAAGAATTAAACATGGTTTAAATAACTCCAAAGATACGCAACGGTGGACACAACTCTGATCGGGTTTGGGCCATTTGATTCGCAGGCTGATCCCAACAGTTAGGCACAGAGGGGGTTGGCAGATCTCTCTTTGGGTAGATAGCTGCTTTGCCGGCTGTTTACCTTGATAGGCCTGTTAAGGATTTGTAGTTCTTGAAGAGCCAAAAAAATTGACGAAATCCTGTTTTTATGTTGAAACAAGACAATTGCATAGCTTTTTGACGCGTGCTCTAGAGGTAAATCTAGAAGCGAAAGGTAATTGTGCCCCGACATCCTTAATCTAAAACTGCTTTTGCCAAAGTTACAAATGAACTTTCCGCTATTTCAACTGTCACAGTGGGGCAGGGGGACGTAAGGAACTTAGCCATTTCCTCAGCTAGGGAAATAGGCCATTAATAGACTGAAGTAAGCCCCTAAAAGTTCCGGTAATCTTGTCGATCTTCGATTCGATCTTCGATCTACGGTGCCGCAGGCAGCGTCGTCTTAAATAATTGCAGCACCTGCTCCCAGGCATCGCGGGCGGTGGTGGGGTTGTAGCTGTAGCGCTGGTCGCAGAAAAAGCCGTGCTCGGCATCGGGGTAACGAAAGATCTGGTGGGGCACGTTGTGGTCGGTCAGTGCCGCTTCGATTTGATCCACTTCCTCAGCGGCGATCAGCGGGTCTTTTTCGCCAAAGAAGCCGTAGAGGGTGCCGGTGATCTCGCCGGTGCGGCTGAGGGTGGGGGGGCCACCGCCGGGGGGCATAGTGGCAATGCCTGCCCCATAAAATGCAGCGGTGGCCTTGACCTCGGGCAGGGTGGCGGCTAGGTAGGCGACATGGCCACCAAAGCAAAAGCCGATGCAGCCGACGCCTTCGGGGATGACGTTGGCTTGGCTGTAGAGGTGGGCGATCGCACCGCGTACATCGGCCAACAATTCGTCGGCCGATGTGCCCTGCTTGTAGCGGCGGCCCAGCTCTAGATCGGCTGAGTCGTAGCCCACCTCAAAGCCAGGAACCTGGCGGTGGTAAATGTGGGGGGCGATCGCCACGTAGCCCGCCCCAGCCAGCCGCTCAGCCACCTCGCGAATGTGGCTATTGACCCCAAATACTTCTTGCAGCACGACTACGGCCCCAAAGCGACCTGGACGCGAGGGCTCGGCCAGATAGGCCAAAATTTCGGTATCGCCGCTGGGGATCGTAAGCGTTTGGGTACGCACCAGAGATGTCATGACAAGTTAGCCGAATCAACCACCCCTACCTTAGCGTTGGGGTCACTACAATTGTCAAAAATCATTGCAGCAGCCGGCCGCGACCAACAAAATTCAGCGACTTTTTTAGAATCGTCCTAAATTGGCAGTACGGCCAGTGTATATAGTCTTGAGCTAGTCCTCGGTTTGACCTGACTAATGGCATAGTTTGATCGGTATATCCAGTCAAATCGTCTGGTCAGCCCCAGGGGGCATCATGATTTGTCTGGCAGCAGCCTGGAGGTAGTTTGGTGGTGCAGTTTCATATTCAGCCCGACAGCGAAATACCGGCGTCGGCCCAGCTCTATGGTCAGATCTGGTTTGCGATCGCATCCCGGCAGTATCCACCCGGCTATCGGCTGCCCAGCACCCGACAGCTGGCCATGCAGACCGGTCTGCACCGCAACACCATCAGCAAGGTCTACCGCCAGCTCGAAGACGCTGGGGTGGTTGAGGCCATGCCCGGCTCAGGCATCTACGTGCGCGAGCAAAACAGCACCGAAAGCGCACGGCCCCAGACCGTCCTGTGGGAAGAGTTTCCCCAGGCGCGTGACGTGGTCGAGACGGGCCTCGACGAGCTGCTGCGCCAGGGCTGCTCGCTCAACCAGGCGCGGGAGCTATTTTTGGCCGAGATTGACTGGCGGCTGCGCTGTAGCGCCCGCGTGCTGGTGACGGCCCCTCGCCAAGACATCGGCGCAGGCGAGCTGATGGTGCGCGAGCTAGAAAACGCCCTGCACATTCCGGTGCAGCTGGTGCCCCTAGAAGAGCTAGAAACCATTTTGGCCCAGGCCCGATCGGGCACGGTGGTGACCAGCCGCTACTTCATTAGCGAGGCAGAAGCCATTGCCGCGCCCAAGGCGGTGCGGGTGATCCCCGTCGATATCTACGACTACAAAAAAGAGCTCGGCCTGCTCAAAGACCTGCCCAAGGGCACCTGCCTGGGCATGGTCAGCGTCAGCACCGGCATTTTGCGGGCCGCAGAGGTGATCAGCTACAGCCTGCGGGGCGACGAAATTTTGCTGATGACCGCCCAAACCGACGACCCCTACAAGCTCAGTGCCGTGATCCACAGCGCTCAGACCATTGTGGTGTTTGACGAGGCCAGCCTGCCCACGGTGAAAGCGGCGATCGCCGAAGCCCGCGAAGAATTGATTCGCCCGCCCAAGCTGGTGGTGTGCGACAACTACATCGGCGAGAAGTCAATTTTGCTGCTGAAGCGTGAGCTGGGGCTAGATTGAGCCCGGCTTGGGGGCGGCCCAGATCAATCGATCCTCGGTCTTCCAGAGCCCCAGGAGATTTCTAGAAAAGATCTCAGCTTTAGTCCAGCGACCATAGCCGCTGTAGGGCGGGCACTGCCACCCCTGTCAAGGTGGCTAAACTATTCCCGAAATGCCTATAGGCTAAGGGACTCCGGCCACAACCACCAGGGAGTGAACTCCCTGGCTCATAGCGAAAGTCTGCTAAAGCAGACTGGGGAACTCGGCTGCCAATCCGCTTCAGAGGATTTCGGCTTTGAGCCTTGGACTTCAGCTCACGTAGGTTGGGTGCAACGAAGTGAAACCCAACAGCAGCCAGCCTTTGTTGGGTGCCGCTGGCGCTCCATCCAACCTACAAATCAAAGCTTGACAAAGCACTAGCTAAGGTGGATTCAGCCTCATCCGAGGGAACTGATTTTTTCCGCCTAAAAACAACTAATTGGTTATATAGTAAATAAAAGGATCACCTATATTTTTGGAGCTTTGCCCTGTGGAACAAGCGTTAATCTTCCGCCAGCTCTTTGACGCCGACTCGTCTACCTACACCTATCTGCTGGCCGACCCCGCCACTAAAGCTGCCGTGCTAATCGACCCCGTCTTTGAGCAGCACCGCCGCGATCGCGCCTTGATCGAAGAGTTGGGCCTCACCCTGCTGGCCACCCTCGATACCCACTGCCACGCCGACCACGTCACCGGAGCCTGGCTGATGCAGCAGGCGGTCGGCTCTAAAATTGGCATCTCGGGCCGCTACGGCGACATGGTCAAGGGGGCCGACTACCTGCTCGATCACGGCGACACCGTCACCTTTGGCGATCGGTCGCTGACGGTGCGCGCCACCCCTGGCCACACCGACGGCTGCATTACCTACGTGCTCGACGACCAATCGATGGCCTTTACCGGCGACTGTCTGCTGATTCGCGGGGCGGGCCGCTGCGACTTTCAGCAGGGCGACGCCAAAACCATGTACGCCTCAATCACCGAGCAAATTTTTACCCTGCCCGACGACTGCATCATCTGGCCCGCCCACGACTACAGTGGCCGCACCGCCTCTAGCGTGGCCGAAGAAAAAGCCCACAACCCCCGCATCGGCGGCCAGGCCGACGCCACCGACTTCATTGGCTACATGGACAACCTGGGCCTGCCCCACCCCAAAAAAATTGACATCGCCATTCCGGCCAACTGCGTTTGCGGTCGGCCCGAAGACGGCAAAATGCCCACCGTGGCCGACTGGGGGCCGGTGCGCCTCACCTACGGCGGTGTCAAAGAAATCGACCCCCAGTGGGTCGCCGAAAATCGGAGCCAGGTGCATGTGCTCGACGTGCGCGGCCCCGACGAGTTTAACGCCGAGCTAGGCCACATTGCCGACGCCCAGCTGGTGCCCCTGGGCGAGCTAGAAGCTCGGGTAGGCGAAATCTCGACCGATCAGCCAGTGGTGGCGGTGTGCAAGTCGGGGCGGCGATCGGCCCAGGCCACCGTCATTCTCAAGCAGCAGGGGCTCACCCAAGCCGCCAGCCTGCGCGGCGGGATGCTGGGCTGGAATGAGGCCAGCCTGCCGGTAGAGCAGGGCTAATATCGAATCTCCCGCCTGGCTACCCCCGATACCCCTGGGCGAACCGCCGTTCGCCCCTAGAGGTTGGCCGATTGGCCATCGGGGGTATAGAGTTTGGCTTCGGCATAACTGGTTTAAACGATGGACTCAACTCTGATCGGGGCACCGCCTGGCGGTGCCTTTTTTATGCAAGTTCAAGCGCCCAGGCTGGCCACGGCGCTGCCGAAGACCGGGTCAAACTCTGCCTCTAAATCGGTGGCGATCGCATCTAGATCGTCGTCTGGGGTAGGGGTAATGCGGGCCGACTCTAGCCCACCGAAGTCAAACAGAGCGGGGTCGGCCAGCTGCGACGGGGCGACATTTTGCAGACTGCGAAACAGGGTTTCGGTGCGGCCCGGCCACTGTTTTTCCCAAGTTTGCAGCATTTCTTTGATTTGGGCACGCTGCAAATTGGCCTGGGAGCCGCACAGGGTGCAGGGAATAATTGGAAACTCGCGGTAGCGGGCGTAGCGGGCGATATCGGCCTCGGGGCAGTAGGCCAGGGGCCGAATGACAATGTGGCGGCGGTCGTCGGTGAGCAGTTTGGGGGGCATGGCCTTGAGCCTGCCGCCGTGGAACATATTCAAAAACAGCGTTTCGATCAGGTCGTCGCGGTGGTGACCCAGGGCAATTTTGGTCACCCCTTCTTCGGCGGCGACCCGGTAGAGCACGCCCCGCCGCAGGCGCGAGCACAGCCCGCACATGGTCTTGCCCTCGGGGATAACGCGTTTGACGGTGCTGTAGGTGTCTTGCTCGACGATGCGGTAGGGCACGCCGATGGCCTCAAAGTATTCTGGCAGTACGTGAGCCGGAAACCCCGGCTGTTTTTGATCTAAATTGACCGCCAGAAGGTCGAAGTGGATTGGGGCGCTGCGCTGGAGGTGACGCAGAATATCTAAGAGCGTGTGGGAGTCTTTGCCGCCCGAGACGCAGACCATGACCCGATCGCCCTCGCCAATCATGGCGTAGTCGGCGATGGCTTGGCCCATACGCGATCGCAAAAATCTTTGGAGTTTCTTAAAACTGGTGGAGGTGGGCTGCTGGGGGGCGGCCATAGGCGCAGACTCCTGGACGGTAAGGCAATTGTCACCCTATTTTAAGCGGCCAGCGGCCCAGGCTCCCATCGCGGCTCCTGAACCCAGGCAGCTCACCTCAACTACGAAAAGCATTGGCATGTATGGAGCGGGGCATCTAACCTGGCCCTCATCCGCGTAAAAACCGCTATATACTTTTAGCAATTAGCTAGACAGTAGCGGCCTCGAACCTCGCTTTGAGGTATCTACCCGAGGCCATAGATTATCAAAAGACCATCCAAGATAATCTATACACAGCAGACAACCGCCCACATACAGACACCCTGGGAGACGATCGTGCCTGGAATGCGAAGACTGACAGCCCCCTCCCATCGTCGATTAGCCCTAGGTCGATTGGCCCTGGGGCGACGACGATTTTTACAGGGGTCGGCAGCGGTAGTGGCGGGGTTGGCCGCTGCTAACTGCCGTCAAAACCTGGCCGGGCCAGCGGGCGGCGGCGGCAGCGACGGCACCCTACACATCTACACCTGGGCCAACTATACCGACGACGGCCTAGCCGAGGCCTTTACCGAGCGCACCGGCATTCGGGTCGTAGTGGATATTTTTGACTCTAACGAAATCATGCTGACCCGCCTACAGGCCGGCGGTGGCGATGCCTACAGCATCATCTACCCCTCCGACTATATGGTGTCTGAGATGATTGAGCTTGGCCTGCTCACGGAGTTAGACCAGAGCCGCATCACCGGGCTCGAAAATCTCAAAGCCCAGTGGGTCAACCCCGCCTACGACCCCAACAACGCCCACAGTGTGCCCTTTAACTGGGGCACCACGGGGCTGCTTTACAACCGCGATGTCACCCCTGCCACCCCCATCGACTGGGACTTTTTGTGGGAAAACCAAACCGCGCTCTCGCGCCGCATCACCCTGCTTGACGACATGCGCGAAACCCTAGGGGCCACCCTCAAGTCGCTGGGCTACTCCTACAACACCAACGACCCAGCCCAGATCGAAGCCGCCTACAACCGTCTGCTAGAGCTTCAGCCCCACATTGCCGCCTTTAAAACCACCGGCTTTGAGAATGAGCTACTGGGGGGCGACCTGAGCGTGGCAATGGCCTACTCTAGCGACGGCGTTGAGCTGACCCTCGAAGACGACCGGATTGCCTACGTCATTCCCGCCAGCGGGACTTCGCTGTGGACCGACACCCTAGCGATCCCGACCACCGCCCCCAACGTGGATGCGGCCTATCAGTGGATCAACTTTCTGCTAGAGCCTGAGGTGGCTAGTGCCGCCGTGGAGCGGCTCTACTTTGCCACCGCTAACCAGGCCGCCTTTGATCTATTGCCCAACGAAATTAGAGAAAACCCCGACCTTTACCCCGACGACGAGGTTTTGGCCAACAGCGAGGGCATTGTAGCCGTAAACGCCAACAGCAACGATCTGTTTGACCAGTTTTGGACGAGAGTCACCAGTGCTTAGGAGGAGAGTTTTGAGTTGAGGTATCGCCGACAGAACTCAAAACTAAATCCTCTCGCCGTTCTCCTATCTTGTCCCCATGACCTCTGTCCCCTCTGTTTCAACCACCTGGGCCGATCGCCTCGCCCCCCGCCGCTGGCTGGGGCCGCTGGTGCTGCTGGCCCCGGCGGGGATATGGCTGCTGCTCCTGCTGGTGCTGCCCACCCTGCTGATTCTCGAAATTAGTCTGGTGCCAGGTCTGCGACTGGGGCAGCCCAGCGGCGGCTATGGCCTGGGCAACTATCTGCAAATTTTACAGCCGGTCTATTTGCGGGTAATGGCGCGATCGCTGGCCTTTGCCCTGGGGTCAACGCTGCTGTGCCTGGTGCTGGGGTTTCCGGTGGCCTACTGGCTGGCGCTGCTGTCGCCTCGGCGGTGGCGCAACCTGCTGCTGGTAGGGTTTATTTTGCCCCTCTGGACGTCGTCGCTGCTGCGGGCCTACGCCTGGACCACGATTCTGCGGCCCAGCGGCGTGCTCAACACCATGCTCAACGCCTTGGGGCTACCCACCCAAAGCTGGCTCAACACGCCAACGGCGGTACTGATTGGCCTCACCTATAGCTTTTTGCCCTACATGGTGCTGATTCTCTATGCCTCGCTCGAAAAGCTGGACACCCGCTTGCTAGAGGCCGCCGCCGACCTCGGGGCCACCCCCCGCCAGAGCTTCTGGCAAATCACCGTGCCCCAAACTCTGCCGGGCATTGCCGCCAGCTGTTTACTGGTGTTTATTACTTCCCTGGGCGATTTTGTTGTGCCCACCCTGCTGGGCGGCGCATCGTCGATGAACATTTCGCGGCTGATCTACAACCAGTTTCTCGGCCCTACCCGCGCCTGGGGCTTTGGCTCAGCCCTGAGTATGGTGCTGATTTTGGCGGTGAGTTTAGCGATCGCACTGCTGCTGCGCTACGGTGACCGCCGCTCTGTGGCTGAAACCTAGCGGTTGGGCAAAAGCCCAAGCTTCTGGTTCTCCCCATCTACCCATCTCCCCATGCCCCGCTTCACCTGGCCCAGCTGCTTTGCCGTCTTAATGTACGGCTTTATGTACTTTCCCATCCTGGTGCTGGGGGTGTACAGCTTTAACGACTCACGCTACAGCGCTAGCTGGGAGGGGTTTAGCTTGCGCTGGTACCAGGCTCTGTTTAGCGATCGCAGGTTGCTCGCAGCCCTGCAAGACAGCCTCACCGTAGCCACAGTAGCGGTGGCGATTTCGGCGGTGCTAGGCACCCTGATGGCCATTGGCCTGGCCCGCCATCAATTTCGGGGCCAGGCTCTGTACCGGGGAGTCTCGTATCTGCCCCTGATTATTCCTGATATTGCCATTGCCGTGGCCACCCTGGTGTTTTTGGTGTCGGCGGCGGTGCCCCTCAGCCTGGTCACGGTGATTGCGGCGCATATGGTGTTTTGTCTGGCCTACATTGCGGTGGTGGTGTCGAGTCGGCTACAGCGCCTTGACCCCAATCTCGAAGAAGCCGCCCTCGATCTGGGGGCCACCCCCACCCAGGCCCTAGTTAAGGTGCTGATTCCCCAACTGGCACCGGGTATTTTGGCGGGCTGCCTGCTAGCCTTTGTGCTCAGCATGGATGATCTGTTGATCTCCAGCTTTACCGCCGGAGGCGGCGCTAACCCGCTACCGATCGAAATTTTTAGCCGCGTGCGCACCGGGGTCAAGCCCGATATCAATGCCCTGAGCGTGCTGCTGATTTTAGGCTCAGCCCTACTGGCGGGGGTAGCTGAGTACGTGCGCTACCGGGGCGATCGCATTCGACAATCGCCCTAACCCCGTCGCCGCCCCTGACCTGCGGCCAAGCACCGGATGTTTTGATCGATCTATACCATCGATCTATACCAAATTCGGCCTAATACTCTGCTCAACGGGTGACAACGTACCTAGAGAGCTTGCTGCATCAGGGATAGAGCATAG
>RECJ01000142.1 GCA_007694115.1 Leptolyngbya sp. DLM2.Bin27 | reverse complement strand
CTTTCCCGAAGGGCTTGACTTCTGCCGCTTTTCCTTAACCTGTCACCAATGGGTGGCAGGGGTTGGGCCAAAGTTTATCAATCTGTTAAGCGATCTCGAACCTGACGGTGAGTCTGTCGATCGAGCTCACAGGTTGTGGAGAATGAGGCTAAATATAGAAACTGTTATTTAGAAGAACTCACTATGGCATTGAGCAGTATTTTGAATGACCAGGCCCTGAAAGCCCAGCTCGTAGATGACTGTACCCATCTGATTGATCGCCAGGTTGCCGCTAAGGGAGGCCTGGGGGGAATGGCTCTCAAGGCCACCTACGGCGTGGTTAAAGGCCTGGGCGCAGGTTATATCCCAGGGGCGGTCGGGCGCATCTTGCCAGAGGTGGTGGCTTCCCTAGACCCCCTGTGGGCCGAGGGCGTGCAGGCCGGAAACCCAGTGACCTATATGAGCGAGCACCAGACCGAAGCCGCCGATGTCATTTTAGGGGTGACCGATCGCCGCATTGCTAAGACCAACAACGGTTTGGTGAAGTCGTCGTACAGTAAGCTGCGCCAGTCGGTGAAGGGAGATGTGGCTGAGGCAGTGCCTGGCTTGGCCGAAATTTTTGGGGCACACAGCCCGGTGTCGCCGTAGTTTGGGGTCTAGAGTAACGGTGCTTGTGCCTGCTGCAATGTTGCCCCTGCGCCACCGCAGCAGGTTTAGCTGCTGGTTTGATAGAGCCTGTCCCAGTAGGGCTCGGCAAACGTCACCAGCCAGTCTTTGATGTGGTAAGTCGCGCGGCAGTCGTCTTCGTTGTAGCGGAGGATGGCCTCTAGGTAGGTGCGATCGCCAGTTTCGGCCCAGGCATTGTACCAGCAGATCGACTGGGCTCCGTTGGCCCCCTGATCGCGCCAGTCAAACCCCATCCAGCGGGCAATGTGTTTGAGCGCATAGCTCTCAATGGGCAGCGTTACCCCGTCGGTGATGCATTTGTGAATGTCAAAGAAGCGGTCGAGCAGCGCTTCGACCTGGCGGTGGGGGGTGCCGTAAAGCTGCCCCAGCTTGCGCACGGTCTGCGCCTCGTAGGGGCAAAAATGGTAGACCGGGGCGTGGGGATAGGCGTGCACCAGGTCGAGGAAATCAGTCCAGGCGCGGCGCTCTTGGTGCTGGCTTTCGGCCAGCAGAGCGTGGAAATCGGTTTCGCCGGTGCGGTTGTTGACCACCAGCACGCCGTGGAGGTAGATCAAGTTTTGATCGGGGGCCGCCTCAATGTCGAAATATAGCTCGACTTCGCCCTCGGGCAAATCTTCGGGCCACAGCGGAAACCCGTGGGGGGCGTGGGGGGCACTGCGGGGGATGGCGCGGTTGCCAATCAGGGCCTGGGCCTGGTGCACCAGCTTCTCGGCCACCTGTTCCCCAAAGCCGGGCAGGGGAGCCAGGTGGCTGGGGCTGGCCTGGGCCAGGGCGGCCACGGTGGTCAGCTGCTGCTGCTTGAGAAACTCGTAGCGGGCTGGGGTCACGCCGGGCAGCAGCGACAGATGGCGAGTCGCCTGGGCCTCGGTGTAGCAATGGCTAAACCAGTGGCACAGATCGCAGCGGCTGTGGGAAATAAACAACTCTGGGACGGTGGCGGCGCGGAGGTCGCGGAGGCAGTCGTCGATCACCGTTTCTAGCTTGGGCACTAGCCGGGGCAAATCAATGGTGTACATTTGACCACCGCGCAGGGACAGACAGGTGGCGCTGGGCCAGACCCCCTGTACCCGCAACAGCAGGTAGGCATGATAAGCCGCTACCACTTGGTAGTCGAGCTTAGGCTTTTTGCCAAGCTTAATGTCAACCGGAACGTAGATCCAGTTGCCCCAGCAAGACCAGCCGGGACGCTTGACCAGTAAATCGGGCTGGCTGACTAGCTGTACCCCATCTACCGCCGAGTTGGCGACCAAAACTCCTTGCTGAATGGCCTCAACCCCGTCAGCCATCAGATCGTGGGTGACTCTGGCCCCTTCGGCCCAATCGCCAGAGCTGAACTGGGGCCGATAGAGGGGATAGTAGTCGTCGAACACCTGATCTCGATGGATGACGCTGTCTTGGCGGAGCTTCAGCAGGTAGTCGGAAGGGGGTGCTTGCAGCGTGCGATCGCCATATAGATCTAAAAAAGCTCGCCGACTACAGCGCTGGTAGTGAAACAGCACATCGTCGGTAAGCCAGCGAATTGATCGGGCATCAGAGGAGGCGACCGCCTCAGTCGAACAGTTCAGGGGGCTTTGTGGGCCACCCCCTGAACCAGAATGCGGTGACAGAGGGGGGCTAGCAGACAAAGCGAGTTATGCAGCAGGGGCTGAAGGCTAGAGAGAAATATGGTTGGAGCTGAGTTACAGTGGCTGAGCTGCGGCTGAGGGCGATGGCAGCAGACGTCGTTGATACCGGCCTGCACACAACAAAATCTCGCGACTCAGGTCGCTGACTTTTGGTTGTCCAATGCTGAAGCCAGCTGCAATTCATGTTTACGATAGGCCCGTTGACCCAATAACAGTACCCATGCTCTTTCTAACTAAGCATGTTATACCCTATCCGGGTTTTGCGGGGAAGCTCGGTTGGCAGAATCGCGCCAGAATTGCGCCAGAGTCACCTGCCCTGTGGCATTCAGTCGGCCAGGGCCTGGGGCATTGGTATAGGGTTAAGGCAGACCACATACCCTAAAACTTGGCGTGCTTAATTCTTCTAATTCGGCTGTGCTCGATCGGTTGGCGGCTCATCGCCAGGGGTTTCCGGCCCTAGATGGCAGACAGTATTTTAACTACGGCGGTCAGGGGCCAATGGCTCAAACCACCCTAGACGCTATTTTTCAATCGCACCGACAGATGCAGCAGCTGGGGCCGTTTTCGGGGGCCGCTAACCAGTGGGTGATGAGTGAGACGGCCCAGACTCGCACGGCGATCGCCGCCGAGCTAAATACCGCCGCCGATACCATTACCCTCACCGAAGACGTTACCGTGGGCTGCAATATTCCCCTGTGGGGCATCGCCTGGCGGGCGGGCGACCATATCTTGCTGTCAGATTGTGAGCACCCCGGCATTGTCGCCACAGTACAAGAGCTTTGCCGTCGCTTCGATCTCACCTATAGTCTGTGCCCGCTGTTAGAGACGGTGAATGGCGGCGACCCGACGGAGATCGTGGCCCAGCACCTACAACCCAGCACCCGGTTACTCGTGATCAGCCATATTTTTTGGAATACGGGCCAGGTGCTGCCGCTGGAGAGCATTGTCAACGCCTGCCATGATCGGCCCAACCCGGTGCTGGTGCTGGTGGATGCCGCTCAGTCGGTCGGGTCGCTGCCCTTAGACTTACCCGCCCTAGGGGTCGATTTTTACGCCTTTACGGGCCACAAGTGGTGGTGCGGCCCGGCGGGGCTAGGCGGTCTCTACGTGCGCCCTGGGGCCATGGATCAGATCGCCCCCACCTTCATCGGCTGGCGCAGCATTACCACCGATGCCGCCGCCAACCCCACCGGCTGGAAGCCCAATGGCCAGCGGTTTGAGGTGGCCACCTCAAACTACGCGCTGCTGGGGGGGCTGCGGGCTGCGATCGCACTCCAAAACCAGTGGGGCACCCCTACCCAGCGCTACCAGCGTCTGATCGCACTCAGTCAGCGCCTGTGGACGAGACTTCAAGACTTGCCCCAGATTCGCCCGGTGCGCCAGACCCCGCCCGACTCGGGCCTGGTGTCGTTTTGGGTGCTAGAGAATGGCGAACCTTCCCCTCGCTGGCACAAACAGCTAGTCGATCAGCTAGAGGCCCAGGGGGTCTTTCTCCGCACCCTGCAAGCCCCCAACTGCGTGCGGGCCTGCACCCACTACCTGACCCTCGAATCTGAGGTAGATGAGCTGGTAACCGCGATTCAGGGGGCGCTAAAGGCTAGAACTGAGGCTTAGTCCGGCGGTGGGGGTGAGTGCTCTGCCCAGCCCAAGGTGACAGGTCAATGGGGTTTGCGGTTTACGGTTCAAGGTTCACGGCTACCTTGAACCGTAAACCGCTGACCCTAGCCCGATTCCCCCAGGTATTCACCAGAAGCGATGGCGCTAGCCCAGACCCGCTAAAATTAATGGGTCTGATCGTACTTTTGCTCCGCTTGCATGATGGCTCCAGGTTCCGTTGACTTTGTGGATGATTACGATGTAGTGGTGGTCGGTGCCGGCCACTCGGGCTGCGAGGCAGCCCTGGCTGCGGCGCGGCTGGGCTGTCGCACGCTAATGATCACCCTCAACCTCGACAAAATTGCCTGGCAGCCCTGCAACCCCGCCGTGGGCGGCCCGGCCAAATCGCAGCTCACCCACGAGGTCGATGCCCTGGGGGGCGAAATTGGCAAAATGGCCGATCGCACCTACCTGCAAAAACGCATTCTTAACAGCTCGCGCGGCCCCGCCGTGTGGGCGCTGCGGGCACAAACCGACAAGCGCGAATACGCCGCCGTGATGAAAACCATCGTCGAAAACCAGGAGAACCTGGTGATTCGCGAGGGCATGGTGACGGACCTGGTGCTCGGCCCCAACGACGAGGTGGTGGGGGTCGAGACCTACTTTGGCATGGCCTTTCGATGCCGAGCCGTGATTCTCACCACGGGGACATTCTTGGGCGGCACGATCTGGATTGGAGCCAAATCGATGGCGGCGGGGCGGGCCGGGGAGTTTGCCGCCATTGGCCTCACCGACACCCTCAACCGGCTGGGCTTTGAAACCGGACGGCTGAAAACCGGCACCCCGGCGCGGGTCGATCGGCGCTCGATCAACTTTGATGTGCTCGAACCCCAGCCTGGCGACGCTGATGTGCGCTGGTTTAGCTTTGACCCCGAGGCCTGGGTCGAGCGCGAGCAAATGCCCTGCCACCTCACCCGCACCACCGCTGCCACCCACCAGCTAATTCGCGACAACCTCCACCTGTCGCCGATCTACGGCGGCTGGGTTGACTCGAAAGGCCCCCGCTACTGCCCCAGCATTGAAGACAAAATCGTCCGCTTTGCCGACAAAGACAGCCACCAGATTTTTTTGGAGCCCGAAGGGCGAGATATTCCTGAGATCTACGTGCAGGGCTTTTCCACCGGGCTGCCGGAAAGCCTTCAGCTGGCGATGCTGCGCACCCTGCCGGGGCTGGAGCGCTGCACCATGCTGCGCCCCGCCTACGCCGTGGAGTATGACTATTTGCCCGCCACCCAGTGCTACCCGACGATGATGACCAAGCGAGTGGCGGGGCTATTTTGTGCGGGCCAGGTCAACGGCACCACCGGCTACGAGGAGGCGGCGGCCCAGGGCTTTGTCGCCGGGGTCAACGCTGCCCGGCTGGTGCGCGGTCAAGACCTGCTAGTGTTTCCCCGGGAGCACAGCTACATTGGCACCCTGCTCGACGACCTCTGCACCAAAGACCTACGAGAGCCCTACCGGATGCTGACCTCGCGCTCGGAGTATCGGCTACTGCTGCGCTCAGATAATGCCGACCAGCGCCTTACCCCCCTGGGCCGCGAGATTGGCCTGATCGACGATCGCCGCTGGGAGCTGTTTACCCGCAAGTACGGCAATATTGCCGCCGAACAAGATCGCCTCCAGGTCACTCGGGTCAAAGAGCACGATGAGCTAGGCCAGAGCATTGCCGCCGACACCAACCAGCGGATCAAAGGGTCGATTACCCTGGCCGATCTGCTGCGCCGGCCGGGGTTTCACTACGCCGACCTCGACCGCTACGGGCTGGGGAATGCCGAGCTAATGCGCGAAGAAAAAGAAGGGGCCGAGATCGACATCAAGTATTCGGGCTACATTCAGCGGCAGCAAAACCAGATCGACCAGGTGGCCAAAAACACCAACCGCAAGCTGCCCGAGTCGCTAGACTATGCCACCATCGAGACCCTCTCGAAAGAGGCGAGGGAAAAGCTCAACCAGATCAAGCCCCTCACCGTGGGTCAGGCTTCGCGGATTGGCGGTGTCAACCCGGCGGACGTGAATGCGCTGCTGGTGTATTTGGAGCTGCGATCGCGCCGCGAGTACCCAGCGCAGCCCGTCGGCGCAAAATCGTAAACCATCCCCTACCGCAGCAGCTGATCGATCATGCGATTGGCCTGAGACTCGTAGCTGCCGCCAAACAGAGTGAAGTGGTTGAGCACGTGGTAGAGGTTGTACAGGATTTTGCGGCGGGCGTAGCCTGCCCCTAGGGGGTAGGCGGCATCGTAGGCGGTATAAAACGCCTCAGGAAAGCGGCCAAACAGTTCGGTCATGGCGATGTCTACCTCGCGATCGCCGTAGTAGGTGGCCGGGTCTAAAATTACCGGCTCGCCGTCGGTGGTCACCGCCGCATTGCCCGACCACAGATCGCCGTGCACCAGGGCCGGGGCCGGGTCGTGGCCCGCCAGCAGGTCGGGTAGCGCCATCAGCAGCTCGTGCTGACGCGGAAACCGCCCGCCGCGACGACCCGCCAGGCGAAACTGGTGGCGCAGCCGCTGCTCTCGGTAAAACTCTAGCCAGGTGGCCGTCCAGGGGTTGGGCTGGGGGGTGGCACCGATGGTGTTGGTCTGCCGCCAGCCAAAACCCTGATTGCTGGTCACCCGGTGCATGGCCGCCAGGGCCTCTCCCATGCGGCCCCAGGCGTCGCCGCCGCCGCCCAGATCCAGCCATTCCATCGCGATATAGGCTGAGCCATCGACCGTGCCCCAGCAGATCGGCTGCGGCACGCGAATGGTCTGGCTGTCGTACAGGTCCTTAAGACCCAGGGCCTCGGCCTCAAACATGGCAATTTGAGCGGCCTGGTTGAGCTTAATAAAAAACGCCTGGTGGCCATCGCTGATCTGGTAGGCCTGGTTGATGCAGCCACCCCCCACCGACCGCCGATCTTTCACGGCAAAGGCTGTGCCCGTCTTAGCGCTGATGTGCTGCGCGATCGCACTCCACATAGTTACCTCGCCATAGTTACCCGTCTACAATCCAGGCCGCAGCGCCAGCACCCCATAGACATCGCCAGAGAGATGCCTCTGAGCGGCTTCCAGCACGTCTTCAGTCCCTAGCTGCTGAATGTAGACTGGGTAGTTGAGCCCATCGGCGATGTGGCCCGTGAGGGTGTGATAGTAGCCGTATAGCCCCGCGCGATCGCTCGGGGTTTCATTGGCAAAAATAAATCGGTTGGCCACCTGGGTCTGCACCCGCCGCAGCTCCGCCTGGCTCACCGGCTGCTGAGTTACGGTGTGGATGTGCTCTGCGATCGCCTGCTCGACTGAGGCTAAATTTTCAGCCGGTAGCTGCGCTGACACCATAAACACTCCCTGCTGGGCCAGGGTCATGTTGCTACAGCCGATGCTGGTGACCAGCTTGCGGTCTTCGCGCAGATCGCGCACCAGGCGTGAGGTGAGCCCCCGCCCCAAAACCGAGGCTAAAATATCTAGCCCATAGGTGTCCTCCAGGTTGGCGACCCCCGGGACACGCCAGGTCAGTACCAGGCGCGCCTGGGTTAGGGCCGAGTCGGTGTGCTCCAGCCGGCGACTGGTCTCAAAGGGCGGTTCTGCGTCCCCTGGCACCAGCGGCTTAAAGCGCTCAATCGAGTCGGTGGCGGCGGCGGCACCTCGCTGGGCCATTGCCTGGTCAAACCCCTCGGCAACCGTGGCGATGAGCGTCTCCACCGGCAGGTTGCCCACCGCCACCGCCGTCATATTTTGCGGCTGATACCAGGTGGCGTGAAACTCTCGCATTTGCTGGGCTGTCAGCCTCTCAACCACCGTCGTTGGCCCCAGCACTGGCCGTCGATAGGGCAACTGATCAAACACCAGGGCCATGGTGCGGGCATGGGTGCGGCGGCGAGGGTTGTCGTCGGCCCGACGAATTTCTTCTAAAATCACCGGGCGCTCTCGCTCAAAGTCGTCATCGCTGAGCCGTGGAGCCATCACCATTTGAATTTGCAGGGGGGCTAGGGCGGCAAAATCTTGGGGCGCAGTGGTGACGTAGTACTTGGTGTAGTCTTGGCTGGTGGCCGCGTTGGTAAAGGCCCCCCGATCTTCGACTCGGCGCTCAAACTCGCCACACTGGAGCTGCTGGGTGCCCTTAAAAATCATGTGCTCTAGAAAGTGAGCCATGCCGTTGATGGCGTCGCTTTCCACCGCTGATCCCACCCGCAGCCACAGGCTGAGGTTGACCACTTCTAGGGGCATTTGCTCAGCGATCACGGTCAAACCGTTGGGCAGGCGACGAATGGTGGGCGACACCAGGCGAGAAGGTAGATCAACGGTCGCTGGAAGCAAAGCCATAAAAATAATTAGCTCGTTAGCAGCCTGACGGCATGCAATACCATGCAATGCTTTGAATATCTTAACGACAGAATTGACCGGCTGGGCAAATCTCCCAATTTTGAACGGTCAGCCCTAGCAGTACCCCCTAGCCGTGGCTCGGTGATGCAGTGGCCTAGTAAACCAATGGCCCAGTAAACCAGCGGCCCAGTGAACCAGCGGCCCAGTGATCTAACCGTCGCAGCTATCCGAGGCCGATTCTCTGTGGGTGGGCCAAGGTTGCGGGCCAAAATGTCAAAACTAAATGACTCATAAGCCAGAAAGTAATGTAAATTCCTGGTATGCGGGCTGTTCCGGGGAGGTCACATGGGAACCTGGATAAAAGAGACAGACATTGCGATTTACCTAATGCAGGGAGGTTACTGGATCTCTCGGATCACCAAGTATCCCTCTAACACCAACCCCAAAGAGCAGGTGGTGAATATTGGCAGCATCAAAACTTGGTTTTTGCGCGATGACTATCCCCGCGCCATGACGGTGTCGATTGGCACGGGCACCCCAGAACCCCAGCCCATGCCGCCACCGCCGCCGCCGCCCAGCAGCAGCGTCATCAACGCTGCTGGGGTAGAAATTATCAAAGCGTTTGAGGGGCTGGGCCTGAGCGCCTATCCTGATCCCGGCACCGGGGGAGAACCCTGGACTATTGGTTACGGCCACACCTCGGCCGCAGGGCCGCCCCAGGTTCACCCAGGGCTAACCATCACCCGTTCTGAGGCCGAAGCGATTCTGAAGCGCGACCTAGCTCAGTACGAAAAAGCCGTCGCCAACGCGGTCACGCGACCTCTGACTGGCAATCAGTTTTCGGCGCTGGTGTCATTTACGTTTAACGTGGGGGCGGCCAACTTGCAGTCGTCAACGCTGTTGAAAAAGCACAACGCCGGAGACGCTGCCGGGGCTGCGGAGGAATTTGGCCGCTGGGTCTATGCCGGGGGTGATGTGATGCCGGGTTTGGTGCGCCGCCGCCGGGCTGAGCAGGCTTTGTATCGCAGCGAAAACTGGCGTCAGTTTCTCTGAGCCCCTGCCGGGTTGGGGGGACGATTTACTTTGACCCTAAAACCGTGAACCGCAGACCCCACTTGCTGGCGTTAGCAGGGTGGGATCAAGCTGAGCGGGAGCCTGGTCAGGCCACACTGGTTTTAGGGGCAACCCGCTGCCCAATGCTGGGGCGAAGGGTGATGCCATTGGTAATGCTATCCATGGCTGCACCAAAACAACTAGGGCTATTGAGGCCTCACCTGTGGCCTCACCTGTGGCCTCACCTGTGGCCTCCCTGTGGCATTAACCCCGCTTTCCCCCCGATCGGCGATCTCCCCCTGGGGCTATCCCTGGCTTGAAATCGCCGTGCTTTCATGGAATGGTGAAGACACTATTGCAAGCGCGCCCTAGCATGACTGTTGGTAATCCTGCTTCTGACCCGGCCTTTGTCCCTCTGCGCGAGCTGCGATCGCTGCTGCTCAAGGCCCACAAAATTTTGATGGACGCCGAAAAAGACCGCTACGAGGCTAGCTATGGCCCGATCGCCAACAAGGGCGACTACCTGCGTCTGGTGCTCAGCCACGAGCAGTTTAGCTGGCTGCGGCCCATCTCTCAGCTGATTGTGCAGATGGATGAAGTGCTGATGGCAAAACAGCCCCAGCCCCTAGTACGCGCCTCTGAACTGCGTGATCAGGCGCGACACCTGCTCTACGACAGCGAAATCGGCCAGGCCTTTCAAGCCCGCAGCGACAGCGTTTCTCGCCACAACCCTGAGATGGGGGCCATGGCCCAGCGGCTGCACGAACTCATGCAGATCGACCCATAAGCCCATAGCAATCGGATGTGGCCCAATCTAATGGGGCCAGTCGAGGGGACGGGGCCATCCTGTGCAAAGATAATAGGACTGTAAACAAGTTTCCCACCTGGATGCCAGGCGCTAGGGAGGATTGAGTAAGAGCGAGTGTGTGTTATGAACGTTGGTGAACGCGTCCGAATCAAAGAATCTGTTATTTTTTATCACCACCCGCTACACCGCAACGAAGCCTTCGATGCCAAGGGTTTAGAAGGGGTTGTGGTGAATATTCTCACCGACTACAAGGGTCGCCCTATTAGCCCCAACTTTCCGGTGCAGGTAGAATTTGCCATTGACGGGGCCAAGCGCCCCATGCGTGCCCACCTCAAGCAAGATGAGCTAGAGAGTATTTAGCCCTAGGTCTACAGACTGCTCTGCCAACCCGCTCACTTGGCTGGCTCAAACCGTCTGGCTGGCTCAAACCTTGCGTCCATTGAACCAGGCCAGCAGGTTGAGTTCTGTACGCATTTGCTCAAGGTCTTGCCGGTTGCTCTGGGCCGTTTGGTGATACCACTGGCAGTAGGCCTCTAGGTGGTCTCGGTGCTCTAGCTCTAGCCGAAATTCTTGGGCTGCCTGGTGCAGCTCTAAATACTCAATTACCTCTTGGGGGGTAGCCAGCGATCGCGGTGTTAAATACTCAAACATGGCGGCTCAGCAAGACTCACAGGCATCATAACCCACTCTTCTACTCCCCCCCTGCCCGCAGCCCAGCTACGGCCAAACACCCCCAGCCCACCATTAGCGCTGCCCCACCCAGGGGGGCTACCGCGCCTAAGATAGTTTGGCCCGTCAGAGCCAGGGCGTAGAGGCTGCCTGAGAACAATGCTGTACCGACGACAAAGGCCCACCCCGCCGCCGTCGACAGCCCCGGGGTGCCCAGTCCCTGGCTGCGCACCAGGGCCACCAGCAGCAGCGCCAGGGCGTGGTACATCTGGTAGCGAGCGCCGGTTTCAAACACCGTCAGCAGGCGATCGCTCAGCTGGGGCTTGAGGGCGTGGGTGGCAAAGGCTCCGGCTGCCACAGCGGTGCCGCCGAGCAGGGCTGCGATCGCAATCAATAACCGCTCTGTCGTCATAGATGTGTTGCCATAGATTTGCGCCGCTAGAGCCTAGCGCTCTAGCCCTCGACCAGCTAATTCTGCCAGGGGCCAGCGGCTTAGGGTATACGGTATCCGGTTCAAGGACTGCCGTAAACCGTACACCCCTCCTCACCGACGCTTTTCAGCTTGGCCAACGCCTAAAACCGCTGGGCCTACTTCTCTCGCACCGCTTCTACTAGGCGAGAGAAGTAAAACTGAGTCTTAGTCATCGCCCGACGCTCAATCCGCCAGCCGTCAGCCTCAAGTGCTTTCACAATGTCGGCCTCTCGGTGCAAATAGGCACGAGTTGCCTTACTGGGCCCCGGAAAGAACTCGCCCACCTTCTTAAGAGCGCTGTAGAAAACCGTCTTAGGCGCAAAGCTCATGATTAGTCGAGTCTCGGCCAGAGAGCTCAGGTGGCTGATCATGGCCTGCACCTTGTCTTGGGGGTAGTGGATCAACACGTCAAGACAAATCACCGTGTGGTAGCTCCCCGCCAATTCTTCTAGGTCTTTGACCTCAAAGGTGGGCAGGTTTTTGCCTGCCAAGGCCACCTCGGCACGGCGCTGGGCCTCTTCGACCATCTTGGCGGAAATATCGCTGGCGTAGACCTGAGCCCCCGCCAAGGCCAGGGGAATGGTCAGGCTACCGACCCCACAACCCGCGTCGCAGCAGGTCAACCCAGCCAGGTTGCCGTCGGCCTCTAGCCAGCCCAGCAGCGTGTCTACCGTGCGCTGGTGGCCCTTGCGAATGTCAAGCTGCACCTTATTGACCTCGCCATCGCCGTAGATGCGCTGCCAGCGATCAAACCCAATGGCGTTGAAATACTCGCGGACTACGGTTTTATCGTCAGTGGCAGTCATGGGGTGGCTTCAGAGATTTGCTAACTTCTGTAAAATTCTATGATGTTTTGCTGCGCCAAAACGACCCGCAACGAAACTCAACCTTCCGAGCCGATCGCTAAAAAGCTAGCACCTGAGCCCGCCACTGGCCCGCCAGGGGCAGGCCAGTGGCATGATGGAAAGGCAAAAATTAGCGGCAGTTTAGGCTATGACTCCTCCCGAGATTGGCCCCGAAATTGGCCCCGAGATTGACCCCGAAATTGGCCCCGAAATTGGCCCTGAGGTTGGCATCATTATGGGCAGTGACTCAGACCTGCCGACTATGGCGGCGGCGGTTGAAGTCTGCGCCGAATTTGGGGTCGCCCACGAAGTGGCCATTGTGTCGGCTCACCGCACCCCAGATCGGATGGTGAGCTATGCCCAGACGGCCCGGCAGCGCGGCCTGAAGGTAATCATCGCCGGAGCTGGGGGGGCCGCCCATCTGCCGGGGATGGTGGCGGCCCTCACCCCCCTGCCGGTGGTGGGAGTGCCCGTGGTTAGCCGCACCATGCAGGGGCTAGATTCCCTCTACTCAATTGTGCAAATGCCGGCGGGCATTCCGGTGGCTACGGTGGCCATTGGCAATGCCAAGAATGCCGGCCTACTGGCGGTGCAGATCTTGGCCACAGGTCGCCCCGCCCTGCTCGATCAGATCGAAGAGTACCGCCGCCAGCTGGCGGCCTCGGTGCTGGCGAAGCAGGGTGACCTTGAGCACCTGGGCCTCCAGGGCTATCTACAGGCCCACTGCCCGCCCGCCTAGCCATCGCTGCGATCGCTACCCCTTCAGCCTGTCACCATCGGCCTGGTCGAGCCCACGCCCCGCATCGCCTGGATCAGTCCTGTTTGATGAGTCGGAGGGTGAGTTGTTACAGATCGTTTACATCTAGTTCACCTAGGGGCTGGTGTCTTCCCACGGCCATCGGTGTTCGCGCCGGTCTCGCTTGAGAAAAGTTAATTTGTCGCTGACGAGGCTGATTTGCCCTGTGTTTTTACGCTTATACCGACTAGGTAGCGCTTTGATGCCATATTATGTATCCTTCGATACAGATTGACTGCCTCAGAATTGATGGAATCATTTTGTTCTGAGTATGCGCAAATACACCTGCCCGTTAACGCCTTGAAAGTGTCAGGGCAGTTGAGCGCAAGTTTCTAGAGGTGATCGCGTTAGTTGATGTAAACGCCGCTACGAAATTTACGTTCTTGGCATATCGGGCCGCAGGATATTTTAATCCTGTTGGTTCTAGCTCCCATACTGGTCTGTCTCGCCGCTCTGCGGTAGAGGATTCAGGTCTAACTCAAGCCGTGTTCACTGTCTGATTGTGTTGAAGGAACGTCTGTTGAGATGTCTAATTTAGTGTTGCGTAACCGTTCTAGGTTTCGGAAGCGGTCTAAGGCCGGCTTCTGGAGCGCCAGCGTACCGCCTTTTGATCAGGCGATTAAGCGCATATTTGGCCGCGTAGGCGGCTGGGCTTGGGTGGCCTGCATTCCTCTAACCCTGACAATTTTGGCCGTTTGGGGAGTCGCTGCCCAAGCTCAAGATGAGTTCACTGCCGCCGATGTGCAAAACACCCTTGACAATATCTGGGTGTTGATCGCGGCCTTTTTGGTCATTTTCATGAATGCCGGTTTCGGCATGCTTGAGACTGGCTTCTGCCGTCAGAAAAATGCCGTCAACGTGCTGTTCAAAAACCTGATTGTGTTTGCCCTGGCAACGCTGGCCTTCTGGTTCCTCGGGTTTTCTCTCATGTTCGGTGGCGGCAATGGCTGGATCGGCTGGGGCAACTTCTTCCTGGGTGGGCCTGCTGAGCTCTACGGCCTGGACTCTGCAGAAGGGTTGACCAAAGACACCTTCTTCTTGTTTCAAGCTGCCTTTGCCGGTACCGCCGCCACCATCGTGTCGGGGGCTGTAGCCGAACGCATTAAGCTGATCGACTTCATTATTTTCAGCCTGTTGCTAACGTCGATCTGCTATCCCGTTACAGGCCACTGGGTCTGGAGTGAGGACGGCTGGCTCGGCGGCATGGGCTTCCATGACTTTGCTGGTTCTACGGTGGTGCACTCTGTCGGTGGTTGGGCTGCGCTCATGGGTGCGGCTTTTCTTGGCCCCCGCATGGGCAAGTACACCGCTGAAGGTCAGGTCAGTGCGCTGCCCGGCCATAACCTCAGCGTTGCCACCCTGGGCTGTCTGATTCTGTGGCTGGGCTGGTTTGGCTTTAACCCCGGCTCTGAGCTGGCGGCAAACCTGAATGTGCCTTACATTGCTGTGACCACTAACCTGGCTGCGGCTGCCGGTGCCGTTGCGGCCACCTTTACCTCTTGGGCGCTGAGCGGCAAGCCTGACCTGTCGATGACCATCAACGGCATTCTGGCCGGTCTGGTGGGCATTACCGCAGGTTGCTTTGTGGTGGGCTATGCTGGCGCATTTTGGATTGGTCTGCTGGCGGGCATCCTGGTGGTGTTCTCGGTGGGCTTCTTTGACAGCATCAAGATCGACGACCCGGTGGGTGCCACCTCTGTGCACTTGGTGTGCGGTATCTGGGGCACCCTGGCTGTGGGTCTGTTTGCCAACCCCAACAACTTCACCCAGCTGGGTGATCCCGATGCGGTCTCTGGTCTGTTTTACGGCGGCGGCATTGGGCAGCTGGGGATTCAAATCCTCGGCATTTTGACCATTGGCCTCTTCACTGTGGTCGTTACCTCAATTTTCTGGCTGATTCTCAAATCTGTACTGGGCCTGCGGGTCAGTGCCGAAGAGGAGATGAAGGGGCTGGATATTGGCGAGCACGGCATGGAAGCCTACAGCGGGTTTCTCAAGGACACCTCTGACATGAGCGGTGTGATGTAGCGGCGACAATCCGCTAACTTACTTGGGTTTTATCCCCAGTCCAGATCGACGTTTGGAGCTTGCCGCAGGCAAAAAACCACGACTTGACTGGGATCAGGTTTACCTGAGGTCCTAGTCTCTCTAAACACCCGGGCAGCTTGCTCGGGTGTTTGGTTTTGGGCGCTTGGTGGGTAGGGCTGACTCGATTGTCTCGATTGTGGGGATGCCGTTGGCAAATGGTTACTTGGCAAATGGTTACAAAGTGCCGTCAGGGCGGAGGGCAACTGGTAGTCTAGGTGGGAGTAACTGCTGCCGATGCAAACGGGTATCTGCGGTGTTTGCCCTTCAGCCCAGTGCAAAATCTTTAAATTGACAGTTCCGTAACCTGAACGATGAGCAATTCCACATCTGTGGTGGAAGAGTTGCTAACTGCAATTCCCCAGCTTAGGCCTAGCCTCTATTTCAAGACCTCTCTCACCGCGTTGTCCCACGCGATGGAAGATCACGTGCTGGCGGGGGCGGCGCAGTCGTTGGTGATTGCCAGCTTTCAGCAGGAGCGGTTTTATTTGCAGGAGGCCAATCGCTACCTGCGAATTGCCGAACTGACGGATCAGGTCTATGTGCTGTCGGCCCTGGGTACCAGCTTTGTCAGCCGTTCTGACAACTACGAGACCATTGCCTTTGAGGCCGATGATGCCCTGACTCAGGAGTGGCATCTGGTGGTGGTTGGGGTCAACTACACGGCTTGTTTGATCTGTCGGGAGCGGTCGCCTGAGCCGGTCACCAAGGGCTCATCCCTCGATCAAACCCGCCGCTTTGAGGGCATTTGGACCCAAGATCCCTACGTCAGCCAGCGGGCGGCCGCTTTGCTGCTCGATCGCATTGCCGGGTATCGCCCCGACCTGGCGGATAAGGTTGCGATCGCACGTCAGCAATACCTCGATCCCACCCTCCGACCCACAGACCGCCTCGGCGGCAGCGGTGGCCCCGACCCCTTTACCCAGCGACTGGTTACCTACCTGCAAGCGGGGCAGTACAAGCTGCTCAAAGCCTACAAGGCGATCTCGGCCCAGGAGCGCCGCGAGCGTTTGGTCAACTCGATTACCTCGGTGGTGCGCCAGTCCCTCGATGCCAACGAGATCTTTTCAAAGGCGGCCCAGGAATTGGGCCAGGCGCTCCAGGTGTGTCGCTGCTTGATCTATCCCTGTGGGGCCACCGATGCCACGGTGATGATTGCCCACCAGCACCTCAGCGGCACCGCCGAGTCGCTGCTGGGGGAAACCTGGCCCCTGGCTACCAACCCGCTGTTTGACTATATTCAAGACACTAAAGAAACCATTGCCATTGCCGATACCCAGGGGCGCGAGTCTTCCTTTCGCCAAGAGCTAGATGCGATTCAGCCCCTGATTGATCGCTGGCAGATTCAGGCGTGGCTGCTGGTGCCCCTGACCTACCAGGGCCGTCTGGTGGGTTTGATCGAGCTGCACCAGACCCAGCCCTACGACTGGAGCGAAGACGATACGGCCCTGGTGGATGCGATCGCAGCCCAGCTCAGTGTCGCCATCATTCAGGCTGAGGCCTACGCCAACCTGCAAGATCTCAACCAGCAGCTCGCCGCCCTCGACCGCACCCGCGCCAACCTGATCGCCATCACCGGCCACGAGCTGCGCACTCCCCTCTCCACCATTCAGGTGTGTCTAGAGAGCCTCGCTACCGAGCCAGACATGCCCAATGAGCTGCGCCAGATCATGCTGCAATCGGCCCTTGAAGATGCCGAGCGCATGCGCAAGCTAGTGCAAGACTTTCTCACCCTGTCGCGGCTGGAGAGCGGCCGCGTCGAGTGGAATCTGGAGTCGCTGTCCATTCAAGAATGTGTGGATCTGGCCCTCAGCAGCATCCACGGCAGCCACGACAGCGCCCCCGCCCCGACCATCAAAGTCAAAATTCCCAAGCAGGTGCCCCTGGTGCGAGCCGACGGTGAGTGGCTGGTTGAGGTGTTGGCCAAACTGCTCGACAATGCGCAAAAGTTTACCCCCGCCAAGGGCAAGATTACCATTCAGGTGACTCGCCCCAGCCCCACTCACCTGCAAGTCACCGTCGCCGACACCGGGCGCGGCATTGAGCCCAGCCGCTTACATGTAGTCTTTGACCGTTTCTACCAAGAAGAGGGTGCCCTCCGTCGCACTACCGGGGGTACGGGGCTGGGCCTGGCCATGTGTCGTCAAATCGTCGAAGGTTTGGGGGGCACGATCTGGGCCGAGTCTGAAGGGAAGGATCAAGGCAGCCAGTTTCACTTCACCGTGCCCCTGGCCCAGGGCAAGCTCGATGGTCGCAGTCGCTCGGCTAACCCCCCCAAACGGCAGCCTGCTACCGTGCCCGGCAATCCCTCGGTGCTGCTCGATGACTGACGACCCCAGCCCAGCGCTACAGCCTCCCCGGCTGCCTGGCATCCCTGGGTCACGCCCCAGGGGCCGGTCGGTCGGGTGAAAGCATGGCATTATCAGGGTGAGCCCGTTGAGCGCTCCCATTCAGCGAGCCAGCTCAGCAAATCATCTCTAGCCAACTGGCACCACGAACCAAGCAGGCAATCGGTATGGGTGACTCCAAACAAACCAATCCCCAAGACGACGCCCCCAGGTCAGCGGGGGCATTGCCGCTGGCAGGGGTGTGGGAGAATCTGCGCGGTCGCGCCAGCCAGCTGCGCCCGGCTCGGCAGCTGAGCCGCTGGTTTAATGTTGACGATGACAAGGTGACCGAAATTTTGGCGGCAGTGCGCCAGCAGTTGCCGACCACTGAGGCGCTGCTGATCGGTAAGCCCCAGACCGGCAAAAGCTCGATTGTGCGGGGGCTGACGGGGGTCTCTGCCGATATTGTCGGCCAGGGGTTTAGGCCCCATACCCAGCATACCCAGCGCTACGCCTATCCCTCCGACGATCTGCCGCTGCTGATTTTTACCGACACCGTGGGGCTGGGAGACTTGGCCCAGGCCACCGATGCCATCATCGCGGAACTGGTCGATGACCTGCGCACCAGCACCAGTAAGGGGCGCATTCTCATTCTCACGGTCAAAATCAACGATTTTGCCATCGACGCCCTCAAGCAAATTGCCGTGCGCCTGCGCCAGCAGTTCCCCACGGTGCCCTGTCTGCTAGCGGTCACCTCTAGCCACGAGGTTTACCCGCCAAATCAGACTGATCACCCCCCCTATCCCCCCGATCTAGAGGCGATAACGCGACCCTTTGAGGCTCTCCAAGACAACTTTGCGACCCTGGCCGATCGCACGGTACTGATCGACTTTACCCTCGAAGAAGATGGCTTTGACCCAGTCTTTTATGGTCTTGAGGCCCTGCGCGACGCCCTGGCCGACCTGCTGCCCGAGGCCGAAGCCCAGGCCCTCTACCAGCTGCTCGACGAGCAGGCCGAGGCCGCCAACCAGCTCGGCACCCTCTACCGCGATGTTGGCCGCCACTATATTTCAGCCTTTGCGGTGATTGCGGCCACCCTGGGGGCGGTGCCCCTCCCCTTCGCCACCATGCCGGTGCTGACGGCGCTTCAGGTGTCGATGGTGGGGCTACTGGGCAAACTCTACGGCCAGACGCTCAGCCCGTCTCAGGCGGGGGGGCTGATCAGTGCGATCGCCGGTGGGTTTTTTGCCCAGGCGGTCGGGCGAGAGCTGATCAAATTTATTCCAGGCTTTGGCAGCGTGGTCGCCGCCTCCTGGGCCGCCGCCTACACCTGGGCGCTGGGCGAAGGGGCCTGCGTTTACTTTGGCGACCTGCTGGGGGGCAAAAAGCCCGACCCCGAAAAAATTCAAGTCGCCATGAAAGAGGCGTTTACCGCCGCCAAGGATCGGTTTAAAGATTCCCCCCCCGCCCTCGACCGGTCTGACGATAGCGCCCCCAGCGCCCCCTAGCGCCCCTAGCGCCCCTAGCGCCCGATCTGCCTCGCTGCTTACCCCCCGTCTGCCATGTCGCCCACCCCAGCCCCGTTGGGTAGAGCTGGGCTAGAAAGTCTTTGAGCCTGTGTCAACCGATACAGAGGATTGACCCAATTCAATCCAATCTATGAAGAGCACGGCCAATATATCCGTGGGGCCTGCTTTCGCCAGCGTGAATAGCTCTAGTGTTGATTTGCCCAACCAGGCCCAGCTGCTGCTCGATTTGCAGCGGGTCAACAGAATTGCCCAGCGGCTGTCTGGCTGTCTGGAACCAGCGACCGTCGCTCGCTTCATCACCGATGGCCTAGTCGATCAGTTTGATTGCGCCTTTGCCCGCATTTGGGTGGTCGAACCCGATCGGTTAACGCTGCGGCTGGTGGCCTCATCGGGGCTGTATACCCACATCAATGGCTCCTTTGCCCGAGTGCCCATGGGCGCTTACAAGGTGGGAAAAATTGCCCAAAACCGAGTGCCATTTCTCAGTAACCGTCTGGCCGAAGAGACCTGGGTAAAAGACCGTGATTGGGCCACTGCCAACCGTATTCAAGGGTTTGCGGGCTATCCGCTGATGACCGGCGATCGGGTGATTGGCGTGCTAGCCACCTTTAGCCACAGCCCCATGGCGGCCGAGTTTTTAGAGGTGCTGCAAGTGCTCTGCATGACTGCCACCGTTGCCCTCGATGCCGCCCTTGGCATCGAGACCAGCCAGCCTGTGAGGGCAACCCTGTCTCAGCCCTTGAGCCTGTCTGACCAGCTCGCCACTATTTTGACCAGCACTACCATGACCCTGGTGGGCACTGAAACTGTGCTGCCCGCCTCCACCGCCCATATTTTTGTGCAGCTAGCCGAGTTGCTCAACGCGTTTTGCTGCGACTACGCTCGCCTGATCTATGGTGCAGCCGAGGTGACCCTAGAGGCCATTGTGGCCACGTCGCCTGCCGCCGAGACAACTGAAGCAGCGGCGGCCCGCTGGCGATCGCACTGCCACCAGCTCAATTTTATGGCCACCTGTTTGGGGGGCAGTCTCCAGACCCAGCCCGGCCCCCGGCAGCAGATGGTACAGCTGTCCCTGCAAGTTCCCTACGGTGCTGGGTCGGCGGGCACTCTGGTCAGCATTCAGTGCACCACGGCCCTAGTGCAGGTAGCGCTCACCTGCATTGCCTACAAAGCCAGATTAGTTCTCTGTGCCCCCTCTGATCCAGCGGCCGTGGTGATTACTGACAGCGCCGCTGTGGCCCAGGGGGTGGCCCAGGGTGCAGCCCAGATTATCTGGGTGCGGGTCAATGCCGCTAGCCCACCCCCCGCCCAGGTCAAAGCCGTGATTGACTGGACAATCACCGTCGATCAGCTCACGCAAATTGTGGAACTCGTGGCCCAGGGCCAGTCGGTAGATGCTCTGCTGCCCCCAGGTCTGCCGCGCCCCTCTGATCGAGAGCGAGAGATTATGGCGCTGCTGGCCCAAGGGCTGCGCGATCGCGACATCGCCAACCGCCTTCACATTAGTGAGAGCACAGTAAAATTCCACATCAATAATAGCCTCACCAAACTACAGGCCAAAAACCGCTACCAGGCTGTCTATCAAGCCGCTATCCAGGGGTGGATTTAGCGCGTAGCTCTGGCCTTGGGCGATCTCAGGGCAGCTGAGGTGGGTACGTTAGATCTAACACATGTCTAACACAGGGCCAGATAGCGCTGGCTTTAGGAGTACGCACCGTGGATGATCTAGTGAGTTTGCTCGTTCAAGTTTTAATTGCTCTGGTCTGTGCCTTTGCCGCCAACATTCTAGTGCCGAGGCAGGTGCCCGGCAAGCTTTTGGGCCTGGTGCTGATCGGTCTGATTGGGGTATTTCTGGGGCAGTGGGTGGTGGATTACCTCCTGCAACAGTACAGTTTTACCCAGCCCTGGTTGGCCTGGGGCTTTCAGGAGGTGCCGGTGGTGCCTTCGATTATTGGCTCCGCCATTGTGCTCTATATGGTTACGACCTTTCTCAGCTGGGGTCGCTACGGCAACCGCTAGGCCGAGGCTCTAGCGATCGCTATATCGCTCCTCCGCCCAGGGTTCGCCCCGGGGGTGGTAGCCATTGCGCTCCCAAAAGCCCAGGGCTGGGTCGGCTAAAAACTCCAGACCGCTGATCCACTTAGCGCTTTTCCAGGCGTAGAGGTGGGGCACTACCAGCCGCATGGGGCCACCGTGCTCGGCGGGCAGCGGCTCCCCAGCAAGGGTGTGGGCGAAAAAGTTGGCGGGCCGGTTAAAGTCAGCCAGGGCCAGATTGGTGGTGTAGCCGCCGTAGCAGTGCAGCATCACGTGGGCTGCCGCTGGCTCCACCGCAAGCTGCGCCATCAAATCGGTAACGCTCACCCCGCCCCAGGTCACATCCAGCTTCGACCAGGTGGTGACGCAGTGAAAGTCAGCGGTAAACTCGCGCTGGGGTAGGGCCATGATCTCGGCCCAGGTAAACACCTTGGCCTCGGCGAGCCCACTGATGCTCAACGACCAGTTGGCCTGGGTTACTGCGGGGGTGTCGCCGTAGGTGAGCACCGGAAAACCCTTGGCCAAATGCTGGCCTGGGGGTACCCGATCTGCCAATTCGGGGCCTGGTTTTTGAAAAAATTTGCCAGCCATGGATGCGCCTCGTTGTAGGGCTAATCCATTGTCCCTTACCCCGAGCTGACCCGCTATGCCGTAGGGGCAGAATTAAGCCGCTAAATCCCGAATTAATCGCTTCAGCCAGTGGCGCGATCGCAGGTCCACAAAGGCTTTACAGCGAGAGCACTGACGAATCCCGCGCACCCCAATGGGCAGCAGGTGTTGATTGTTGCAGTGAGGACACTGGTGTCTCTGAGCCATAGCTTGCTTACAAAAAATCACCAAAGTTGACAGTCGACAGCTTGGATCGCGATCAGGGGGGTGCGATCTCACGATCTCAATATTGTCATTGTGAAGGCTGGGGCTTGGTTGTAAGCATGCCCAGAGACAGTGTTTAAATTGGCGTTTAAATTGGCCAGTTGCCTGAGACGGTCGCCCAAGTCGAAGGGGTACCGACAAAAACTGCACCCCGGCCCGTCAGCCAGAGTGCAGTCAGTTACGACTCAATTATTTGAGCGACATGATTTGAGCGACTTTCTTAAGCAACCTGTTTTGAGCGACAACTAGTCGATTTGAACAGTTGCTGCCGCTGGTAACTCAGCCACAGCCACCTGGGGAGCCACCATGATGTGGGCGTAGAGCGATGAGGTGGGCGCAGCGGCCAGCAATGTATGCTGCACCCGGCTAGCCGCTTCAACGGTCTTAGCGTCATATACCTGAGTCGCCAGCTTGGGGTAAAGACCAATGCCGATAATGGGCACCAGTAGACAGGCCGCCACAAAGGCTTCGCGAGGGCGAATGTCAATGATGTTGGGCACCTTGGCCACCACCTGACCCGCGTCGCCGTAGAAGATGCGGCGCAGCATCGACAGCAGGTAAACCGGCGACAGCACCACACCGACGGCAGCCCCGATGATGATTACCGTCTTAAAGGTCGTGCTGTAGACATCGCTAGTGGCCATGCCCAAGAACACCGCAATCTCGCTGACAAACCCGCTCATGCCGGGCAGCGCCAAAGAGGCCATCGAAGCCGCCGTAAAGAAGGCAAAGCTGGACGGCATCTTGCGAGCTATCCCACCCATCTGATCCATGTCGAGGGTTTGGGTGCGCTCGTAGGTCACCCCCGAAAGGAAGAACATCACCGCTGCAATCAGCCCGTGGGAAATCATTTGCAGCATGGCACCGCTCATGCCCAGGGTGGTGAAGGCAGCACAGCCAATCAGCACAAAGCCCATGTGAGCCACCGATGAGTAAGCCATGCGGCGCTTGAGGTTGTCTTGGCCAAAGGCGGTCATCGAGGCATAGATCACATTCACCACGCCGAGAATAGCCAGCACGGGGGCAAAGTAGAGGTGCGCGTCGGGCAGCATCTCAATGTTCATCCGAATCAGGCCGTAGCCCGCCATCTTCAGCAGCACCCCAGCCAAAATCATTGATACCGCCGCAGGGGCTTCGCTGTGGGCATCGGGTAGCCAGGTGTGCAGGGGAAAGATCGGTAGCTTGACCGCAAAGGCCACCAAAAAGGCGGCGTAAACCCACAGCTGGAAGGTCAGGCTGTAGTCTTTCTGAGCCAGCTCTGCCAGGTTGAAGGTGACATTGTCGCCATAAAAGGCCATGGCCAGAGCTGCGACCAAAATAAAGATAGAGCCAATGGCGGTGTAGAGAATAAACTTAGTCGCGGCGTAGAGCCGCTGCTTGCCGCCCCAAATGGAAATCAGCAGGTACACCGGCACCAGCTCCAATTCCCACATGAAGAAGAACATAACCAGGTCTTGGGCCAAAAACACGCCAACCTGGGCACTGTACATCACCAGCAGCAGGCTGAAGTACAGGCGAGGACGACGGGTGATATTCCAGGAAGCTAAAATCGCCAGAGTCGTTACCAAACCGCTCAGCACGACGAGGGGCATGGCTAGACCGTCGGCCCCGAGAGACCAGGTCAGGCCCACCTGGGGCACCCAGTTGTAGCGCTCGACCAGCTGAAGGCCAGGCTGGTTGAGGTGATAAAAATTAGCAAACGTGTAGAGAATTAGCGAAAACTCGATAAAGCCGATGCCTAGGGCGTACCAGCGCAGGGTTTGCCCATTGCGGTCGGGCAGTACAGGGATCGGCAAAATCGCCAGTAAAGGCAACACAACCAGGGTCGTCAGCCACGGAAATTGCTCGGTCAGCATGACAAGTCGCGTGAGTAGTACTACAACAAAACAGCCAGCGCATTCAGGTTCCGGTTTTAGTGTCTGGTCTGAGGCGGACACACACCCTGGGTAAAACATCGGTTTAAGGATGAACTACCAATGCTGTTCGCGGCGGCCTACCCTAGGCGAGGAGGTCGGAGGACTTCAGCGAGCGAGCCGTAGCCTTAGGGGGCACGACGATAACAAACCGGACCGCAAGATCGATAGAGAGATATACCTATCTTTGCGCTTGTCCCTAGTATAGGAAACTTAACAAACATTTGATAAGTAATTTTGAGAAAAACTTGCAAAACATTGATGTCCAGCAGGCTGTAGTGAAGTCTGTGCCAGCTTTTGAGTCATTTTGCATATTTGAATTAATCGGAGCAAGCACTCACATTTAGATACATCAATATCTAAAGTGTTACGTTTGGTTGCCCCAGCCTCGGTTTAGAGCTGCTGTGCGGTGTCGTTGGGGCGATCGCTGAAGCCGTGCCGCCGGGATTGGCTAGGAGAAACTCACCTGGGCTCCACGGGGCTCTAGGGTCAGCGCTTGGGCCTTGACCAATTGCCCCGCCTGGGCCCAGGCGGCAGCCATGGCCGTTGCCACCGCCGTACTTGCAGCCGTCGGGGCCAGGGCCAAGAGGGTCGGGCCAGCCCCGCTGATCACTAGGCCATGGGCTCCAGCCTCTAGGGCGGCGGCGGTGACGGCAGCGTAGCCCGGAATCAGAGCTTGGCGATAGGGTTGATGAATGCGATCGCCCAGGGCCACCCGCAGCCAGTCGCCTCGACCCGACTCTAACCCGCGCAGCAGCAGACCCAGGTGGGCGGTGTTAAAGATGGCATCGGCGCGGCTGTAGGTGGCGGGTAGCACCCGGCGGGCCTCGGCGGTAGACAGCTCAAAGTCGGGGATCGCCACCACCGGGATAACGTCGCTGTGCCAGGGGATCGCACAGAGCATGGCGGTGCCATCGTCCTGCGCTACGGCAAGTTGACAGCCCCCTACCAGGGCAGGCACCACATTGTCGGGGTGCCCTTCAAGGGCAATGGCCATAGCCACCAGCGCTGCTTGATCAAGCGGTTTTGGGCTCAGAGCGTTGGCCCCCAGCAGCCCGCCGACAATTGCCGTAGACGAACTGCCCAGCCCGCGCGCCAGGGGAACCGCCAACTCAATCGAGATCTCGACTGCAGGCACCGTCAATCCCTGCTGCTGATAAAAATAGGTGAAGGCCTGATAGGCCAGATTAGAGGCGTCGGTAGCCACTCGATCCGACTCCGGCCCGCTGACTGCGATGGTCACAGATCCCGGGGCTTGGTCAAGGGCGCTGAAGCCAAAGCGATTGTAGAGCGTTAGCGCTGCGCCCAAACAGTCAAAGCCGGGGCCAAGGTTGGCAGTGGTGGCAGGCACAGTGACAGAAACAGGCATTGACACCGCAAAAATCTCCGGCAGCTGAGGAACATTTAGGCCAAGGATAGTATCACTTTTTGGGAGGCCCCTGCGACCCGATCACTGGGCTACGGTAGGGCTGTGAGGCGTTAGGCTAAACATAGGCGTTGTGCAATGGGTAGGATGCTTGGGATGAAAACTAATTCACTGATGCGATTCGGCTTGGGTCTAGCCCTAGGGGCTGGGTTGGGGGCAATTGCCATCCCCACCCCCGCCCAGGCGGAGCTTGGGCAGGCTAATGGATCTACCGGCTCTGAGTTGCAGAACCCCATGGTTCAAGCTGGCGAGGGCACCCTGGTGATGCCCTTTACCGATGTGTCTCCTGACCACTGGGCCTACGCGGCGCTGCTGAACCTAGCCGGGGTCTACGGCTGCGTTAGCGGCTACCCCGATGGCAGCTTTCGGGGCGACACCACCGTCACCCGGTTTGAGTTTGCGGCTGGTATGAACTCCTGCCTAAATGTGCTGACAGAGATGGCCACCCAAACGGCTCAGGCGCGCGATCGCGAGGTGCAGTCTCTGATTCAGTCTATGGAGCAGTCTCTGCTCGACCTGCGGCAGCTCGACGCTGACCTGCCCGCAATGCCCTAGCTACGAGCAGACCCCCGGTTTCTTTACCCACCAGTCTCAGGAGACTACGGCGCAAGCTAGAAACCGGGGGTCTGAGTTCGAGGCTGGCGGGGTTAGAAGTCGGCACGGGCTGCGATCGCACCCGCCACCCGATCCACCACCTCGGCCACGGGCAGCGCCCCTAGCTCCCCCTGGGCACGGGTGCGAATATTGAGGGCATTGGCCTCCAGCTCCTTAGCGCCGACCACCGCCATGATTGGTACCTTGGCCTTTTCGGCATTGCGCACCATCTTGCCGAGGCGATCGCCGCTGGCATCGACCTCAACCCGCACCCCCTGGGCCAGGAGTTGATCGGCTACTGACTGGGCAAAGCCCAGCTGCTCCTCGGTCACCGGCAGCAGCCGCATCTGCACCGGTGCCAGCCACAGCGGGAAATCCCCGGCATACTCTTCGATTAAAATGCCGATCAACCGCTCTAGGGAACCAAAGGGGGCGCGGTGAATCATCACCGGGCGCTGGCGCGAGCCGTCTTCAGCCACATACTCTAGGTCAAAGCGCTCGGGCAGGTTGTAGTCGACCTGTACCGTGCCCAGCTGCCACTCGCGCTCTAGGGCATCGCGAAAGATAAAGTCGAGCTTAGGGCCATAAAACGCTGCCTCTCCCGGAGCCTCAAAATACTCCATGCCCAGGGTTTGCACCGCCCGGCGAATGGCATTTTGAGAGGTTTCCCACACCTCGTCGCCGCCAATGTACTTAGTTGACTCCGGGTCGCGAAAGCTCAGCCGCGCCTTGAAGTTTTTCAGCTTGAGGCTGCGGAATACCGTGAGAATCAGGTCTACCACCTTGAGAAACTCGTCGTCGAGCTGCTCTGGGCGCACAAACAGGTGCGAGTCATCCACCGTAAAGCCCCGCACCCGAGTCAGCCCGCCCAGCTCTCCCGATTGCTCATAGCGATATACCGTGCCAAATTCTGCCAGCCGCAGGGGCAGCTCCCGATAAGACCGCAGCTCACTCTTATAGATCTGAATGTGAAAGGGGCAGTTCATCGGCTTCATCACAAAGCCTTCCTCCGCTAAGCGAGCAGCGTCATCGTCTGCCATCAGCGGAAACATGTCTTCCCGGTAGTTTTGCCAGTGGCCCGAGGTCTTAAACAGGTCTACCCGGGCAATGTGGGGCGTCACCACCGGCAGGTAACCCCGCTTGGTCTGCTCTTCTTTAAGAAATGTCTCTAGGGTCGAACGCAGCACGGTACCTTTGGGCGTCCACAGGGGTAGGCCTGGCCCCACATCGTCGGCAAAAATAAATAGACCCAGCTCTTTGCCCAGCCGGCGGTGGTCGCGGCGCTTGGCCTCTTCGCGACGGCGCTTATACTCTTGCAGTTGCTCCGGCGTTTCCCAGGCGGTGCCGTAGATCCGTTGCAGCTGAGCGCGCTTCTCGTCGCCCCGCCAGTAGGCCCCGGCTACGCTCTCCAGCTCAAAGGCCTTGGGGTTGAGGTCGGCGGTGCTGTCCACGTGGGGGCCAGCGCACAGATCCCACCACTGGTCTCCCAGATGGTAGAGGGTAATGGGGTCTTGCAGGTCTTGCAGGATCTCTAGCTTGTAGGGTTCTGCCAACACCTCAATGCGCTGCTGAGCCTCTTCCCGAGTCACCGTTTCTTGAACTATTGGCAGCTTTTTGTTGATGATCTTGATCATCTCTTTTTTGATCGCCTTGAGATCTTGCTCGGTGAAGGGCTCGGGGCTATCAAAGTCGTAGTAGAAGCCATAGTCAATCCATGGGCCAATGGTGACCTGCACCTTGGGGAACAGCGTCTGCACCGCCATCGCCATCACGTGGGAGAAGGTGTGGCGAATGCGCTTCAGTTTGTCCGACTCGCTGGTGCGAGGCAGAACCATAGGAGCAGGGGCTTCAGGTGCAGACAGATCAGTTTGAGCCATTGGGTCAGTGGGGAAGGCAGTAAAGATTTAGATTCTAAGGGGTTAGATTATAGTTTAGCGACTATGGGTAAACCTAGAGGGTAACTCCCAAACCCAGGCTAGCCCTGATCCGGGCCCCAGGGTACGGTTATCTCCCCCTAACTTGGGCGAGAGACAACCCACAACTATCGCCAACGTTGGATATGATAGAGGCCAGTGGACATCGAAAGAAACTCGATGCCACCCTCCCAACGCATCGTACAGACAAGGCTTTAGACAAGACCTGTGTTCTTTCGTCTTGTGCTATGCTGTGTTCCTGAATATAGGGCTAGCGCCTGCGCAAGTTTCAAGAGTGTGCAGACTGGCTCTAGACCGACGTTCCCAAGAGCTTTTTGAATCGAAAATATGACTGAAGCAATTGCCGACTTAGTTGTCGCTCACCCCATGGTGAAGTTCCAGCGCCAAGTTGAGTCTCTAGTTAAGAAATCCAAAGTGGTTAGCCCCAGCGATCCGATCTGGAAGATTGCCTTCCTGTTTGGTGACGACTGGAGCCATTGGAAGCAGGAGCTAGAAGAATTCGACTTTTCTACCCAAGATCCCATCCAAGAGTTGTTAGCTGTGCAGTCTTGGGAAGAGGATTAGCGGATGGCCCCGCCCACCCTGTCAGTCGGGCAGGCTTTAACGTCGGGGCCAATGCAACCAGCTTGACTAATTGGTCAGCGAGGCCATATCCGGCTGCAGCTTGATCCGAATCAAAATGGTCGTGATGTTGTCATGGCCATTTTTTTCATTGGCTAAATCAGTCAGTTGGGCTACACCACTCTCTAAATTTGCTTTTGAACTCAGCAAACCTGCCACATGGCTATCGACATGGCGCTCTAGCAGGTTATTGTCGCTCAGCCCATCGGAGCACAGCAGCAGCAGCGTATCTTCGGTGATCTCGTGGAAAGCAATGCTGGGAAAGAGGTCTTCTTTGCTCCTTGGCCCCAGGGCTTGGGTGAGTTGATAGGCATCGGGGCGAGCGTAGGCCAAGGCTGGCTCTACCCCTCGGTTGATCTCGCGCTGACCGACGGCATGGTCTAGGGTAAGCTGTCTCAGCCCTAGGCGTTTGCTGTAGCTATAGAGGCGGCTGTCGCCCACATGTACCACGGCAATCTCTAGGTTGTGCACCAGCACCATGACCAGGGTAGTTCCCATCCGCCCAACCCCCGATGTGGCGTTGGATTGGTTGATGCTATAAATGGTCTGGTTGGCGGTAACTACTGCCTCAGTGAGTACACTTTGATCGGGCAGTTGGTCGCCCCAGTGATGGGTCAAGTAGTCTCGCAGGGTTCGCACCGCCAGCTGGCTAGCAACTTCCCCAGAGGCGTGACCGCCCATGCCATCGCAAAGAATGTAAAGCCCCTTCGACCGCAGCACCGTGCCCTGGGGGCCGCTAACTTTGTGCAGCTGGGCCTGGGTAAAGAACCAGTCTTCATTGTGGTGGCGCTGCTGGCCTACATGACTCTGGCCGGCGTCATCTAGGTGGGCCAGCTTCATGGGCAATACCATGGTGGGGGCCTCAATGCCTCCACTGCCTTCGTCTTCGACGATCTCTTGAGCATCGAAGCCGGCCTCTGCCTCTAGATCGCTAAACGCAAGGTCGCGTAGATCTTCTAGGTTTGACTCGGCGGTGTTGTCGACGGGGGGAGACCAAGGCACCGCTGGAGGGTCAGGCTCTGGTGCTTGATACGCCTGGGCCAGCTCGGCTAGGGTGTTTTGCAGATGGTTGATCTGGAGCAGCGTACCGTTAGCTACCGCATCTACCAGGGCTTGCACTGCCGGTGGTAGGCTGGCCGTGCTGTTGCTGACTAGGGTCTGCCACATCTTCCCCAGGGCCGAGATCGGCAGTGGCGATGGGTTGGCTCCTTGATCGATTTGGGTGAGGCAGATCAGGCTGTTTTCGTTCAGGGTCAGTCGCTGGGGCGTGAGTAGGGTCGCCTGTCCTTGCCAGGGCGCTAGGGCTTGCCACAGCAGCGTGGTTTCAAACAGCCACTGGATGTGCTGAAAGGGGTCATCAATGGCAGACCAGCCCACCCCAAGGGATAGCCAGTGGCTGCGGTCTTCTATGAGCAGCAGGGTGCGATCGCTGGTCGACCAGGCATTGTGCAGCTCGGGAATAGCCGGAAAATAGTCGGCCTGGAGCGCTAGGTAAGGATGGGCGGCGGCGGGTACGGCGGCGGCTAGGGGTTCGCTGGCTGGGTCAAGGGCGGGGGTATCCAACCAGGCCTGCTGTAGGGGTTGCAGGGGTGAACCGGCGTCGGGCTGACAATCGAGCACTAGGGTGGCCGCTGGCTCGATGGAGGCAATACTACTGGACGAATGAATTAATCGGTAGCGTTGGTCGGCATCTAGATACGATAGGCGATCGCCATTGGCCGCTGGGGCGAGCGGGGGAGGCTCGACTCCAGATCCGGCAATGTCAATTACGCGCCACCGCTGCAGCGGCTGGCCACATTGCTCACAGAACCGCTGTGAATCGGTATTTTCAAACGCACAAAAAGGGCAACTCAGCATCCTAGCAGTGATCCAAAATTAGGCTAGCTAGCCGATAGGTCACAGAAACTATCTAACAGAAACCGTGGGTTCCGGGGAAGTTGACCGGCCAAAATCGAGAACTGGGGCGGTGGTTAAACCTGTAGATCCAAGCCTATTCACCCTGTGCTAGCACAAGCATGTCAACACAGCAGCGTCCGTAGCACCCGATTGCCCCTTTAGTATCGCATGGGTGCAGCCTGGAGTGCCCCACCGCAAACCCATGGTAGCTCACTGCTTCGGCCCCAACCTGTTAACCAATTGGTTTTTAGCTCAGGCATTGTCAAGTGGCTGAGAACAACGCTAGAGCTGCAGCAGAGCCTGCCGCTCAGCGGCGGTTGTAAATCGCCATTCACCGGGCTGGAGAGCACCGAGGTGGAGATGTGCGATCGCGACTCGCACCAGCCGTAGCGTGGGATGGCCGACAGCGGCAGTCATACGGCGCACCTGGCGATTTTTACCCTCCTCAAGGGTCAGTTCTAGCCAAGCGGTGGGAATGGTTTGACGATGGCGAATGGGCGGATCGCGCGGCGGTAGGGCGGCGGGAGCTGGGATCAGCTGCGCCCGGCAGGGGCGAGTGTGATAGCCCTTGATGATCACTCCCTGGCGCAGCTGATCTAGGGCCCTGGGGGTGGGCACATGTTCGACCTGTACCCAATAGGTGCGGGGGTGCGCAAAGCGCGGATCGCTGAGCCGATGCTGTACCTGACCGTGATTGGTGAGCAGCATCAGCCCCTCACTATCGCGATCGAGCCGCCCCACCGGATAGACCTGCTCCACTGGCACAAAGTCTTTAAGGGTGAGTCGCGATCGGCTAGCGGCGGGTGGGGTGCTGCCCTCACTAAACTGGCTGAGCACGTTGTAGGGTTTGTAAAACAGGAGATATTGGTATGCCATAGCCCTCTAGTACCCCGAGGCAGAAATAAACCAACCAATTGGCTAACGTCGAAACCCTTGTATGACATGGAGTTCCCGTTCTGCCTTCTGCCTTCTGCCTTCTGCCTTCTGCCTTCTGCCTTAATGTACTAGACAGCGATCAGCAGATCTCAACTGGTTAGGAACCAGCAGGGGCTGGCGACAAAAACTGTGCCCACCCCAGATCGGCAAAGCCCCTGAAGTGTGAGATTTACTTCACGGACTGCAACATTTCATTGCAACGTTTGTGGAAATATTGAGAAACCACAGAGAAAAAGGTCTGCCCGATATGCTGATCCCTAATAGGACTGATTGTGGCAGGACACCAATATGGAATTCGGGCATAAGTATCGTTTCACTTGCACCCTCACCTTTGGCGACATTTACGGCCAGATTATCGCCTGGCTAGTGATTTTATTCATCAGTCTGGCGGCATCTTTGGCGCTGATGGGGGCGCGGCAGCCCATCGTTGCCCTGGCCACTGTTGGCCTAATCTTGGTGCTGTCGCTGCCGTTTCTGCTGTTTGCCTTTGTGACCACGCTGTTTAACCACATTGAGTTTGAGCCTGTGGCCGACAGTCAGGCTAGCCCTAGCCGCTCAGGGAGATCGGTGAGCTCAACCTCCCCGGCACGAGCGGTGAGCTAGCCTATTCGGCTGAGTCTGCTGCCCCCGGAGTTGGCGGGATATCTGTGCTCTCACCCCTGGCCCCCGACTCGACCTGACTTTGGGCAGACATCTGCTCAATTTGGTCTTTGAACTGGGCCGGGGCTAAGGCTGTGGCCTGGGCAAAGAGCGGCTGGGCTAAGTCAGTGTTGCCCTGATCTTGCAGCACTAAAGCCTTAGCCAGCACCGGGCGAAAGTCCTCTGGCGCTAGGGCAATCGTGTCGTCGTAAATCGCCATCGCCTGCTCAGGGCTGTTGGCCTCCACATGCACCTGGGCCAGCAGCAGCTTCACTGAGATCGTGTCAACGTTGGCCGCTGCGCCCTCTGACTCTAATCGGTCGGCGGTTTTTAGTGTGTCTTGCAGTAGCCCAATGGCAGCTTGGGGCCGACCTTGTTGGACCAACAGCACCGTTAGCCCCTGGAGAGCGTTCATGTTGCCAGGCTGCTGATCGAGTACCTGTCGGTAGGTCTGAGCCGCTCCTTCTAGGTCGCCTAGCTGCTGCTTGGTCTGGGCCAACAGCACCGCATAATCGGGCACCGCTGGGTTGAGCTCGACCAATCTTTCTAGTGGGCCTACGACTCCCTCAATATCGTTGAGCTGAATCCGGGTGTCGACTAGCCCCTCAAGGGCCGTTTGGTTGTCGGGTTCACGCTCTAGCACTAACTCGTAGCCTCGGGCCTGGGCCTCTAGCTCAGCCTGCATAGAGGTGGGGTCGACGGTGGGGTTGGCATCGGCGGTATCACCGCCCCGGCGGTTGCCAGCGCCGCCCAACAGGGGCAGCAGTGACAGCGACAAAAAGGCGGCGAGGGCCAGGGTCAAGACGGTGCCAACGAGCCAACGGTTGCGGTTTGCAGTCACGGGTTTATCTCATGGAGGGAACAGGGCGAAAGGTGCGATTGACCGAAGGTGAGGCTTCGCGATCGCAAAAAATAGCTCAGGCCCATGGTCTTAGCGCCTTTGATCTTAGCGCCTTAGCCTGGGGCTAGACCTGAACCCAGGGCGAGATCGGGCCAATGCCAGGGCTACACTAACAAAGAAATTAGCAAGAAACTCAGAAACAATACGGATTGCTAACCGTCAGCGATGGAAACTAGAGTAACCAACCCGTGCATACTGGCAGCAGTCAGCTACAGCACTTGCATTGCCAAAGGCTAATGAGCATGGCGACCTTCGCGGGCCAGGCCCCAATGGGCTGGCCGGTGGCTTTAGCCCTGCTTAAATATTGCCCCAACAATGCATATAAAAGAGTGAATGTTACGCTAGGCTTACAGGCTAAGTCATGCGCAAGTTTGCCATTGCGATTGGGTGGCTAGTTCATGTTGAGAGTGGATCGGTGGTGTCATGGGTTCTGCAGATCAAGACGCATCTAATAATAAAAGTGATATTCAAGCCAAGTCTGATGACGGTAAAAAGTTGGCGGCACGACCACCGCTAGTGCGTCCGGTGCGTCCGGTGCGTCCGCCTGTGGCCCCAGAGCCTAGCGTGGTTGCGGTCAAGCCAGCGGCCAAGACAGCTGAACCCGCCGCCGTGACCAAGCCCGCCGTTGCTGCGGTGCCTGAGCCAGACCCCGAGACCTATCGCTATCAGCCGATTGCTCCCCCCAGTGAGCCCATGCAGTATCGGGCCATTGGCCTGGTGAGAGGTACCTACGAACCCAGCGAAGCTGACCAGCTCAACCGAGGTAACCTCACCACCGAAGACGGCCATGTGATTGACTCGGTGCTGCTGGGTCGCATTACGAGCCTAGTCAAAAAGCACATCGATCTATCGGCTTCTCACCTGTGGGTGGTATACCCTCGCACCCGTCGTGAGCTAGACAACGACGATCAAGATCTGCACCTGCAAATTGTTGGCGTCTGGGAACCCGAAACCCTGGGGCTGCCCGGCGAAGCCCCCCCAGGTGACGGTGACGAAGCCGCTGAGGGCAAGGCGGCGGAAAAACCAGACCTAGCCGACCTCCCCCCGGTGGACGACAACTTTTTTTCCATTCGGGGCGAAGTGGTGAAATATACGCCTGAAGACCAGTGCATCGCCGTGAAAATTCTTCAGGCGGCCAAGCGCAGCCCTGGCCCGGCCAAGCCCTTTAAGCTGCTGCTGCACGGCACGATCCAAGGCCGCACCGTCGGCCATTTTTGGGATTTTAAGGTAAAGCGCGATGCCAAGCTGCTGGTGCTCAGCGAGGCCTCTATGGTGGGCATTGTGCCCCCCAAAAAGCGGCCCAAGGGCAGCGGCGGTGGCCCACGGCGGGGTAGGCCTGGCCTGCGCGGTGGCCCCGGTAGCCGCCCCCCAATGCCCAGTCGTAGGCCCACCGGGGTAACGGGCAGCGATGCCGGGTCAAGTCGCCCTAAAAAGCGTGAGGCCGCCCCGGAACCCAGCCCTGAAACCACGAGCCCAAACGAGTAAAATTCCCCTCGCTGCTCTGGGTTAGCTGCCCAGGGCGTCTTGGGGCAAAAAAGTACGATCTTGGGGCAGAGCCGCCACCGGAGCCGCCAGCTCAAATTCCCCAGCTTCAATCCATTGCTTGAGCTCATCGGCCACCCGGCGGGCGAGGTAGAGGCTGGCCAGCGGTGCGGTGCGCACGGGCTGCCCCTCAATGACAATGCTGCCTGACTTGAGCTGGGCGTAGCTGACCAGCCCAAAGGTGGGCCGCACCCGCCGAGGAATGGAGAAATCCATCACTGGAGCGACAATGTCGGTATCCTCTACGGCGCAGTGGGCCGCCACCTGCTCGTTGAGCATGGGAATGGGCACACCGACCCCCAGCATGAGCGAAGGGCCGTAGCCCCTGAAGTAGCAGCCCCGCACCCATGCGGGCCGCATTTGCTTGGCATCGCCGATCAGGGCCAGGGTGGCGGCGGGGCCGATGGGGGTGCGGTTGGGCAGCCGCCGCTGGAGCGGGAAGTGCTGGGTGCCCTCCCAGGCCACGTAGCCCACGCCACCGCCAAAGAAAATTCGGGTGCCGATGCCGATTGCCTCTAGGTCAGGGTCATTCAGCAGGGGTGAGAGGGCACCGGGGTTGGCGTAGACGGCATTGCCCAGGCGCGGTTGTAGCGGGCCGAGATAGGTGGAGAGGGTGCGATCGCCCCCGTTCACCCCGACAATAAAATTTTGATACAGCCCTCGGGGGCTAAACAGATAAAACTGGTTGATGCTGTCGCGGGTGATGGTGGTTTCGAGGGCCGTGCGGGGGTAGCAGTCGGTGCCGTGGCCTGTGGCCTGAAGCGGCACGCTGCGCCCGGCAATCAGGTCAGCGATCACATGGCCGCCGCCGTGCTCGCGCACCGCTTCGGTGTCGCCCAGGTCGGCCCCACCGCGCCCGGCCACGGTGGGCTGGCTGGCCCCCAGGCACACATCTACCGCACCAAAGCCCGCGTAGGCGGGCACGCCATCGAGATAGCACTCTAGCAGCTTGATGGGCGGGTCGGTGTGGCCCAGGTTGAGCATTGCCCCCGACGATTCCATGGGCTCAAAGGTGCCGGTGACGACCACATCTACCGCCTTGGCGGCGGCGGCGATCCCCTGCTCTTTGGCATAGACCTTAAAGGCTTCGGCGGTCTGCACCACCGCTTTGCCCTGGCGAATTTTGTCGTTGATGCTGTCGATGGTACGCATGGACCTAGCTTAAGGATTACCGCCGCGTCGCAGCCAAAATAGACCGCCCATCAGCAGGGAGGGTGCCACCAGCAGCCCCACTACCACCGCCAGGGCCGGATTGTTTTGTCCGGCGGCAGAGCCTGCCAGAAGGGCTGGCAGCGCGTACTTAATGCCTGCACCGATCGCCCCTGAGAGGCCGATGACTTTCGCGGCAAAGCCGAGGTTAGAAGCGTTCATAGGTCTGGGGATCGCCTTACATTCAGACAGCACCATTCTTGCCGCCGCCACAGGGTAGACACCACCCAGCCGTGCTGCTCTAGGGTATCGGCCACCAGCTTCGACTGGTCGAGCAAAATGCCGCTGAGAATGCCCCAGCCGTCGGCGGTGACAATGGTGTGCATCTGGGGAATCAGATCCATGATCACCTCGGCCAGAATGTTGCAGACGATGCCGTCAACCGGGGCGGGGATAGCGGCTGCGATCGCATCCAAGCTCCCGTGCAGCAGCGGTAGCTCCGCCTCCGTCAGCCCATTCAGCGCCCGGTTACCCATGGCCGAGTGCACCGCCAGATCGTCGGTATCGGCCGCATAGGCTTTTTCGGCCCCCAGCAGCAGCGCCCCAATCGAGAGGATGCCAGATCCGCAGCCAATGTCGGCAATGGTGACATCGGTGCGCTCGTAGGTGAGCCGCATCTCTAACGACTCTAGGCAGAGCTGGGTGGTGGGGTGGTTGCCGGTGCCAAAGGCCACCCCTGGGTCGAGGCGCAGCACCAGCCGCTGGTTGTCGTCCGGTGGTTCGAGCCAGGCGGGGGTGATCAAGAAGCGATCGCCAATTGGTTCTGGCTTCCAGTGCTCCTTCCAGCTCTTTGACCAGTCTTCTTCGTCAATCAGCTGCCAGCTGATGCGAGGCAGCAGTTGGCTGTTGCAAAGGGCATCCTGCTTGATCAACAGGGCTAGAGCCGATAGATCGAGCAGTTCTAGCCGATGCTGTGGAAAATAGGCCTGCACAATGCAGGACGACCCTCGCTGCTGGGTCGAGGTGCCCTGGCTGCCAAAGCTGTCAAACCGCCAAAAAACTGTATCCTCCAGGGCCGGATCGCACAGTACCTTTACTTCCCACCAGGTGTTGACCACAGCCATTCTCGGCATTGCCTCGCAATTATCACAGATAGGCCTGCCCCGTGCGGGCTACAGCCCCAAATTTGCGGCTGTAGGGTGGGCACTGCCCACCACCACCTCATCGCCGATCGCGTTAGCCCACCGCAGCTTCAGCGCCCTACGCTCTGCCCATCCTACAAATTAACCGTGTAGGCATCGCGAATGCCGGGCACCTTGAGAATTTCTTCCAAAATGCCCTCAGGCAGCGGATCGTCAAGGCTCAGCGCCATCACCGCGTCGCCCCGGACAATTTTGCGACCCACCTGCATGCTGGCGATGTTGACGTTAAAGCTGCCCAGCAGCGAGCCAATCTTGCCGATAATGCCCGGCATGTCGCGGTGCAAGGTAAACAGCATGTGCTGAGTCGGCGGCACGTTGATCGGAAACTCGTCGATGTCGGTGACCCGAATTTCGCTGCCCCCCAGCAGTACCCCCGTAACCGAGTGCTCACCCAGGCTGCCCTTAGCCGACAGGTTCAGCGACCCGGTGTAGTCGCGAATGTCGGCATCGCGGGTCTCAATCACGTGAATGCCGCGCTCCTTGGCCTCAATGGAGGCGTTGACGTAGTTGACCCGCTCTTGCAGCGCGTGGGAGAGCAGCCCCTTCAGCGCCGCCACCATGATCGGCTGGGTGTCGCCCCCGGCAATGTCGCCCTGGAGCCGCACGGTGAGTTCTTCCACCCGGCCCCCGGCCAATTGGCCCACCAGGTTGCCCAGGGTTTCGGCCAGCTGCAGGTAGGGGCGCAGCTTTTGCATCACCTCGGGGCGCAGACCGGGGATATTCACCGCCGAGCGGGCCGGTAGCCCCAGCAGCACGTCACGAATTTGCTCGGCCACGTCAATGGCCACATTCACCTGGGCCTCTTCGGTAGACGCGCCGAGGTGGGGGGTCAGAATGATTCCCTTCCCCAGTTCCCGCAGATCCGACTCGCCCAGGGGCTCTGACTCGTACACGTCCAGCGCCGCGCCGCCGATGGTGCCCTCGCGTAGCGCCTTCGCCAGAGCCGCCTCGTCGATAATGCCGCCCCGGGCGCAGTTGATGATGCGCACCGTGGGCTTCATCGTCGCCAGGGCTTTTTCGTTCACCAGGTGGGTAGTTTCGGGGGTTTTGGGTAAATGCAGGGTGATGTAGTCGGCCTCGCGGAAGAGCAGGTCGAGATCCACCAGGCGGCAGCCCAGCTGTTCGGCGCGATCGGCAGAGATGAACGGATCGTAGGCCAGCAGCTTCATGCCCATGGCCCGCGCCACGGTGGCCACGTGGGAGCCAATTTTGCCCAAACCCACCACGCCCAGGGTTTTCTTATAGATTTCAACCCCGGTAAAGTCTTTGCGCTTCCACTCCCCGGCCTTGACCGAGCGATCGGCGCTGGGAATGTAGCGCGACATCGCCATCATCATCGCCAGGGCGTGCTCGGCGGCGGCAATGGTGTTGCCCTCGGGGGAGTTGACCACCACAATGCCCCGCCGGGTGGCCTCGGGCACATCGACGTTGTCAACCCCGACCCCGGCCCGACCAATGATTTTGAGGTTCTGGCCCGCATCGATTACCGCCTTGGTCACCTTGGTGCCAGAGCGAATCATCAGCGCGTCGTAGTCGCCAATGGTGGCCACCAGTTCTTCCGGTGAGAGGCTGGTGTTGACATCCACCTGGGCGACCTGGGAGAGAATATCGAGGCCCGCCTGGTCAACGGGGTCAGAAACTAGAACCTTGGGCATGGGTCAGCCATAAAAATGTCACAGGGATCTACTTTACTGCAAAGGCGGAGCGGGGCATTAGTGTGGGGAGTACTTTTGGTGCGGGTGGGGGGTAGATGGGTGGATGGCCAGATGGGGTAGGTGAGTGGGTGGGATGGTGAGGTGATGAGCGAGATGTAGGGTGGAATGTTACTGCAATCAACTTTCGCAAATCGCCGAAAGCCTTGATCTGCCGTAGGGTGGGCACTGCCCACCAGCCTGAATTCAGCGGGGCTGTAGGGTGCATCCGCGCAGCAATGCACCTTTGAGAGAATCTGTGACGATGCAGTCTCACTATAGTGAGGGCGATCGAAAGCACAGTCACTTCACCCATCACCGAGGTCTTCTAAGGCCCGAAAACAGTCAGACAGCACCACATTAGAAAACAGAAAACCTTCGGGATCGCTGAGGCGCAAACAGCGAAGATTGTCCCAGGTATCCCCTTCAGCGATGACCAACCCCTGCTCAATGTGGGGCTTGAGGGTTTGATGGAGAATGACCCAGGCTTTAGGAGAACTTTCGGGAGAACAATGCGATCGCAGCTGATCCCCGCTGATCCCCGCCTTCAGCCGCAGTCCCAGCATCAGTCGGTCTAGCAATTGTTCCAGAGCCGGTGTCGGTGGTTCGCTGTGAACTCCCCCAGCGGCCTGAAAGGTCTTGACCCATTCGCCGTAGGTGGCCAGGGTGCGGGGGCGGCTGACGCGCTGGTATTGGGTGTAGCTGGCTGCCCCGAGGCCAAAACCGTAGTAGGGCTGGTTGCGCCAGTAGGTCAGGTTGTGCTGACATTGGTGCCCTGGCTGGGCGTAGTTCGAGACTTCGTAATGGTCGTAGCCCTGGGCGGTGAGAAAGGTTTGGGCCAGCCGATACATGGTGGCGGTTTGCTCGTCGGTGGGCAGGGGGGCATCGCCGGGCTGGTAGCGTTTGGCGAAAACGGTTTGGGGTTCTACGGTGAGGTCGTAGATCGATAGGTGGTCAGGATTCAGGGCAACGGCTTTGGCTAACCCAGTTTCCCAGTCGGCTACGGTCTGGTGAGGCAGGCCAGAGATCAGGTCGAGGCTCCAGTTGGGCATAGCGACCTGGTGCAGCCAGTCTACGGATTGGTACACATCGGCGGTGCGGTGGTAGCGGCCACAGCTTTCTAGGGTGGCGTCGTCGAGGGCTTGAACGCCGAGGCTGATGCGGTTGATGCCTGCGGCTAGGTAGCCCTGGAGGTGCGCCAGATCAAAGGTGCCGGGGTCCATTTCCATGGAGATTTCGGCGGTGGGGGCGATGCCAAAGCGGCGATCGAGCTGGGTGAGGATTTGCTCAAGCTGGGGAACAGAGAGCAAAGACGGGGTGCCGCCGCCGAAGAACACGGTGCCGAGGGGGGGGTGATTTAGCTTGGGAGTCGCTGCAATTTCTTCGCAGAGTAGATCGACGTAGCTGGCCACGGTGCCTGAGGTTTCGCCCCGCCGCTGGTTGCCGAGTACCGAGATCGGGAAATCGCAGTAGAAGCAGCGGCGACGGCAGAAGGGAATATGGATGTAGGCGGAGGCGGGGCTGGGGATCATTTCACCACGCTAACACTATCCCCAACGCGAAGGATTTGGCCTGCCTGCGCTCGAATATTGGTATTGATCGCTAGCTTGTAAAAATGGTTGAACCGCTGCGGTGGTGCCCAGTCTGGCAAGGTGGCCGCACGCTGCTGAGCAAAGGTCTTTTGAAAGTTAGGGGCAACGGTTCCCCTGCGGGTGTCGCGGGTGGGCACCACGCAGCGCTGGCAGGGGTTGATGCCCTCTAGCACCACATCGCCGATCGCAAACTGAACCGGGCTGCCGTCGGCGCTGAAGAGCTGGTCTTCCCAGAAGGCAGGCACGCCGTCGATTTCGAGGTTGGTGCGAAAGCGGCGGCGGGTTTCGTCGAGGGTGAGGTTGTACCAGGTGGCGACGGCTTCCAGGGTCGCGGTGCTGATCACCGTTGGCCCAGCGGCATCGGTGTCGTCAGGGAAGCCGAGGTTGTGGTTGGCTTGCAGGGTGACGGGCTGCTGAAAGTAGTCGCTGAGCCAGGCTTCTAGGGCTGGGCGCTGCGGTTGGAGGTCAAAGCTGGCGACGGGTTCCTGGCCATCGACGGCGAGGGTAATGGACTGACGATCTACCGAGAAAGTGGTGCGCAGGCGGTGGATGGCGGCGTTGCGCTTGCCGTTGATGAAGTGATCTTGGGCATCGCAGAGGGCGTAGGTGCGATCGCACTTCAGCGCCCCACTCCCCAGCACCGTCGCCTGGGCCACCGAGACCCCATCTAGCGACTTGACCGGGAAAATATCAATACGCGCCAGGTGAGGCAACATCTTAGACCTACAATCCTGCTAGACCCATGCCCCAGCTATGATAACTGCCCAAAATCCAATAGCCAAAACTTCCAGTCACTCAGCCCGTTGCCGTCCTCAAATTAAAAAAAGGCCCCTGAGTTAGCTATCCTCAGAGGCCCGAATCAGGGTGCATCTACCGTTCCTATCTCCTGCGACAGCGGCGGAATTCCGGGAAAATACCTAGGGTTTACCGATACTTGAAACAAACTGGCTATGATCCAGTGGCTGTGTGAATTGTTGACCTTTGCTCTATGGCTAGCCCTGTGACCTCCCTTAAAATTCAAGATTTTTCCCAAAATGCTCCCCAGGGGGATGCGGCCCTGGCACCGGGGGTTTATATCGTCGGGGCGGGGCCAGGTGACCCAGAACTGTTGACGGTCAAAGCCCAGCGCCTGCTCAGCCAGGCCGATGTGATTCTCTACGCCAACTCCCTAGTGCCCCAGCAGATTTTGGCCTGGACTCGCCCCGATGCCGAGCGCATTGGCACCG
>RECJ01000260.1 GCA_007694115.1 Leptolyngbya sp. DLM2.Bin27 | reverse complement strand
GGGATTAGAATGCCCACCGAGATCTATACGCTGAAGTTTCGCGAGGGGACGATTGACCAGATTAGGGCGACCAGTACAGCCGAGTAAGTCACCCCCCTGAGCAGCCCCTTTTGCCTTCTGCCTGCCGGGACTAGGGCCGCAAATATTGCCGAAAAAACTCAATTTGCAACTGCGCCGCCAGGGGTTGATAGCCCGAGCCGTAGAGGCTGTGGCCCACCCCCTCAAACTCATAGAGCATCACCGGAATGCCAGCGAGATCGATCACGTCGTGGAAATTGCGAACTACGTCGATCTGCAAAAAATCCTCTGCTCCGTGGAACAGCAGCGTGGGCGTGCGGATTGCCTGGGCATTGTACAGCGGCGACGACTGGAGGTAGGTGTTCGGGGCCTCCATAGGGGTTTGCCCTACCAGGTAGGACAGCAGCGACGCATAGCCCAGCTGCCATTCGGTCAGCGTGTCGAGCAGCGAGCACTGGGGGTTGGCCGCCGCTACCTGCGCCGGAAACTGAGCCATGAGCTGGGCGGCATAGTAGCCCCCGTAGGAGCAGCCGGTCACCCCCACCTGGGTTGCCGTCGTCCATCCCCGCTGCACCATCTGGTCGATGATCTCAGCTCCTTCCTGCACATCGGCCCGGCCAAAGTTTTGATCATCGGCCAGGGCGCGGTAGAGATCGGGGCCAAAGCCCTCCCGGCCCGAGAGCGGCACCACCAGCACCGCCAGGCCAAAGTTGGGCAGCAGGTTGAGGGGCATTTCGACCTCGACTGCAAACTCGTTGGCCATGGAGAACCCCGGCCCCCCCTGCTGCCACAGCACCACCGGCACCCCCTGGGGCGGAAAGGCGCTGCCCCCCGGCTGAATTAAAAACCCCTGGCGCTGGCCTTGGCTGGTGGTAAAGCTGACCGGATCGAACCGCACCCGGTTGCTGGCTGCGATCGCAGCGTTGACGCTGGTGAGCGATCGCCCCTCCCTGTCACCCGCTAGATCTACCGCAAACAGCTCCGGCGGCTGGGTCACCGACGAAAACCCATAGATGATTCTGTCGCCATTCTCACTGACCACCACCGAATCTGGATCCACTGACCCCGAGGGCAGCGGCAAAGGGGTGAGCTGGCGCTGGCCCAGGTCGTAGACATACAGCGGACGGTTGATCCCCTCAGTACCCCAAAACAGCAGCCGATTCTGGGACAGATCGCTGCGCGAATCACCCCCCAAAAACCAGCCCCGCGACTCCATTGGCCCCCGCAAGGGATCGGCATCAATGGTGTCGAGCACCGTGCCATCGAGATCGATCACCTGGTAGTAGGCCGACTCTGGGAAGCCGTAGGAGGGGTGCGATCGCCCCACCACCTGGCTGGGGCGGTAGCGCTTGATCAACAGCCGCTGCCCGTCGGCGCTTAGACTGGCCTCGCCAAAGCTGTCGCCCCCCTGATCGAGAGCCATCAGCTCTAGCCGCAGCGGTTCAGGGCGCGAAAAGTCAAACACCCGCACCGCGCTGTGCTGGTGCAAGGGGTTGTCGGCGGGGGCCAATCGCCCCAGGGCGTCTTGAATCACCACATTGCCCAGGCTGGGGCTGTAGGGGGTGCGATCGTACAGCCGCCGCTCTTCCCCCGACGAGATCACCAGGGCCACCTGATCGCCGCTGGCCGACCAGGCGGGCGGCTGAAGCTCTAGATCTGCGGGCAGGCGAGCCACCTCTAGCCGCCGCAGAGAGGGCAAAAACACCATATAGACCGTGTCTTCGTCTTCACCGTAGATCCGCACGGCAAACTTAGAGAAGTCGGGGGCAATGCCCAAAATCTCGCCATCCTCGGGCTGGGTGGGGTAGACCCGGGTGCGCGAGGCAATTTCGGTGGCCCGATTCACCGTAATAATTTCCCAAGGGCCGTAGACATCCTGCTGCACATAGCGCAGGGTGTCGTTGTCAACCCAGCGCAGGGGCAGGGCGGGGGCAAACAGGTCATACTCTAACGCCAGGGCGGCGCTCAGCTCGCCCGTGAAAATGTTTAGAAAGTGCAGGCTGCGATCGTCGGGGTATATCCGGCCACTGACCGATACCACCAGGGTGGTGCCATCGGGGCTGAGGGTGCTGAGCACCTCTGGCTGCTGTACCCCGAGCAGAGTCTCTAGCCGAGCCTGTTCGCCCGCCGAGAGCGGCTCTAGATCGAGCCCATCAAACCCCACCGAAATAATTTCACCGGGGCTGGGGGTAGCCAGGCCCAGCGTCGCCACCGTACTCAGCAGGCCAAGGCGCACCGGGCCGCGCAACATGCGCCCCACCACCAGGCCGAGGGCTCTGGCCGAAAAGCGACCGACAACCTCCCGATCTGAGGCAATCGGTCGCCCAGGGCCACGCCATCTCCAGTGCCAATGTCGCAGAAAAATAGAGTTACTCCAGGAATTTGCCGCCAGGGCGGTGTAACCAAAGCCAAGCCATCATAGCGTCATCCCCTAGCCCCTAAACGACTCTAGCCGAAGTTTGCCGTCCCCAGCCCAAATCGCATCACCCCAATTTCCAAACAGCCAAACCGTAGGGGCGTTGGCGTAGCCTAGCGTAAGCTTGACTATATTCGCCTGATTGGCTTCACCCGGCTGAATCGGGGGCACCCGACCCAGATTTGAGATAGTTTTCTAGAGAAAATTATTCTCAAAAATTTTGTGAACAACTTTGTAAACTCTGAGTTTGCGATTTTTAGCGGTAGGCACGCCGATGGCTCAACAGGGGACTTTTTGGCACAAATGGGGCGGGCCGATCGGCATCTGCCTGACTTTGTTTATGCTGTCGTACACCGTAGGGGTGGTGCAGCCGATCATGCCGCCCATGGTGCAAGAATTTGACTCTAGTGTGAGCTATGTGCAGTCGGCCCTGGTGTTGATGTCGCTGGTGACGGCGTCGTTTACCCCCACCGCCGAAAACCTCAGCCGTCGTCTGGGGCGCAAGCCAGTGTTTGGGGGAGCGCTAGCGGTGTTTGCGCTGGGCCTGGGGGTGGTCATCTTCAGCCCCAACATTGGCATATTTACCCTGGGGTTGGCCGGGCTGACGGGGTTGGCGGCGGCGGTGCTGGTCAGCACCCCGGTGGCCCTGATGGACTCTCTTTATCCCGATGAGCTAACGAAGAAATATGCGCTGCTGGGGCTGGCGATCGCCGGTATTGCCGGAGCCTTAGTCGGGTCGATTACCGGCGGGGTGATGGCCTTTGAGCTGAGCTGGCGCTGGGCCTTTGCCCTAGAGCTGGCGCTGATTCCGGCGATTTGGCTGCTGGTGCGGCGGGTGGCGGTACCCAGCCCCATTGCCACCCTGCCCACCGACTGGGTGGGCGGGCTATTGTCGGTGTTTGGCTTTGGCTTTACCCTGGTGGGGCTGAGTTTGGCCGCCGAGCTGGGCTGGTGGCAGCCCAGGGGCAACCCCGAAACCCGCGACTTTGCCCTGGCTCCCTTTGGCATCTCGGTGGTGCCGATTTTGATCGCCGCCGGGCTGATCTGCCTGGGGCTGCTGATGTTTTGGGAGCGGCAGCGATCGCGCCGGGGCCAGCCCTCGCTGCTGCGCATGGGGGTGTTTAATCGCCGCATTTATACCCTGGGGCTGGCGATTGGCACCCTGCACACCATGGTGAATGTGGGGGTGCAGTTCAACCTCTTTCAGTTTATTCCGACGGTGGTGGGGCTAAACCCGGTGAGAACGGCGATCGCCGTCATGCCCTTCACCATTGCTCAACTGGTGGTGCTGGTGGCCCTGGCTAAGCGCCGTCCCGCCCTGCCCCACCGCTCGCTGCTGCAGCTGGGGCTGGGGGTCAAGACCCTGGGCATTGCCATGCTGTGGGCCGCCATTGGCCCGGCGATCACGCCCCTCAGCCTGCTGCCCTCGCTGGTGGTGATGGGGGTGGGCACCGGGCTGTTTGTCACCTACATTACCTCCCTCACCTTTGCCGACACCGACGAAGCCGATAAGGCCGAGGCCAGGGGCGTGTACCGACCCTTTCAAAATTTGGGGGCCTCTCTAGGGCGGGGCATTTTGGGCACGCTGCTGGTCAGTGTGGCCTCAGTCAAAATTGTAGACGGCATTGTGGCCGAGCTGGGGCAGACCCTCGATCCCGAGGTGCGCCGCAGTGCGGTGCGATCGCTCCAGGTAGCCATTCAAACCCTACGCCGCAGCGATCGCCGGGCGATCTTTGCCGACCTGCCCGAGCGCATTCAGCCCGCCCTCGACAGCATTTTGCAAACCGCCGCTGTTGAGGCCATGCGCAGCACCCTGCTGATCATTCTGGCCCTCTGTCTGCTGTGCCTGGGCCTGTCGTTTTTGCTGCCCAAAAATGCCAAAAAGCTCGAAGCCCCGATTGAGTAACGCCAAATCCTATCGGCATACGCCCGATGCCCCTACGGAGTATCGGTATTCTGCGGCGGCGCGGCGTCTCCAGCGCTGGGCCAGCCCGGCGAAAAGTTCCAGCCCGGTGGCTGGTAGGTCTCCGGCAGGTAGCTGGCGGGCTGGGTGCTCTGGCTGCCGTCGCGCAAGGCCCGGTAGTGGGGCGACATAATTTCGATACCTGCCCGGTTGCAGTGATCTTGCAGGTTTTGGTGCAGTTCTGAGTAGATTTTCTCTAGCATCTGGGGCTGCATGGTTGCCGCCCGCAGCTGGTAGCTGACGTAAAAATCATCCAGCGCAGTCTGCCACACCTCAGGGCGAGGCTCCTTGAGAATGTGGGCGGTGGCTGCGGCGGCAGCGATCAAGGTGGTGTGCACCAGCGGCCAGGGCAAGTCGTAGCCTAGGGTCACGGTGGTGGTGACAATGATCGGTATCTGCTGTTCGCGGATCAAGGCGCTGTAGTTGGCAATGTTGCCGGTCAGCAGGGCGGCATTGGGCACGCTCACCAGCACATTCTCTAGGGTGCGAAGGCGGGTGACAAACAGCGATTTTTCTTCGACAAAGCCCTCGATATCGCCAAACTTAATGCGATCGCCCGCCCGAAAGGCGCGGGTATAGACCAAAATAAACCCCGCCACAATGCTGAGAATGACGCCCCCCGCCCCCAGGGACACCAGCAGCCCAAAGAAAATCGACACCCCCTGAAAGGCCGGCGACTCGGCCCCCGGCAGATAGGGAAACACCAGGGCAAAGGTGATCGCCACCAGCAAAAACTGCACCAGCCGATAGGTGGGCAGCGCCCACTCCGGGTAGAAACCCGCAATGTTCAGCCGCCCCCGGCGAATGTTGGCCGACAGCCACCGGGCCAGCCGCAGCAGGCTGGCGGCAATGGTCACAATGATGGCGATGCTAAATAGGTTGGGCAGGTAGCCGATAAACCCATTCCACACCGCCCCCACCGCGCCCCCAAAATGCCCCCAAACCCCCTGCCCCAGGGCGCGGGTCTGGGGAAATAGGCTGAGCACAAAGGAGAGATAAAACAAAACCAGGGCCAGCACTAGGACAAAGTGCAGCACCTTGGTGATGACCTGCACCAGGATAGTGAGCTGGGCAGCGGTCAGCAGCTCCACGGTTTGAATGCGTAGGTTGGGCATCCAGCGGTCTTGCTGGCGATCGAGCCAGCGATAAAACTGGGGCATGACATTGGCCAGCACCAAAATGGCCAGCCCCAGCCCCAGGGTGCAGACTAGGGCGATCGCGGCGGCGCGGCTCAGATAGTCGGCCCGGCGCTCCTCTCGGTAGCGCTGCATCTCGCGCTGGATCACCGCCAAATGCTGGGTCGCCATTGTCCGGGGCGTCAGGCCCGTGCCCACCACATCCTCGTCATCCACCACCATGATCAGGCTGTCTTCGGCGTAGATGGCGGTGCCAAACTCGGTGTCAGACAGGGCGATCGCCTCCACCGGAATCGACTGATTGTTGGCGGTTGCGGTTAGCCGGTCAGAAATGCGCCTGGCTCGCGCTTCGGGAGAGCTGGCGATCTGCGGGCTCTGAATGGTGAATAATGTCTGGTCGCCCAGGGTCACGGCGGCTGGACTTTCTACCTCGGCCAGGGTTGGCGGCTCTGCCGGGGATTGGGCCAGACCAGGGAGGCCACCCAGAGCGATCCCCAGGCCGATCAAACCGGCGACGAGGGGCAGCAGTAGCCGAGACCAGACGCCGCTGGGAATCCCTTTGGCGGTGATGATGTGCGATCGCAGCATAGCGCCCTCAAGCCCCCCTAAGAGTATGCCAAGTCATAGGAGCGTATCACCAGAGGCCTGATCACATCTGCCCCAGAGGTACTGGGAGTCACTCCACTTCTAGACTTGGCATACCCCAGACTCCTGACCCGTATCTGGCAAGCTACCGTTAAAGAAGCTCGTCTGCACCGTCTACACCCCAGCCCGTGACCCAGGAATTTCAGCTTTCGATTACCCCCATGGGGGCAGATACCTACCTGCTGCGTACCGAGGCCGTGGCAGCCGGGGTGCCCCTGGCCGAAACCCAGGTGGTTTGGCCCCTAGATGCCTGGCTGGCCCAGACCCAAGCGCTGTTCCAAGACCCGCTGACCGCCCTGCTAGGCGGCCCCGGCGACCCCAAAACTATTGATCTCCAGCCCGACAGCCCCCAGACTCGACTCGGGCAGGCGCTCTACCAGGGGCTGTTTCAAGGGCGCATTCGCGACAGCTGGGTGGCGGCCCAGGGGGTGGCTCAAAACCGACGGCAACCCCTGCGCCTGCGCCTGGGGTTTAAAGATAGCCGCATTCAGCGCCTGCCCTGGGAGCTGCTCTACGGCGACGATCGCCCCCTGGCCACCGGCCTCGATGTCACCCTGTGCCGCTACTACCAGAGCCAGACGCTGAGTGAGCCAGCCACCGCTCCCCTGGCCTCGGCCAGCTTGCCCCTGCGGGTGCTGGTGGTGATCGCTGCCCCCAGCGACCAAGAGCGCCTGGCCCTGCGCCAAGAGGTGCAGAGCTTAATGGCTACCCTCCAGGCCCAAAGCCCCGATCGCCTGGCCCTTGACCTGACGCTGCTAGAGCAGCCGGGGCGACCTGAGCTGGTGCAGGCCCTAGAGCAGGGGCAGTTTCAAATTTTTCACTACGCGGGCCACAGCGACGCGGGCGAGACTGGCGGTGACCTGTTTTTGGTCAACCGCCAGACTGGCCTGGCCGACAAACTCAGCGGCGAAGATCTAGCCGGGCTGCTGGTCAACAACGGCATTCGCCTGGCGGTGTTTAACTCCTGCCGGGGGGCCTACACCCCCCACGACGATGCCCAGGCGGGCTGGCGCAACCAAAATCTGGTGCAGGCCCTAGTCAACCGAGGGGTGCCGGGGATCATCGCCATGGCCGAGCGGATTCCCGACGATGTGGCCCTCACCTTTACCCAGCTGCTGTACCGCAATCTGCACCAGGGCCACCCGATTGACCTCTGCCTCAGCCGGGTGCGCCAGGGGCTGATGTCGGCCTACGGCTCAGACCAGCCCTTTTGGATGCTGCCCCTGCTCTACCTGCGACCCGACTTTGACGGCTATCTAGGGGGGGGCGACGGGGTGGAAGCTGACCTAGAGCGCGATCGCACTGCCCAGCGCCTGCATGAGTTCAACGGCGCAGATGATGACGACCTCAGCCCGGTCGCCCTGATGCTGCCCGATTACAGCGCCGACCCCGATATCTCTGGCCTCGCCGCCGAAATTCTCTCCCGCCAGGCCGCCGACCGCCCCAGCGACGAGACCGCCCCCCTCTACGACTGGCTCCAGGAGAGCGAGCCGCCCGAGGCCTCAGCCTCAGCCGCCCAGGTGGCCAATTTAGTCGAGCAGCTGTCCCAACCGTTGACCGCCGCCCCGCCCCTGGTTGCCGACCCCGGCGAGGGCCTGTTGCCCCAGCCCGAGTCGCTCCCCCCAGCGGGGCTACAGCCCGACCCGCCCGCCGATTGTGAGGCAGACGCCGCCCCGGCCCCCACCCCGACCAGCACCCCGGCCCACACCCCGGCCCACACAGTCACGCCCCAGTCTCGCTGGTGGCGCTGGGCGGTGCCCGCCAAGGTCTGGGTGTGGGGCAGTCTGGGCCTGGCGGGCTTGGGGGCAGTGGTGGGCCTAGCCATCATGACCCTGCCCGCCGTTAACCGCCCGGCCCAAATCGCCCCCATCGAAACCCCGGTGGCGGGTGGCGCTGGGTTAACCCAGCCCAGCACCGATCTGATCTCCAGTGCCATCAATGCGATCGCCCTCGACCGCACCGCCACCGCCCGATCCCTAGTCGAGCAGCTGCTCGACCGCAACGACCTCGCCGCCGCCGCCGCCGCCCTGTCAACCCTGGCTGCGCCCCAGCTGCAAGACCCAGACATGGCCTTTGTGCGCGGTCGTCTGGCCTGGCAGCAGATGATTATCGACCCCGCCCAGGGCACCAGTGCCGACGATGCCCGGCGCGCTTGGGCCGACGCTACCCAGGGTAACCCCGACTTGATCGACGCCTGGGTGGGGTTGGGGTTTGCCCACTATGTCCTGGGCGACTACAGCGCCGCCATTCGCCTCTGGGAACGGGCAATTGCCATCGATCAGGGCCAGCGCCGCGACATCAACCCAACCGCTCCCCAGGTCGCCAACCCAATCACCGTCCATGCCTATGCCGGTCTGGCCATGGCTTACCAACAGGAGAGCGCCATCACCATCCTGCCCGACGAGCGGGCCTCCTTTGAGCAGCAGGCCCAGAGCTACTACCGCCAGGCCATCACCCTCGACCCCAGTCTGGTCAACCCCACCACCCTGGCCCTCCACTGGCTGTGGTCACCGGCCCTCAACAGCGCCTGGCAAACCACCGTCAGGCATCTGGCAATCAGCGACGGCGGCAATCCTGCCGCCGGAGGTTAACCGACGGTTCCTCGATTCCCCACCGACCGCCTGCGATATCAAGGCAGATCAGAATGTCGATGGTAGCATTAGAAAACTTTTTGCCAGTTGCCATCCGATCATGCCCAGCACCCTTGCCATCCTCGCTCACCCCACCCAGGTCAGCAATGTTCTCACCTGGCTCTCGCAACACCAGCGGGTGTTGACCCATTTTCAGATTATGGCCCCAGCTGACATGGCCCAGAGCATAGAGCAAGGGTGGGATGTCAGTCAGATCGATCTCGTTACCCTCAAAAACTCTAGCCAGGGGGGCGACATTGAGCTGGCGGCGCACATCCTGGCGGGGGACGTAGCCGGGGTGCTGTTTTTTACCGATCCAGAGGCAATCGTCACCGCTTTCCCCAGTTTTACGCTGGTGCTGCGGGCCTGTCAGATTCAGGGCATTCCCATTGCCCTCAACGAGGTGTCGGCCACGCTGCTGCTGCGGGGCATGGCCGAGAGCCAGATTGCCTACCTAATTTTTAACCCGGTGTCTGGCCAGGGCAACCCCAATACCGATCTCGCTCTGATCAAAGAAGTGCTAGAACCCCAGATCATGGTCAACGTGATCATGACTAAGCCCGAGCTAAATCCCGCCGACCAGGCCCGTGACATCATCGAGCACATTCACTCCAAAAATGAGCACGACATGGGCCGCAGCCTGATCATCGCCTCTGGCGGCGATGGCACCGTATCGGCGGTGGCCGGGGCCGCCATGAATACTGGCATCCCCCTGGGCGTTATTCCCCGGGGTACCGCCAACGCCTTTTCGGTGGGGCTGGGCATACCCACCAACCTACGGGCCGCCTGCGAAACCATTTTGGCGGGCAACACCCACGTAGTCGACGCCGCCCGCTGCAACGATATTCCAATGATTTTGCTGGCCGGGGTGGGGTTTGAGGCGGGCATGGTGGACGGAGCCAGCCGCCAGCTCAAAAACGAATTGGGCAACTTGGCCTACGTGCTTTCGGGGGTGCGCCAGCTGGCTGCCGCCGCTCCCTTTGAAGCCACCCTCGAAATCGACGGCGAAGTCTCCACCGTCACCACCAATGCCATTACGGTGGCCAACGTGGCCCCGGCGACCTCAGTGCTGGCCCAGGGCCTGGGGGAGGTGATTCCCGATGACGGGCTGCTTGAGGTGACGATTTCCACCAGCACCACCCGGCTCCAGGGCATCAATGCCATGGCCTCGCTGATGGCTGCCGCCGCCTGGGGCAACCCCACCCAGCGAGATGACATCACTTGCCTGCGCACCAACCGGATCAAAGTCACCGCCAACCCCCCGCAGAAGCTGGTGATCGACGGCGAGATTTTAGAGGCCAACCCCATGGAGTTTGAATGCCTGCCCCAGGCCCTGACGGTATTTGCACCGCTCAAAACGCTTTAGCTTAATACCGAATCCTGCTTGGCTACCCCCGATCCCCCTGGGCGAACCGCCGTTCGCCCCTACAGGTTGGCCGCTTGGCAATCGGGGGTAGGGAATTCGGATTTGGTATTAGCCAGGAATGCCAGGGGTCAGGGGGGCATCCTAGGGCAGGCAGTCCATGTAGTTCTCCACGTCCCAGTTGCTGGTGGTAGCCAAAAAGCGAATCCACTCGTCGCGCTTATACTCGTCAAAGAGGCGATACATCTCCCCCGAGAGCGCCGACTGAATCACCTGGTCAGCGGCCAGGGCATCGAGGGCTTCACCAAGAGACATGGGCAGCTTTTTCACTGTTTTGCCGCTGTCCATCGCCTCATAGATATTGCGCTGCTCGGGTTCGCCGGGGTCGAGCTGGCGGCTGAGGCCGTCGTCAAAGGCCTTGAGAATGGCGGCGGCCATTAGGTAAGGGTTTACCATCGAGTCAACGGCGCGGTACTCAAACCGACCGGGGGCCGACACCCGCAGGCCGCAGGTGCGGTTTTGGTAGCCCCAGTCAGAGTAGACCGGTGCCCAAAAACCCGCATCCCACAGGCGGCGGTAGGAGTTGACCGTCGAGCAGCCGATCGCCGTCAGCGCCGGCAAATGCTCGATCACCCCGCCAATGCAGTGCAGCCCCACCTGACCCGGAATCCGCCGCGACCCGCCCTCCTCGGGCATAAACGTATTCTCGCCGCCCTGGTGGTAGGTAAAGTTGCCCTCTAGCCCCGGCAGGCTCTCAAAGCCAAACATCTTAATCACTTCGTCGCCGCCCCGCCACAGCGACAGGTTGTGGTGGCAGCCCGAGGCCGACACCCCCATAAATGGCTTCGACATAAAGCAGGCGATCAGGTTAAACTCGCGGGCTACCTGGGCGCAGATCTGGCGATAGGTGGTGAGGCGATCGCAGGTTCTAGCCGCATCGTCAAACATAAAGTTTAGCTCTAGCTGCCCCGGCGCATCTTCGTGGTCGCCCTGGATCATGTCTAGCCCCATGGCCCGCCCGTACTCGATCACCCGCAGAAATACGGGGCGCAGCTCTTCAAACTGGTCGATGTGGTAGCAGTTGGGCTTGGTGACGCCGCCGTCGGGCTTGCCGTCGGGGCCTTTTTTCAGCCACATCATCTCGGGTTCGCAGCCGTGGCGCAGCTGCAAGCCGTGCTTGGCCTGAAA
>RECJ01000159.1 GCA_007694115.1 Leptolyngbya sp. DLM2.Bin27 | reverse complement strand
ATCTGCGCTGAAATAGCCTTGACTTCTAGCCTAATGGTTTAACCTGTCACCAATGCCTGCCACCTTACCGATAAAGACGCCACCCTACTTAGGCGACTTCTGAAGAAGAGTTTCTCAAATGGTGGGCAGTGCCCACCCAGCCCTGTCAAGGTGGCTACACTATTCCCGAAATGCCCATCGGCTAAGGGACTCCGGCCACAACCACCAGGGAGTGAACTCCCTGGCTCATAGCCAAAGTCTGCTAAAGCAGACTGGGGAACTCGGCTCCCAATCCTCTTCAGAGGATTTCGGCTTTGAGCCTTGGACTGAAGTCCAAGGCTCAAAGCCAATTCGAGGGATCGACCCCTAAATCTGCCTCACCTTGACAGGGCTAGCAGTGCCCACCCTACAACAGCTACAGTCACTCAATGAAAGCTGGTATCTTCTTTCCCAGAAATCTCCTTAGGCCCCAGCCTGGGCAAGATGGCAATCGCCCCGCCCGCCTAATCGAGCGCGGCTAGGTCAACCACCCAGATCTGATCCCCTAGCTCAATGCGATCGCCCGTCACCAGCTTGCGTCCGCGCCGCACCTCGATCTCGCCATTTACCCTCACCTCGCCGTCTTGAATCATCAGCTTGGCCTGGCCCCCGGTGCCAGCAGCCTGGGTTTGCTTCAAAAACTGATCAAGCTTAATGTAGTCGATACTAGGCATGGCGCTATCAGAGAAACATTAACGGCAGACAGAGCAATAGAAAGTCTTTAACTCTACAGACTAAACCGCCCCTTACACTCAAAGTGGGGTGTTTAGTTTACTGCTACTCGCGAAGGGGCACGATGTTGACCAATCAACAACTCCTGCAAGAACTCAGACAAAAACAACAGCAGCTAGAGCATTTTCGTCACGCTGTCGGCCAGCCGCTTCAGGCTATGTTAGACCAGCACGACTGGGGCATTGTCAGCGGAGCTGGCCACAGCGGTCTACCACTGCTCACCCTGCGGTTTGACCATCGCATTGCCCTTGACGATCCGTTTTTGCTGGCCCTAGCAGAAATCTCTGAGCAAACCTGGGGGCCGGTTGATTTTGCCCTATTTTCAGGGGAAAGCCAAGACCCAGTCCGGGTGTTAAGTCGCACCCTGCTCGATCAACGGTGGCGGTGGCGGCAGTCAAGCCGCTAGCAATATCCGCTTAGTGCAGCGTCAATGCTAAAAATTAGACCATAGGTGCTGTAGGGTGGGCACTGCCCACCATGGGGGAAACTAAGGCGAGGCTCCGCCAACGCACAGCAATTCACCGTAAGGGACCTAGGACAACCATTCTAGAAACTCAGCTTGAGGGCGTTGACAGGCACCTCTTCCCAGGAGTCAACCTGGCGCATTTGGGCAATCCAGCCCGCTGCCCGCTGCTCCTCGGTCAGATTGTCCTGAAACGACTGATAGCAGGCCTTCGCCTGACCTTCGTCACAGCAGGCAATACAGGAGTAAATAATTCCCGAAGGATCAATTTGCTCGTTAACCCAAATCATGGGCAGTTCCCTAGACACATCAGCCGACTCTAGCACTTCTGGTGGCTGTCAACCCCTAGGAAGCCGCCATTTGGGGTGCGCCTACACCAATTACCGTTTGACGGAGTTCGGCAATCGCCTGGAGTTGGTAGTCGTTGACTTCTTGGAGTTTAGTGACTCCACCCGCCAGATTATCCAGTGACTGCTTCAGACCGTTCACGCTTTCCTGAGCTGGGTTGAGCAATTCTTCACAGACCGCCAGCTTGCCTGCCAGGCTCGCTAGGTCTTGCCGCTGCTGCTGTAGGCTAGACTCAAACGCCTCTACTTCAGATCGCTGGGTAGCCAGGGTCGCTTCGCTATTCTCTAGGTCTTGCTTGAGACGGGCAATGCTTTCCTGGGTCTGTTTGATCTCTGCTTCTAGGGTCTGGATTTTGTTGGTGGTCTCCTGGCGTTGGGCATCAATGGTATTAAGCAATGGCTCTAGGTCAATAGCGCTAACTGGCACCTCCTCCACCGCTAGACCCTGACGTCGTCGCAGCACAGCCTGGTGCTGAGCCAACACCTCGTCTCGCTCAATCAAGTTGCGGCGCTGACCCACTAGGGTGGCGTTAAGCATTTGGTAGCGATCTTCCTCCTCGGCCAGTTCGGTGCCCAGTTGAAGCCGGTCAAACTCGCTGGCCTGCTCAATTTTGGCCTTGATCTCATCGAGGGCCTGCTGTTCTAGGGCGAGTTCCTCCTCTTGGTCAGAGACAAAGTGAGACATTTTTTCTAGATCTTTCTCTAGATTGCTCACCATGGTTTGCAGTTGGTCGATATCCATGGCCTCTAGGGCTGCCACATTCACCTTTTTGCTCAGCCGTACTTTGTCGGTGGTGTTGAGCAGATCGTAAATCTTTTGGTGGAGACTACCCTGGGCTTGCAGAGTCGTCGTCAGGCCGTGAATCTGCTCTTGCTGGAGTTTAATGACCTGCTGCCGCAGCTTGAGATCTTCGCGCTTGGCGGTTAAGACAGCTGCGTTTTGGTGCCAGTCAGCCCAGCGCTGCTGCAACTCAGTGGCCTGCTGGTCTAACTCATGCTGACGCTGTTCTAAGCCCTGGCGCTGGTTTTCGAGGGCCTGGCGATAGTCTCCCAACAGCCCCTGGTGGTAGTTGAGCCCGTCGGTGGCATGGGTCAAGGGCTCGCGCAGGGCTTCAACGGGCATTACCGCCTCGGTGAGCCGGTTGAGGGCTCCCTGAAGATGGTCTATCTGGTCGGGGGCCAGTCCAGCCTGGGGGGCCACCTCGGCTCGCATTTCCTCTAGGCGACGGGTTTCGCCGTTGAGGTGGGCCCAGGCACCTTCTAGATCCTGATTTTTGCGGGTTAGCTCTTCCTGCTGCTGCTCTAGGGACTGGCGCAGCTGCTCAAGTTCTTGACGTTGGGCATCGAGTTGATCTAGGTCAACCTCAGCTTGCTCAATCTGTTCTTGACGGGTTTCTAGCTCTAGCTCGCGGCGGTTGAGTTCTTGACTCTGAAAGGTCAGCGACTGTTTCCACTGCTCAATTTCTTCTTCCTGGGTCTTAGACTTTTTGCTCAGGCTAGAAAAATTTTGCAAGATGTTGGTCAGGGCACGCCCGGCTTCGTAGTGGCGCTGGATCTGACGGCTGTTGCTGACTTCGACCATGACCAGCGCTCCAGCGTTGTAGGAGGCGTCGTCTGGGGCTGACAGAGACTCTTCACCGGTCACCGCGCTCCAGCTGTGCTCACTGCGCTGGCAGGCCAGCAGCTTGAACTCGGGTTTGCCGCTGCCAATAAATCCGGTCTTTTTCTGGACTTCTGCTAGGTACAGCACGCTGGTGATCCTTGTGGCTTAGAAGGTCAACTTGAGGGGAAACAGGAGGGGATATGGGCAGCTAAGCAACATGAGTGGTGTTGGCCCATTACCTCAACCAATAAAGACTCAACTGGTGCGCTTTTGATTGTGCCCACATATACATATTGTCCCCAGGCAAGGCACGGTTTTAGGCTAGAGACCGGATCTGCGGCCTTGCTGCCTATCCAAGCCTCATCTAGGGTTGCCGATCAGCCCGATTGCAAACCCCTGACTGAGAGGAATGATAGGACAGCTGGTCGTTGGCGATGGCTGAGACTAGCCCCGGTCATCGCTGCCTGAGAAATCCCGTCTGCCCCTGTTTGAAATCGGCCTCCCAGGATCACTGTCCTAGCGAGGTGCCGGTCGCGCTACCAAAGCTACTTGGCATCTTAGCTAATTTTGGCCTACACAGCGGTGATTTGGGGTGAACAGACTATTGCCTCAGCCTGGATCGATGTTCTGACTTCGTTGCTCTGACGACTAGAATGCCCAAGAATTCTCTGACTGAGCAGGCTCAGGTTGAACTGAAATTAAACCCCTGGCCGAGAACAATATGGCTGAATTACTGAAATCAGGATCCTATAGGGTGATTTTAGGCTGGAGCAGCGCTGTCTAACCGCTAGAATTGAATTAACTCTAGTTGGCTTGGAATCATCCTCGACCGTTGTTTCACTAGCATCCAAATTTCCGGTTCAGGTTTTTGGTATGTTTCCCCAATTGGCCGCCATCGACCTATGCCTCATGGTCTACATTGGAATTGGATGAGCTTGGCTGCACCAGTGATCTTGGCTGCACCCAGCTGTGTGACAACGTTCTATGGGCACAAACTATGTTGGCACTAAGTTGTGTCAGGCTTAGGAGTGCCATTGAGCGTCGGGTTAGGGCATGCTGAGTCAAGTGTTAGGGCTGTGCCGCTGGCTCACTCAGTGGGGCTCTTCCAGTCGAGCATCGTTCCCATCCTTGGGTTGCTTCATGCAGGGTTATTTGTCAGAGATTGATATTCGCAGCATTTTGCAGCTGATCGAGCTGGGGCAGCGCACGGGCGAGCTCTACCTAGAAAGCTATGGCAGCAGCGGCCAGCCCCTGGGGCAGACCTTTGACGGGGCGCTAACGGTGGTTGACCTGCCGTCTTGGATTGTTTTTTTGGCCAATGGACAGCTGGTCTATGCAGGCACCACCGACAATCGCTTGGATCGCCTGCGCGATCACCTGCATCGCTACGGCATTGACCAGGCGCTGCCAGACCCCAGCGCTACCGCTGCGATCGCAGCCTTTAACTCCCTCGAATACGGCACCCTCTGGGCCTTGCTCGAAAGGCATCTGCTGAGCCCCGATCAGGGCCGAGCAATCCTGAGTCACATGGTGCATGAGACCCTATTTGATCTGCTCAGCCTGCACCACGGGGCCTTTGTATTTCAGCTCAGCTCGGCCCTTAGCCCCCAGCTTATGACCTACGCCATCAGCGATCTGGTGGCGGGCATCACCCAGCAAATTCAGACCTGGCACCAGCTGCACCCCCATCTTCAGTCTCCCAGTCAGTGCCCGGTGCTGCTAGCTCCCGAGGCCTTTCGCGCCAGCGTATCTGACCAGGTCTACCGGCGCATGGTCACCTGGATGGACGGTCGTACCTCAATTCGGCGCATTGCCCGCTACCTCAGCCGCGATCTGCTCAGCGTGGCCCGCAGTTTGGTGCCCGCCATTCAGCAGGGGCAGGTCTCCCTGGTCTATGGCCCCACCGAGACCCCGACCTTCAATACCCAGCGCCCTGACCCCGATCGGCTGCCCCGCATCGTCTGCATTGACGACAGCACCACCGTGCGCCAGGCGGTAGAGCAAATTCTCGATGGTCAAGGCTATGAGGCCACCTCCATCGGCAATCCCCTCAAGGCGCTGGGGCTGCTGTTTCAGCTTCAGCCCAATTTAATTCTCTGCGATATCACCATGCCGGAGCTTGACGGCTACGAACTGTGCGCCATGCTCCGGCATTCGAGTGCCTTTCGCCAGACTCCGATTGTGATGCTCACGGGCAAGGACGGCTTTTTAGACCGGGTGAAGGCCAGAATGGTCGGAGCTACCGACTACCTGAGCAAGCCCTTTGGCCCCGGTGAACTGCTGGCCCTAGTCGAGCGATACGTCGGCCCCGGCGATGTCAACCGCCCTCGCCCCGAGACTCTGCTGGCTGAGGCGATCGAAGATGAGTTCGACATTGACTTTAGCGAAGCCTCAATACCTCGATAGCAAAATGTGATGATGGCCAATGCGATCGCAGATCTTGGTAAGATTCTTTAGCCTAGTCAGGGGTTTTTGCATCAATTCCGATAACATTCGCCATAATCTAAACAGCTGGGTCGCCTAATTTGTCTAGATCGCAAGCATTGCCTGCGTTTGAGGGTACGTTAGAGTCACAGGATTTGGAGCTGCAGATGCTGCTGTTTGATGGCGGGCTGTCTAGACTTCAAACCTCCGGTAACGATGGGTTGCAGAGCGCCCCGGGCCACCCCATCGTTATATTTGGCCATTACATAGGCCTTTTTGAACCAACCTATGAGTACAGTTTTGGTAGTCGAAGATAGCCTTCCTCAGCGGGAAATGATGACCGAGCTACTGCGGGGTATTGGCCTCACCGTCACCGTCGCCAGCGACGGCATAGAAGCTCTAGAGCAGATCAGGAGCCAGCGTCCCGACATGGTTGTGCTCGACATTGTCATGCCCCGCATGAATGGCTACGAGCTGTGCCGGCGCATCAAAGCTGACCCATCTATGCAGAATGTACCCGTGGTGATGTGCTCATCTAAGGGCGAAGAGTTTGATCGCTACTGGGGCATGAAACAGGGAGCCGATGCCTACATTGCCAAGCCATTTCAGCCCACAGAGCTAGTGGGCACCGTCAAGCAGCTACTCAGGGGATAACGAACAACAGAACCATGGTAGGCAATCCTGACTTTTTAACCCAGACGGGGCAAGACCAAAATCCAGAGCTGCAAGAGCTGGAAACACCGGATGGCGAGCTATTTCTGCGCTTCTTTGTCACCGCCGATGACGAATTTGCCCTGCCCGCCACCGGCATTCGCCGCATCATTGAGCATCCCCCCGACCGGATTACGCCCATTCCCAACGTCTCGCACCTGCTGCTGGGGACTCTCAACGAGCAGGGGCGGGTCATATGGGTAGCCGATCTGGGCCAGTTTCTAGGGTACGCCGCCGTGCTCAACACCGACCGCCCCGAGATTTCAGTGATTGCCATTGAAGACCAGGGAACTATGTTAGGCTTGGCCGTTAATCGAATTGTGGGTACCCGCTGGCTCAACCCAGACAAGAGCCGGGTCTCTGACAATAGCCCCGATACCATGGCCCCGTTTTTGCGCGGTGAATGGGTCATGGATGCCGAAGACAACAAAACTCTGAGGCTGCTCGACCACGTCGCCGTGATTCGCTCAGCTCGCTGGGCCACTTAGGATCTAGCCCCATCCTCACCCCCTTAGGACACTTGCACCGGCAGGAGAAGACCATGGCTTCAGGCATCGATTACTCTCAAGCCTATCAGAAAGCAGAACGAGCCTACGTACAGGGCAACTACCCGGAGGCAGCGATCATGATCGATCAGCTGGCGGGCGACTATCCCGACGACCCCAGTGTCCTGCTGCTGCGGGGCCACATCTACTGCTATGGCTTGCAACAGTACGATGTGGCCGCTGCCCAGTACAGCGCCGTGCTTGACCTGACCTCTGAGCCTGAGTATGTAGACTACGCCAGCAATGGCCTCGACTACGCCAATCAGTTTGCGAGCAGCACCCCAGCCGCTAACGACAACATCGACGGCGGCGACACCATCTTCGACACGAACGCTTCTCTGGCTATGGACTTAGAAACCGGTATCGCCAGTGAGGCCAATCTGTTAGATAGTCAGCTCGACCTGGGCGACTTTGGCCTCGATGAGGATCTGCCCACCTCCATGACCGAGGATGACCTGGCCGACCCCTTTACCAGCGATCCCTTTGGGCTCAGCACTGACGATCCGTTTGCGGCATCTTCGAGAGAACACTCTGCTGGATTTGGGATTCCCTCTTCGGGCATCAAGGATTGGTCAGACAGACAGAGCGAGGCAGACAATATCACCTTTGATGACGAGGCCTCCTTTGATTCCCTAGAGATCGGTGAGTCCGATGACCCCTTTGATGGAGCCGAGGCTGACGATGCCTATGGCAGCCTGAATCTAGCCTCTCAGGAATTTGATCAGAGCTGGCCCCCAGCAGATGACGGCGGCGACGACATGACAGTCTTTGCCCCAGAGCCCGATCTTTTGGCCGATGACTTAGACACCGCTAGCGACAGTATCGGCGATGATTACGCCGAAAATGGCTATCTGCCTGATTTAGAAGACAGTGGTCAGCCGGGCAGTAACGTCGATTTTCTCGACGAATTTAGTGACTTTGATGATCTGGGCAATCTGCCTGACTTTGAACTGTCTGACAGTTCAGCCGGGTTTACTACCCCATCCGTGGGCACCTCAGGGCTGAGTTCTACCGATGACAACGGCGGCTATAGCAGCTCGGCCTTTGACCTCAGCGACATGGGCGACCAGGGGACGATGAGCGATGACGATATTTTTAGCATTGCTGGAGGTACAGACAATCTGCCTGTGTTTACCCAGGCTGACGGCCACGAGGTAGAACCCGTGGCGGCTGAGCAAGACTGGCTCGGGTTTTTAGACAATGCCCCCCTGGCCACCAAGGAGCTGGTGGTAGCGATCGCAGCTGGGGTGGCCTCAGCCCTGGCGGTCGGGGTGATCAACTTTGCCGCGTCTACCCTCCAGCCGGGTCGGCCCATGCCGAAGGCGGTTCATGCGGCCATGGCCCTAGCCGGTGGGGTGGCAGGGTTTGGTGCAGCCTGGGGCGCAGGGCGGCTGGCCAATCGCCAGGTCAAAAAGAGCGTTGGCGACATCCAGCACCAGTTTGACACCGTGATCCAGGGCAACCTGTCAGCCCGAGCCACCGTGTATACCGAAGATGAATTCGGCCGTTTAGCCAGCAGCTTTAACAAGATGTCGCGGGTGATTTTAACCACCACCAGCGAGGCTCAGCGCAAGGCCCAGGAACAGGAACAGGCCAAAGAAGACCTCCAGCGCCAGGTGATTCGCCTGCTAGACGACGTGGAAGGGGCGGCCAGAGGTGACCTAACGGTGCAGGCAGAGGTCACCGCCGACGTGCTGGGCGCGGTGGCTGACTCGTTTAACCTCACCATTCAAAACCTGCGGGAGATTGTGGAACAGGTGAGCGTGGCTGCCCGCCAGGTGAGCAAGGGCTCAACCGAAAACGAAATTTTTGCCCGCAGCCTGTCGGCAGACGCCCTCCGCCAGGCCGAAGAGCTAGCGGTGACGCTGAACTCGGTGCAGGTGATGACCGACTCGATTCAGCGGGTGGCCGAAAGCGCCCGCGAAGCGGAAGAAGTGGCCCGTACGGCATCATCTACCGCCCTCAAGGGGGGCGAGTCGGTGGAGCGCACCGTGGCGGGTATTCTTGAGATTCGCGAAACGGTGGCAGAAACCACCCGCAAGGTGAAACGCCTGGCCGAGTCTTCCCAGGAAATTTCAAAAATTGTGGCGTTGATTTCGCAGATTGCCTCGCGCACCAACCTGCTCGCCCTCAACGCCAGTATTGAGGCGGCTCGGGCCGGGGAAGCGGGCCGAGGCTTTGCCATTGTGGCCGACGAGGTGCGGCAGCTGGCCGACCGAGCCGCCAAGGCGTCTAAAGAAATTGAGCAGATCGTGCTGCAAATTCAAAGTGAGACCGGCGGGGTGATGACTGCCATGGAAGAGGGCACCCAGCAGGTAATTGAGGGCACCCGCTTAGCGGAACAGGCCAAGCGATCGCTCGAAGACATCATTCAGGTGTCAAACCGGATTGACGTGCTGGTGCGATCAATTACCGCCGACACCGTGGAGCAGACCGAGACCTCGCGCGCCGTGGCCCAGGTGATGCAGTCAGTCGAACTCACCGCCCAGGAGACCTCCCAGGAGGCCCAGCGGGTGTCGGGTTCGCTGCAAAACCTGGTGGGGGTTGCCCGTGACCTGCTGACCTCGGTAGAGCGCTTTAAGGTCGAGAAATAGGATGGTGCAGTGGGCCAGTCGCGCCCGGTAGACAAGCATTCAGAGGGAAATCGACATGCTGCCTGAAGATCAAAAACGAATCTTGGGGTACTTCATCGAAGAAGCCAAGGATCACCTCAACACCATTGAGCAGGGGTTGCTGAACCTGGCAGCCACCGTCAACGACTCAGAGATGATGAATGAGGTGTTCCGGGCGGCCCACTCGGTCAAAGGTGGGGCAGCCATGCTGGGGCTCAACAGCATTACCCGCACCAGTCACCGCATGGAAGACTTCTTCAAGGTGATGAAAGAGTCGCCCGTGCGCCCCGACCGCGACCTCGAAACGATGCTGCTGCAAATCTTCGACGGGCTGCAAGAACAGCTGGAGCAGCTGCAAAGCCCCTTTGGCCTCACCAATGACCAGGCCCAGGAAATCATGGCCCCCCTAGAGCCCATTTTTGCCCAGGCAGAGGCCCACCTAGAAGCGTTGGTGACTGCCGCCCCGGCGGCTCCGGTGGCCCCGGCCCCGGCGGCGCGCCCGGCAGTTGCCGCCGCCCACCTCGAAACCAGCGCCCTACAGCTGGTGTTTCGCAGCGACATTCCGGCCCTATTGCGGGATATGCTGGCGACCTTTAAGCGGCCTGATGACAGCGCCTCTCGTCAGGAGTTAGGGCGGCTGTGTCAGCGCCTCAGCAGCATTGGCGAACAGTTTGAGCTGAGCGAGTGGTGCCTCTTAACCCAGGCCGTTGATCAGGCGATCGCCAGCCCCCAGCAGACCTATCGCACCCTAGCGCCAGTGGTGATTACCAACCTCAAACAGGCCCAAGACCGGGTGTTGGCTGGGGCTGTCAACCAGGTGGTCATCTCAGCGGCGCTGCAGGCTCTGCTACCAGGCCCGGTGGCCGCGACTTCAGCCAACGACGACTCCACCCTAGATGCGCTGCTGGCCGAGGCGCTCAACGAGGACTCCCCATCGTCTGACCTAGCCGATCTCTTTGCCGCCGCCGAAGCTGAGGAAACCGACTACCTGGCCCTGGCTGACGCCGATAGCTGGCTTGACCAGCTCGCCCTAGATGACACCGACAACGTGACCGACAGCGGGCTGGAAGCGGTCTTTGGCCAGATGGACGAACCGCCACTGACCGCCGAGCAGTCGACACCGCGTCAAGCCGGCAACGGTGGAGTTGGCCCCGAGGTGGGGGCCGCTGAGCTCAACAGTCTAGCCGATCTGTTTGAAGGAGTACCCGATGGGTTTGCCGACATTTGGGAAGATGAAGACCTCCCAGAGACATCCACAGGCGATTTAGACCGCGACGGCGGAGCCGACAGCCGCGACGATCTAGAGGCCGAATTTGCCGACCTTTTGGCCGACGATGGCGCGGCTGGTGAGTTGGCAGACAGCCGGGACTCCCAAGCCATTGATGACATGGCCAGCCTGTTTGGCTACGACCTAGATATCGGATCACCGCTGGATCTAGAGCCAGCGGCGACTAGGGCTGAGTCAGCCGCAGCCCCCGAGCAGCCCCCTGACCCGCTGGCTGAGTTGATGGCAGACACCCCCGCTGCCCCCAGCCCAATGACCGATCCCCTCGATGACTTGCTGAGCGACAGTTCTCCCAGCGATGGGGGCGAGGCGATGGACATGGCTGCTGACGGCGATGACTTTTTTGAAATCAATGGGGTTGACAGTGAAATCACGACCAGCGTCGCGGCCCTAGATGAAGTTGACAATTTCTTCGACGCTTTATCGGCAGATGATTTTTCGGCGGATAGCTTTGCTGACGATGCCGATGCCCACACCATGCCCGAGCTCAACCTTGAGGCTGACGTGGAGGATTCAGGCAGAGCCACCAACTCCGGCAATGGACTGTTTTCAGATGCTGATCTGGGCCTGCCGGCAGCCAATATTTTTGGCCCTGGCTCTGTCAATTTAGATGACGATGCGTTTGAGAGCGCAGCCTTCGGGAGCGCGACAGCCGACTTCTTTGAGCAAGCTGACGATTTTGCAGAGGACGACCCCTTTGGGGAATTGGTGCTTGGGAGCAGCCGATCTGAGTTGGATGATGAGGCTTTGGCCACTGATGAAGCCTCACTGACATCGCCTGCAGAGGCAGAGGTCAATGCAGCCCCAGTGACAGCAGCTCAGGCTGATATCAGTTTTGAGGCCCCAGTGGATGATGGTGCCGAGGAGATTGCCGAGACCGAAGAGAGCGAGACAGAGGCCAGATTTGAGACCGAAGACTTTGGCGGAGAAGATCTAGACTTTAGCGATCTAGAGAGCCTGCTGGAGCCACCGCCCCCCCCTGAGGCCGATGCCGCTGGGTCAGATAGTTTGGATGACCCCCTCACCGATGCCTTGGCTGCGTCTTGGCAGAACCAGCGCGATCGCAACGGAGACAGCTCTGCACCAATCGCCGAAGTTGACGCCGGGTTTGATGACACCGGGTTTGATGACGCCGGGTTTGACGATCTCGATGCCCTGCTCGACGAGAACTCCTTCGACGACATACCTGCAGGTGGTTCTCAGTCTGACAGCGCCGCTGGAGCCAAGGCCAACAGTACCGCAGCCGATCGCTCCATGGCCGACATTGACGATGAGTTTGGCGACCTTGAAAAACTCCTAGAAGAAGCCGATCAGCTGGGCGGCTCTGCCCCAGCCCTGGGAACAAGGCGGGCGGCCTCAGTTCAATCGACCCGGCGATCGCCCCGCCGGTCATCGGCCACCGCCGACCAAACCATGCGGGTTTCGGTTGGCCATCTCGACACCCTCAGCAACCTAGTGGGGGAACTGGTGGTCAACCGCAACTCCCTAGAGCAAGACCAGGAACGCCTACGACAGTTTCTCGACAACCTGCTGCACCAGGTGTCACAGCTCAATGATGTCGGTCAGCGCATGCGCGACCTCTACGAGCGATCGCTGCTCGAAAGTTCGCTCATTGCCAACCGTCAAGCCTTTGCCCTGGGAGTGTCTGCTTCAGACCGGGGGGGCGGCAGCCACGCCACCGGGGCTACCTTCGACGCCCTAGAAATGGATCGCTTCACCGGCTTTCACACCCTCTCCCAGGAGATGATCGAACTGATTGTGCGGGTGCGAGAGGCCTCGTCAGACATCGAGTTCACCATTGACTCTACCGACCAGATTGCCCGCCAGTTTCGCCAGGTCACCACCCAGCTGCAAGAGGGGCTAAACAAGGCGCGCATGGTGCCCTTTGGCCAGACCGCCGATCGCCTGCCTCGCGCCGTGCGGGATATTTCGCTCAAGTGTGGCAAAGAGGCCCAGCTGGTGGTCGAAGGGCGCGACACCCTGATCGACAAAATGATCCTCGAACGCCTCTACGACCCCATGACCCACCTGGTCAACAACGCCATCACCCACGGCATTGAAACCCCCGAAGAGCGCATGGCCACAGGCAAAGGTCGAGTGGGCACCATTACCGTGCGGGCCTTCTACCAGGGCAACCAGACCGTGATCTATATCGCCGACAACGGCGGCGGCATCAACTCGGCAGTGGTCAAGGCCAAGGCGCTCAAGCAGGGGCTGATCACCCCCGCCGAAGCCCAGATCATGACCGAGATTGAAGTCTACGATCTACTGTTTTTGCCGGGCTTTAGCACCCGCGACCAGGCCGATGACTTCTCTGGGCGCGGCGTAGGTATGGACGTGGTGCGCACGGCTCTGGCTGACATTCGTGGTTCGATCACCATTGAGTCTGAGGTGGGCAAGGGCACCAGCTTTACTATTCGCCTGCCCCTCACCCTCAGCATCACCAAAGCGCTCAGCTGCGTCAATAACCAGGCCCGCATCGCCTTCCCCATGGACGGGGTGGAAGATATGTTCGACGTGCCCAGGGAGCGCATTCAAACCGATGACCAGGGTCACGCCTGCATTCTCTGGCGCGACACGCTGCTGCCCTTCCGCCCCCTGAGCGATCTGCTGCGCTTTAACCGCAGCCTGGGCCGGGGCCGGGTCTACGGTGGCCCCCAGGACGAAGACGTGGTCTCGATGGTGGTGCTGCGCAGCGCCAGTACCTTTATCGCGCTTCAGGTTGACCAGGTGATTGGCGAGCAAGAGATTGTGATTAAACAGCTAGAAGGGCCGGTGCCCAAGCCCGTCGGGATCGCCGGTGCTACGGTGCTAGGGGACGGGCGAGTGATGCCCATTGCTGATGTGCTGGAGCTAATTGATCTAGCTAGTGGTCGCCTGCGACGCGACGCGTCTACCTCGCTGTGGACCCAGACGGTGGATGAAGAACCGATTGAGGTCGTGGTTCACACTGATCCAACCGTGCTGATTGTGGATGACTCGATTACAGTACGCGAGCTGCTGTCAATGAGCTTCAACAAAGTGGGCTACCGGGTTGAGCAGGCCCGCGACGGCCAGGAGGCTTGGGAAAAACTGCGCTCTGGCCTGCCCTGTGACCTGGTCTTCTGCGATATTGAAATGCCGCGCATGGACGGTCTAGAGCTGCTGTCTCGGATGCAGAAAGACAGTGCCCTGGGCCAGATTCCCACGGCGATGCTGACCTCGCGTGGGGCCGATCGCCACCGGCAGATGGCCGTAGATCTCGGAGCCAAGGGCTACTTTACCAAGCCCTACCTGGAGGAAATGCTGCTGGATGCGGCCAAGCGGATGCTCAAGGGCGAAAACATGGTGCCCAAACAAGCTGAGTAGCTGCCTCTCATTAAACTCCAGAGATAACGCTGACCCGCAATCGGACTGGACAGTCTGTAATTCGCGCTAGGATCAAAGTCATCTTGAGCAACGCAAACCCATGACTGTAGCAGCACCAGCCGCCATCAACTGGTTACCGATCATTGACGCCTTTACGGTAGCCCTAGGGGCAGACCGTGTGGTGCGCCGCAAAGAAGAAATTTTGGTTTACGAGTGCGATGGGCTGACCAGCTACCGTCAGCGCCCCGCTGTGGTGGTGCTGCCCAAGACCACCGCCCAGGTGGCGGCGGCGGTAAAAATCTGCAACCGGTTTCAGGTACCCTTTGTGGCCAGGGGCGCTGGCACGGGCCTCTCCGGCGGGGCGCTACCGATCGAAGACTCGGTGCTGATTGTCACCGCTACCATGAATCAGATTCTCTCGGTGGATTTTGAGAACCAGCGGGTGGTGGTGCAGCCAGGGGTGATCAACAACTGGGTCACCCAGGCGGTCAGCGGCGCGGGCTTCTACTATGCCCCCGACCCCTCTAGCCAATCGGTGTGCTCGGTGGGCGGCAATGTGGCTGAAAACTCGGGCGGGGTGCACTGCCTCAAGTATGGGGTGACCACTAACCATGTGCTGGGGCTTAAGGTGGTGCTGCCCAGCGGCGAGATTGCCGACCTCGGCGGTGAGGTGGCCGAAACCCCTGGCTACGATCTCTGCGGCCTATTTGTCGGCTCTGAAGGCACCCTGGGCATCGCCACCGAAATTACCCTGCGCATTCTCAAAGCACCCCAGTCGATTCAGGTGCTGCTGGCCGACTTTACCTCGGTGGCGGCGGCGGGTGGTGCCGTATCGGCGATCACCAGCTCGGGCATCATCCCCGCTGGGATGGAGATGATGGACAACTTTAGCCTCAACGCGGTAGAAGATGTGGTGGCCACCAACTGTTACCCCCGCGACGCGGCGGCGATCTTGCTGATCGAGATCGATGGGCTACCGGCGGAGGTGGCGGCAACGGGCGATCGCATCGCTGATCTTTGCCGCCAAAACGGTGCCCGCACCATCACCGTTGCCACCGACCCCGACGAGCGCCTGCGTCTGTGGAAGGGGCGCAAGGCAGCCTTTGCTGCCATGGGTAAACTCAGCCCTGACTACTACGTGCAGGATGGCGTGATTCCGCGCACGCAGCTGCCCTACGTGCTGAAAGAAATTGAGGCGCTGGGCGATCAGCACGGCTACCGAGTGGCCAATGTCTTCCACGCAGGCGACGGTAACCTGCACCCGCTGATTCTCTACAACAACGCGATCCCCGGCGAGCTAGAGCAGGTAGAAGAACTGGGCGGCGATATTCTCAGGCTGTGCGTGCGGGTGGGCGGCAGCATCTCGGGTGAGCACGGCATTGGGGCCGATAAGCGCTGCTATATGCCCGACATGTTCTCGCCGTCAGACCTGGAATCAATGGGCTGGGTACGGCAGGCCTTTGACCCTGATCGACTGGCCAACCCAACCAAGCTGCTGCCCACCCCCCGCACCTGCGGCGAAGCCGCTCGTGATATGGCTCGCAATGCAACAACCGCAGCATTTCCCGGTGTGGAACGGTATTGAGGTGAAGCGGCATTTTGCAAAAAATCTCATTCCTCCGGCAAACACTGTTCGCCGTCGCTGGTAAAGGCCAGGGGATAGTCAGGGCTGAGGGGGTAGCCCTCTGGCCCTGCCCTAAAGCCGTAGCCTCTGACAATTTCGTAGGTTTGCAGCAGCCGGCCAAAGCGGCGCACCTCCACCGTTGTGGCTGGGTCTACGCGGTCAAACATGGCCCGGTGGGTGGGGCAAATCGGGTGCCAGGTGTTGCCCAGCAACACGGCATCGCGCCCCTCTAGGGCTGGGGCATCGTACCAAAAGTCGAACTGGTCAAGGCGGCCTGAGATGGCCAGCACGTTGGGGTTGTTGAGGGTGTAGGCCAGGGCCGAGGCCGAGCGGTAGTCGGTGGTGAGCAGCAGAGGGTTCTCAAGCTCTTCGGCCTGGGCTGTCACCGCCTGGGCGACCTGGGGCCAGCCAAACAGGGCAGCACCGTCGGGGTCCACAGCACCAAAGAAGGTGCCGAGGGGGATCAGGGTGTAATAGACCACAAGAACCGCTGATACGACCAGCCCCAAACCCTGGGCGGTAGCCAACTGCCGAGGCCGGGCGAGGTGGGGCCATGGGGGGCGGTAAAACTGATCGGTGAGCAGGGGAAACAGCAGCGGGTAGGCCAGAATATTCCAGTAGAACAGGGCAACGGAGACAGTGGAGAGGGCGGTAAAGGCGGCGGTAGACAGGCCAAACACCCATAGCGCCAGGGCTGGATAGCAAGATTTGCGGGCGATGCTGGTGCGCCCCCCTTGGCGCACCAGCCGACCAATGCTCCAGGACTGAATGGGGCCGAGGATGAGGCCACACAGGGCCAAAAACACCAAGGGCTGGATCAGGTTGAGGGTGAACCCGCCGCCGGCGGTGCGATCGCGGTAGAACCGAAACGAGAAAAAGTCGTTCTGAATATTCCAGATCAGAATCGGCGAGAGCACCAGGGCCAGCAGCCCCAGGGCCAGGTAGAGGCGGCGATCGCGCAGCACCTGTCGCCTGCGCTGATCGACCAAGATCAGGGCCAAAAAGCCCAGACCCACAAACACTGCATTGTACTTACACAGCCCCGCTAGGCCCAGAAAAAACGCCGCCCCGTAGAGATCCCAGCCGCTGCCCTGGCCCGGATGCTCGACGCTGCGATCGACGTAGCGGACAAATAAAAAACTGCTGACCACCGCAAAGGTGACCAGCCAGTGGTCGTGCCAGGCCAGCCCGAGATACCAGAAGTACAGCGGTGACGCCACCCCGAGCAGCATCACCAGCCAGAAGCGATCGCGCGCCGGATCGCCCCCCGGATTGCCCCCCGGATTGCCCCCCGGATCGCCATAGAGGTAGCGACAGATATGGTAGAACGTAAACCCTAAAATGCCGCTACTGACCACATTGGGCAGCCGCAGCACAAAGAGAGATCGCCCCAGGGCCGCCCCAAAGGCCCCCTGCACCCAGGCGTGAAAGGGCGGATGGTCGTAGTAGGAAAAGCCTGGCCGCTGCCCCCACAGCCAGTAGTAGGCTTCGTCGGGGTTCGGAAAGGCCGTCAGCCAAAACACCAGCCGCAGGGCCAAAAACCCCAGCAAAAACCAGCGGCCCCAGTACCAGACCGGCGACACAAACAGATCCCAGCGTTTACTCATCGGGGGATTCTAGGGCGCTGGTATCAATGTCGTCAAACCCTGGCATGTCGCCAAGCTCCAGGGTGCTCTCTGGTTCAGGATCAGCTGCGGCCTCAGCCTCAAAGGGCAGTACCACAGTGGGCAGGCCCGCCCCCCGCAGCCCCTTGAGAATGTGATCGGGGGTTTCTGCAAACAAGACAAATAGAGGATGGAGCCTGTCGGTGCCATCGCTGAGCAGGTGATCGTATTTTTGCGGCAGCAGCCACTCGTAGCCGCGATCGCACAGGATCTGCGTATGCCGCCAGCGCAGCAGCAGATCTGAGAAATCTTCCTGGGGGCGATGAATATAGATCACAATTTCGATGCCGGTTTTGATCTTCCACTCGGGGTCGCACATCAGCAGCGCCACATCACCGGGCAGGGGCATCACCGCGCCGGGGGCGATGCAGGGGCTGTGGGGGTTGAGGTGTACGGCATCGCGCAGGCGAATGTTGGGCAGGGGCAGAGTGATGACGCTCTCCTCGGGTCGCCGCATGCTAGGCACCGCTTCTAGATAAGGACGGTGGTGCTTGAGCAGTTCTAGCGCTCCTTCGTGGTCGGTGCAGACCGAGAGCAGCGTTTCATACTGAATGGGTTTGATCGCCATGCCGTCTACCGAGAGTGCAGGTCAAGGTCAGTTTTCCCTGCATTTTACCGAACCTAGTCAGGGTAACCCCAACCCTAAGCCAGCAGCCTAGCCTAAACATCCGCAACAAATTTGAAAGAAACCTATCCTTGGCGGCATGTTCTCGCCTTCCAGGCCTAGAGTAAAGACATCGACTAGGAGGCTATGACCTGGCATCAGGACGTAGCCAGCCATCGCGGCCTAGATATCGCAAAAGAGTTTAACTACAGGGGTGGTCGCACGATGCATCAGTCTCCGCCGGTCAGTCTCCGCAAACTGGTGCTCATGGCGGCGCTCCAGCTCAGCACCGTGTGGGACTTAATCACCACGTTGCTGGGAATTTTGATTATTTTAGACAGCCGCAACCTAGTTACGATCAGCCTAGGGGTGATCGGCGCGCTAATCGTGGTGGCCTTCAATTTCTCGACTCGACCCATTTGGCAACGGCGGCAGCGCTACAGTGCCTTCGGTTTCCAGCTGTTGCTTCTGCGGCTGGTGTGGCTCATGGCCCTAGGGGTAGACCTGTGGACATCGCTAACCTGCAACGCCTGGTTTATCGGCACCCAACGGGCTACCGATAGCGTAGCCCTGGGAGATTTGCTGGGCAGCCTGGACATGGGGCAGCGGGTACTGGTGGTGTTTATCACGTTAGTCACCGGGGTTAGCCCCATGCTAGTGGGCTACCTACGCGACCAGGACATTGACACTTTGCTGAGTTAACCCCTGATCCCAAATTCTGCTTGGGTACCCCCGATTGACCAGGGCAAATCCTGTTCGCCCCTAGGGTTTGGCCTTTGGGGCATCGGGGTTATGTAATTCAGATTTGGGATCAGTTAACCTCTGGCAAAGCCGTGGTTGGTGGTTGGGGTCGAGGGGGCCACGGGCTCCGGCAACTCACGCAAAAAACTCTAGGCGCAAGTGCCGTGCCCTTACCCGCATGGGCTACTGAGCATACTCCACTGTTCAATTTTGGCCTCTTTGGCCTCAGGCCATTGGACGCAGCGCAAGAAAAATTTGGTGATGATCCCGCAGGTTCCTACAATGGTGTAACTAACTGTTAGCTATAAACCCCTGGAGAAATCTATGAGTCGTCCAGTAATCCTTGGCATTGTGGGTGATAGTGCGGCGGGTAAAACAACCCTGACGCGAGGCATTGCTCAAATTTTAGGCGAACACCAGGTCACCACCATCTGCACGGACGACTACCACCGCTACGATCGCAAACAGCGCAAAGAGATGGGGATCTCTGCCCTGCACCCCGACTGTAACTATATCGACATCATTCAGCAGCACCTGGGTCTGTTGCGTACCGGGCAGCCCATTCTCAAACCCATCTACAACCACACCAGCGGCGGGTTTGACGCCCCCGAATACATCGAACCCAAGCGGTTTGTGATTGTCGAAGGGCTGCTGGGCTACTCGACCCGAGCCTGCCGCGACGCCTACGATGTCAAGGTTTACCTGGCCCCGCCCGAAGACCTGCGTGCCACCTGGAAGATCAAGCGCGACACCCGCAAGCGAGGCTATACCGCCGAAGAGGTGATCGATCAAATCAAAGCGCGGGAGGGTGATTCTGAAGCGTTCATTCGCCCCCAGCGGCAGTGGGCTGACGTAGTGGTGAGCTTTTACCCCCCCGAAGACGAAAGCAGCGAAGATGAGCTACTGCTCAATGTGCGCCTGGTAATGCGGCCCACCATTCCCCACCCCGACTTTACCCACCTTTTAGAAGACAAAAACGGCGGCTCCCTCAGCGATGCGGTGCGCATGGGCCTCGATCGCGACATGGGTAAGCCCGTAGACGTGCTCGAAATTGACGGTCACGCCACCGAAAAGCCGGTGCAAGAGCTAGAGCGCACCCTGTGCAATGAGATTCCTTACCTGGGTCAGTTTTGCAGCATTGAGGGCAATACCGACATCGGCAAGGTGGTGGGCACGACGGGCGAAACCCTGCAAAGCTATCCCCTGGCGCTGACCCAGCTGCTGATCACCTACCACGTACTCAAGGCGGCCAATATTTACCAGTAGGTAGACTGGCCAAAGGACATCTAGCAACCCGCCTAGCCCACAGTGGCCGGTTAGGGGGTTTGCGGTTTACGGTTCAAGGCCAGTCGGGAACCGTAGACCCCAGGCTGTGAGCATTAACCACCACCAGCTGGGTCAAGTAACGGGTCGGCAGGCATCTGCTGCTAGGGCTCCTACTGCTGAGAAACCGCCTCGCTGCTCGACAGCTCGCTCAGCATCATCTGAACAAAGCTAGAGGCCACTTCCGTTGACTGTTCGTGGGTGGCAAACACCACCGCTAGACTGCTGTCATCGCCAGCCCCGTAGCAAAGAATGCGAAAGGCACCATCCTCGAAATAGCCGGTGCGGTCAATACTGCCCTGGTCAGACTGTACCCCCAGGTTGGCAATTAGGCGATCGGCCCGGGCCAGGCAGCCGTCGATGTCGGTAGTCAAAAGCTGGTCACCACTGGCAATCTCAGGCCGAGCGCTGGCGGGCAGCGAGAGGAAACTGAGCCCCAGACTGGCCAGGGCGATCGCACATAGATGCCGTTTCATAGGATTTACATTAGCGTCAGGACAGAAGCTGATACCCTCTAGGCCCAAAGGCGGGCCAGATGGACTGTGTTTAATTAATACAGCGCTTCCCTGGGCTTTCCGGATGCCCAGGCCCTAAAAAGCCAGCGAGCCAGCAGCGACGACCGATGGTGACCCTCCCCCACAGACAAACAAAAAAGGACGAACAAAAAAGCGCCGGAGCTAGGTCCGGCGCTGAGGGTGTTGAGGAGTGAACGATTAATAATTAATGTAGAGGCCGCGTATGTCACTGAGGTAGCCTAGATATGTCAACCCTGTGACGTTTTTTAAAGCTCTTACCGGGGCTGACTGAGCGTTTGTTTTTCCTAACCCCGCCACTCCTTGCTCTGTGACTCAGCCCGATACCCTGCGCGCCTTGCTCAACGCTGTTTCCCAAGGGCAGCTTAGCCCCGAAACCGCCTTTGACCAGCTTAAGTACCTCGACTTTGAACCCATTGACGACTTTGCCAAGGTCGATCACCACCGCACCCTTAGAACAGGCTTTCCTGAAGTGATCTGGGGGCCGGGCAAAACCGTGCCCCAGATTGTCCAGATCATGCGCAGCCTGCACCAGCAAAACCCGGTGGTGATGGCGACCCGGATTGAGCCAGAGGTATTTGCCCAGGTGCAGCAGCAGATTCCAGCGGCGCTGTACTACGATATGGCCCGCATCTGCGCCCTAGTCCCCCTCAACTGGAAGGCCCAGCACCCTGGCACCATCGGCATTCTCACCGCTGGTACCGCCGACCTGCCCGTGGCCGAAGAAGCTGCCATCACCGCTGAGCTCAGCGGCTTTGCGGTCAAGCGCCTGTGGGATGTGGGGGTGGCCGGGCTGCACCGGCTGCTGCGCCACCGCCAGCTGATTCGCGATGTAGATGTGCTGATTGTGGTAGCGGGCATGGAAGGCGCATTGCCCAGCGTAGTTGCGGGCCTGGCCGACTGTCCGATCGTGGCGGTGCCCACCAGCGTCGGCTACGGGGCCAGCTTCAACGGGCTGTCGGCCCTACTGACCATGCTCAATTCCTGCGCCGCAGGCATCGGCGTGGTCAACATTGACAACGGCTTTGGCGCAGCGGTATTGGCTGGGCAGATTTTGCGCACTGGAGCACGGCTGGGGAAACAGGAAAGATAGGCAGAGGCGGGCATCGCCCTGATGCCCTGCCCCCTCTTACTAGCGCAAATCAGAGGGCATGGCGGCGGGTTTGACGGCAATGGTTTGATCGCGACCATCGCGGTGAATTTCTAGGTTGAGGGTGTCGCCAATATTGCTAGCTTCTACCTTGGCCTGCACGTCGGGCGGGCTATCTACGGAGATGCCATCAATGGCGCGAATTACATCCCCCACCTCTAGGCCCGCCGATCGAGCGGGGCTATTGGGCAGCACGCCCACAATTAAGACACCGGGTTCATTGTCATCGGCGAGTTGAAGGTTGAGCTGCTGCTCTTGGTTGATCCGCTCTACCATTTCTGCCGACAGCTCTACCATTTGAATGCCCAAGAAGGGATGCTGCACGACGCCGTTGGCAAACAACTCATCGGCGATACGTTTGGCGGTTTCGATGGGGATGGCAAACCCCAGCCCCTGAGCATTGGCGCGAATAGCGGTGTTCATACCGATGACTTCGCCCCGGTCATTGAGCAATGGCCCGCCCGAGTTGCCGGGGTTGATGGCGGCATCGGTTTGGATAAACTGCACCCGCTTGTCGGGGATGCCCACCTGATTGCTGCTGCGCCCCAGGGCGCTGATGATGCCAGCGGTGACGGTGTTGTCGAGGCCGAGGGGGTTGCCAATGGCGATCGCCCACTGGCCAGGGGCCAGGCTTTGGGTGCTGCCTAACGTGACGGTGGGTAGGTCTGCCGCGTCGATTTTGACCACTGCGACATCGGTGACTGAGTCAACTCCGACCACCTCGCCCTCAAATTTGCGCCCGTCGCGCAGGGTGACCTGCACGGTTTCGGCCCCTTCTACCACGTGGGCGTTGGTGAGAATTTGGCCCGAGGCATCGAGAATAAACCCTGAGCCAGTGCCCTGCTCCAGGCGATCGGGCAGGCTTGACGAGGGCCGTTCTTCTTCAAAAAAGCGACGGAAGAAGGGGTTATTGAAGGCGTCGGGGGCTAGGCTAGGCACTGACCGCTCGGCGTCAATGCGCACCACCGCTGGCCCGACTCGCTCTACGGCCTGGGCAATAAAGTTTTGATTGCTATTGCTCCCTTGACCAGGCAGCAGCGCCTCGGGGGCTAAATCGGCCTCTTGGGTCAGCGAAGTTCTGAGCAGCGACGGCATACCCGAGGCTAAATCGGGTGCTGTGGCTGCGGGTGCCCGATCTGATTGAGACACATAGCGGTGTCCGGCCCAACCGGCTCCGCCCCCAACCATGAGGGCCGCTGCTATCCACACCGCCTGTTGGGTAAACTGTTTTGGCAACGAGTTCATGCCTACGCTCTCTGGTTGTGTGTCTGCACTGACTTGGCCCGCCTAGTCTAAGTCGCTTGCCTCAGCCGCTTGGACGATTGAGTTAGACAGCTGAATTGGTCAACCGCCAACTAGCTTCTTGCCCCGACCTTGGCTGTCAGCCCGATCTCGACTCTCACTAACTCAGCTACCCAGGCCTGCCCGTGTCTACGCTCCCGATACTGACTTGAGCGAATGATCCCGTCAGAGAATAGCGGTCATGCCACGGGTTGGAACCAAAACCGCCAGCTGGAGGCTCGTTGACCTCTGAGCCAACCAGGCCAGCCAGCGTCGGGCTGACAGCATTGAGCTTGTTTTGCCTATTATAGAGGTCTAGCCCACTTAGGGGCACAGAGAGAATATTAAGGCCAAGCTCAGATGGATTGAAGCGCCAATTTTTATGATTTTCTTCTATTCTAAACGGTTTTTTGGGGTTCAGTCAGCCTATGGCCCACCTCCAGAGCACAAGCGGCCCCAGGCTACAAGCGGCTCTGCTAGCGGTTTGAGGCTGGGGGGGCTGGGGGCGGGGCTGGCCGCAGTGCTCACCCTGGCAGGAGTCATGCCGCCTGGGGCGATCGCCCAACCTAGCCCCCCATGCCGCGAGCCAGTGCTGTCGCGACTCACCCGCCACCGGGTCGCCCCAGGGGAAACCCTAGAGGCCATTGCCCAGCAGTATGGTCTGCTGCCCACCACGCTGATGGGCCTCAACCCCGCCCTTCAGGGGGGTAGCGTCAGCCCTGGGCAAGAGTTACTGGTACCGCCCTTCAACGGCATTCGGGTGAGCGTAACGCCGGGCCAGACCTGGCAGCAGGTGGCAGCGGCCTACGACAGCCGCGCCGACGTGCTGTTTGAGGTTAATGGCTGCGTCAGCACGGTGCCTGCCAGCGTTTTTGTGCCGGGGGTGAACTGGTTCCCAGGGGTGCGCACCTCCACTGCTGCTACGACCGTGGCAGCCAGCGAAAGCCCGCTCCAGGGATATCCGCTGCCCCAGCGATCGCAGGTAGTGATCAACTATGGCTGGCAGCCTGACCCGGCCCAGGGCAAGCTGGTGTTTAACACTGGGCTGGCGTTGGCCAGCCCGGCCAACACCGCTGCGCTAGCCGTCGGGCCGGGCACCGTCGCCTTTGCTGGCACCGACGACACCTACGGCAACCTGGTGGTAGTCAACCATGCCCAGGGGCTGCAGACCCGCTATGCTAACCTTGCCACGCTGTCGGTGCGGGCGGGGCAGACTGTGCGCCAGGGCGATCGCCTCGGTGCGATCGCACCCCAGGAAGGGGGGGACTCGTTTTTGTTTTTTGAGGTGCGACTCAATTCACCCATGGGCTGGGTAGCCCAAAACCCCCGCGAGTTTGTGCCCGCCATGGTGCAGCAATAGCCTAGTGCCCCCAACAGACCCGATGATCCCATGGCTCAGTCTCCTGCCCCAGCGCAGATCTAGCGCCTGGGAGCAGGAGCGCTTACAATTGGCCCCAGGGAGCATACTGGCAAGGCTGAAATCGGTAAATACCCCTCATCCCAGTCTAGAAATAGAGTTTTGCCTGTGGGAAAACTACAGATCTCGATCTCGACCTGATATAGACGATCGCCCCGAGTGACCCTATGGCACAGCTTTTTTCAAAACAGCCCTTGAGTGCTGCCCCGCGACCCTTCTCTGAAGCCCAAGATCCGTCGTTGACCTCGGGATTGTTTTGGGCCAGGCTGCTGACCTATCGGCCCCTGTTTTTGCTGGGTGGGCTGTGGCTGACTCTGGTGTGCGTGAGTGCGATCGCTTACCACGGCCTGATGTTTAACCAGCCGATCGAAGACACCAGCCATCGAGACTTACCCATCGCCATCGTCACCCCGCCCTTACCTAGCGCAGCCCCTAACGCAGCCCCTAACTCGTTACCCCCCTTAGATACGCCTCCCGAGGTGGAACCGACCGAGGCCCCCCACTCAGGCACCGTCATCCTTTGGGGGTTGTTTAGCCTGGTAGGGCTATGTGCCTTTGGCTGTTTTGTGCTGACCCAGCAAATTAAGGCCTCAGCTCGCCCCAAGCGCAAAAAGGTGCGCCCGGCAGCCAAGACCCCGGCCCCGGTGCGGCCGCCTCAGCCCAAACGCTTAACCCCCTACCTGCCCCAGCGCGATGACATGGTGGTGCCAGGGGTTAGGGCGGTTACTGCGTCGCCACCAGCCACGCCACCTCAACCCCTCTCGCCTCAGCCAGCGCCCCCCGCGTTTCGCCCGGTGGCTAGGGCCACGGCGAGAGCGGCTACGGCCCCCGCCGTGGCCCAGCGGTCAACCCTTGCCGCTCGCCGATCTAGGCCGCAGCCGGGGGGGCAGGCGGCCGCCGAGGCCCAAGCCCAGCCCCCAGCCCGCACGCCAGCGGTGGTACCTGAGGGCACCGACCTGCCCCTCGACTGGTCTGAGGGCAGCGTGGCCCACGCCCTAGATATGCGGCAGCGGCGATCGCTGTCATCGTTGATGTAGCAGCATATTCAATAGAAAGATAGAAATATATATAGCAATCCGAATTGATTTAGGTAGGTAGGGCAGGCATCTTGCCCATGCAGGCGAGATGCCTGCCCTACAGATGTTCACGATTCACACAGGATCGCTATAGCAACCATTTTGCTGGGGCATTTAGGGGCATTGAGTCAGCTGCCGGTTATCTATCATCCCGACTACGTCGCCCCCTTGCCCGACGGGCATCGCTTTCCGATGCCCAAGTTTCGGCTACTGCGCGATCGCCTGCTGCAAGACGGTGTGATTACCCCTGATCAGATCTACCAGCCCGGCGAACCACCCCAGACCTGGCTAGAGTACGTCCACCACCGCGACTATGTAAATGCCTACCGCCAGGGCACGCTGGAGGCCAAGGCCCAGCGGCGGATTGGCTTGCCCTGGAGCGAGGCCCTGGTGAAGCGCACCTGTACGGCGGTGGGGGGCACCATTCTCACCGCCAAACTGGCCCTAGAGCAGGGACTGGCCTGCAACACCGCCGGAGGTACCCACCACGCCTTCCCCGACTACGGGTCAGGGTTTTGCATTTTTAACGATCTGGCGATCGCCACCCGCGTGCTGCAAAAGCAAGGCCGCGTCCAGCGAGTGCTCATTCTCGACCTCGATGTCCACCAGGGCGACGGCACCGCCTGGATTTTTTGCGATGACCCCAATGTGTTCACCTTCTCGATGCACTGCCAGGAGAACTTTCCGGCCCGCAAGCAGGCCAGCGATCTGGATGTGCCCCTAGCGTTGGGATTGGAAGATCGAGATTATTTAGACTGCCTGGCCCAGTACCTGCCCGATCTGCTGGCCCAGGTGCGGCCCGACCTGGTGCTCTACGACGCCGGGGCCGACCCCCACCGCGACGACCTGCTGGGCAAGCTGGCGCTGAGCAATACGGGGATTTTTGGGCGCGATCGCTACGTGCTAGAGACCTGTGTTAAAGCGGGCTACCCCGTCGCCTGCGTCATCGGCGGCGGCTACGGCAAATCCATGGATGACCTGATCTTTCGCCACTCGCTACTACATCGGGCGGCGACTGAGGTGTACCAGGCCTACCGGCTATAGGATGCCGTGAGCTAGATTTGGGCCTGAAGGAGCAATTGCTCGACGGAAACCGTTATGTCAGGGAACGCCAGCGGTGCGATCGCCCTGCCTGAAACCTCTGTTCTTTGGGATAGTGGCCCGCCAGGGGATTTGTGACATACTCCCGGCCCTCCAGCTTCGCGGAGAAGGCGGGCTGCTCTAGTCTTTCGACCTTCGCGGTTTGCACTAAAACACCCGTGTGGGCTGGGGTGTGCCAACATCACCTTTTATAATGAGAGACTTCTCTGTCAAAATGCTGTCATGGTCTGGGTCGTCGCCACCTTTTACAAATTTGTGCCGCTGAGCGAGCCAGGGGCATTGCGAGCCGAGCTGCTGGAGCGCTGCCTGGGCTGGGGGCTGCGGGGCACAATTTTGCTGGCCAGCGAGGGGCTAAATGCCACCGTGGCAGGCGATCGCCCCAGCCTTGACGATCTCCTCACCTGGCTGCACAACCACCCCGAGATCGGCCCCTTCCCCCATCAAGAATCCACCACCGTGGGCGCGCCTTTTGAGCGCATGAAGGTGAAACTGAAGCGGGAAATTGTCACCCTGGGGCGACCGGAGATCAACCCTGCCCAGCAAGCGGTCGGCACCTACGTCGAGCCACAAAAGTGGAACCAGCTGATTGGCGACCCTGAGGTGGTGGTGATCGACGCCCGCAACAATTTTGAGGTGGAGCTGGGTAGCTTTAAAGGCGCGGTGAATCCCCAGACCCATTCTTTTAGGGAACTACCCGCCTACGTGGCTAGCCAGCTCGACCCGGCCCAACACAAAAAAGTGGCGATGTTTTGTACCGGCGGCATTCGCTGCGAAAAAGCCACCGCCTATCTCCTAGACCAGGGCTTTGAGCAGGTTTACCACCTCCAGGGCGGCATTCTCAACTACCTGAAAACGGTGCCAGAGGGCAGCAGTCTGTGGCAGGGCGACTGCTTTGTGTTTGACGATCGCGTTGCCGTCGACCACCACCTTGCCCCCACCGACCACGATCTCTGCCTGGGGTGCGGCCACCCAGTCAGCCCTGCCGAGCAGGCAACCCCTGAGTACGCGGCGGGCATTAGCTGCCCCCACTGCTATGCTGCTCTCACCCCGACCAAACGGGCCCGGCTAGCCGATCGCCAGCGCCACCGCTATCGTTAAGGACAGTCTCATGACCGCCCCAGCCTTACCCCTTCAGACGCTCACCTATGGCCCCGACACCGCTGACTGGTGCCTGGTGGCGCTCCACGGCTGGGGAGCCAACGCCGCCGACCTGGTGGGGCTGGCTCCCTACCTCAGGTTGAGCCATATGGCGATGGTGTTTCCCGATGCGCCCTGGCCCCATCCCCAGGCACCGGGGGGGCGCATGTGGTACGGCTTCCCGGCGGGGTATGACTTTCGTCGGCCCCACGATTTTGCGGCCCAGGCCGATCTGCAAACCAGCCAAGCGCAGCTCAAGACCTGTATTTTGGAGCTGGCAAACACCACTGGCATTCCCTTAGAACGGACGATTTTGGCTGGCTTCTCCCAGGGCGGGGCCATGGCCCTCGATGTGGGGGCACAACTGCCTTTGGCGGGGCAAATCATTCTCAGTGGCTACCTGCACCGGGCTGCTCTGGCCCCGGTCAGCCCCCGCCCTGTATTGATGGTGCATGGCTCTGGTGACCCGGTTGTGCCCGTGGCTCTGGCCCACCAGGCAAAGGCGGCCTTGACTAGCCTCGGGCAGCCTGTGACCTGGCATGAATTGGCCATGGGTCATGAAATTTCGCCCCAGGCGCTCGGTCTAATTAGCGGGTTTTGCGAAGATTTGAGGCAGGCCAGCCAAAATCCCCTGGGTAACCCTTTAGGATAGGGGGAGAGTGAACTGACTTTGGGCTGGGGTCATCCAGCGCCGGGGTAACCGTCACCAAGGGGGAAAAGACTATGCTGAGCCTACATGTTTCGCCGCAAACCGTCTCAGATATGACACCGGATACGGTGGCTGAGCTGGCAACTCGTCTAGAGACCGATGCCTACGAAACCGCCTTTGAGGGGCTGCAAGACTGGCACCTGCTGCGGGCGATCGCATTTCAGCGACCTGAGCTGGTGGAGTCTTACGTGTACTTGCTCGACCTTGAAGCCTACGACGAGTCGTAGGGCATCTCTGGGGTAGCTATGGCAGACTCCCGGCGGGTGCTGCTGGGCATCAGCGGCGGCATTGCGGCCTACAAGGTGTGTTCGGTGATTTCATCGCTGGCCAAGGCAGGCGTGGCGGTGAAGGCTGTGCTGACTCAGCAGGGGCAGGCGTTTATTCCGCTGCTGACGGTGGCCACGCTGTCGCGCCGCCCCGCCTACACCGACGAGAGCTTTTGGCAGGCCACCCAGGGGCGACCGCTACACATTGAGCTGGGGGAATGGGCCGAGCTGCTGGTAATTGCGCCTTTGAGCGCCAACACCCTAGGTAAGCTAGCCCACGGTCTGGCCGACAACCTGCTGACCAATACGGTGCTGGCCTCGACCTGCCCGGTGCTCTTGGCCCCGGCCATGAACACCGATATGTGGCAGCAGCGGGCGGTGCAGCGCAACTGGCACCGGGTGCTAGAGGATGCCCGCTACCACGCCATCAACCCTGGCAGTGGGGTGCTGGCCTGTGATCGCATCGGCACCGGGCGCATGGCCGAACCCGAAGATCTCTTAGCTCACATTTACTCGCTGCTGCACAGCGGCGGGCGGCGCGACTTAGCGGGCAAGCACCTGCTGATCAGCACCGGCAGCACCCGTGAGTTTCTCGATCCCGTCCGGTTCATCGGCAACCCCGCCAGCGGCAAAATGGGCGTTGCCCTAGCCCAGGCGGCCATTCATCGCGGGGCCACCGTCACCCTGGTGCACGGCCCCCTAGAGGATGCGCTCAAAGCCCGTCTGGGCGGCATTCAAGCCATCGAGGTAACCACTGCCGAGGAGATGCACCGGGCCATGCTGACCTACTTGCCCCAGGTCGATTGGGTGGTGATGGCGGCGGCGGTGGCCGATATCAAACCCGCGACGCAGGCTGCCACCAAGCTGGCTAAGGCCGATCTGCCCGAGTCTCTGCCCTTGGCCCCGGTACCCGATATTGTGGCCGATCTGGCCCAGCGGCGGCAGCCCCACCAGCGGCTGATTGGCTTTGCCGCCCAGACCGGCGATATCGTGCCGCCAGCGCTAGAGAAGCTGCGGCGCAAAGGCCTAGACGCCATTGTGGCCAACCCCATTGACGTGGCGGGCAGCGGGTTTGGCTGCGATCGCAACCAAGCCATCCTCCTCACCCAAGCGGGCGAAAAAATTGCTATTCCCCCCTGCACCAAGCTAGAAATGGCCCATCAGATTTTTGAGGTTTTAGGGGTCAGGTTTTAGGGGTCAGGGGCTAGTGCTTGGTCAAGCTTTGATTTGTAGGTTGGGTAGAGCGCCAGCGGAGCCCAACCAGGGCTTGCTGCTGTTGGGTTTCACTTCGTTGCACCCATTCGTTGCACCCAACCTACGCGAACCCTAATTTTTAAGTTTGACGTTGCACTAGGTATCAAGTAAAGCCCCAAATCCAAAACCCGACCATCCCCTAATTCTGCTGAAACATCCGCACATCCTGCTGGGGAAAGGGAATTGAAATACCTTCTGCATCGAGTTGGGCTTTAATGCGCTCTGGCAGGTCTAGCTTCACCCCTAAAAAGTCTGCGGTTTGAGTCCAAGTCCAAATCTGTAGATCGACACTGCTGTCGGCCAGCTCAGCCACGCTGACCCGTGGGGGCGGCTCGGCCAAAATGCGGCTGTCGTTGGCAATAACATCTAGAATGACCCGGCGGGCGTGCTCAATGCTGTCGCCGTAGCTAATGCCGACAAAGGTTTCGACCCGGCGGGTGGGTCGAGCCGTAAAGTTAGTGATATTGTCACCCCCCAGCTTTGAGTTGGGCACAATCACCGTCGCGTTTTCGGGGGTGATAATGGTGGTGGTAAACAGCTGCAGGCTATCGACGGTGCCCAGGGTGCCGCCGCCTTCAATGAAATCGCCCACGCTAAAGGGGCGAAAGATCAGCATCAGCACCCCAGCGGCAAAGTTTGAGAGCGACCCCTGCAACGCCAGACCAACCGCCAGACCCGCCGCCCCCAGCACCGCAATCAGCGATGCGGTTTGAATGCCTAGGCGGTTGAGGGCCGCAATGATCACAAAGGCCAGGGCCGCGTAGTACACCAAACTGGCGGTGAAGTGAACTAGGGTGGGGTCAACCCCTTGTTTGACCATCAATCGCCGAGTGGCACGGCCAACGAGCTTGGCCACCCACTGCCCCACAAAGAGAATAAATAACGCAGCAATAATGCTGAGGCCTAGCCGAGTGACCATTTCCTGAGCGGTGGCGATCCACTGAGTCAAATTTCCCACGTCATCTCTCCTTCAATAGGCTTAAATACCAGCAGGCTTAAATACATAGAGGCTGCCAACGCCTAAACATCAGTGGCACAATTAGGGTATTTAGTCCATATGCACTGATTTTTCCAGGCAAAACTGGGCCTACAACCTTATAACAGCTTTTTCCCTCCGTCCTATATTGCCAAGCACATTCTGTCGATGAAACAAGCCAGCCCCGCAGCGGGCGAAACCCTTGAGCGATTGAAGCTAACCATCTACCTGGTGCCTGTCTTTGGGGTGGTGCCAGCGGTCTATAGCCTGTGGAGCAAGCAGGGTAGTCGACAAGAACTGGCGGTTAGTCGACTAGTGGTGACCCTGGCATTGACCTGGGTCGTCGCCTATGGCGTGCTCAGCGTCGGCAGTCATTTGTCACCGGGGCTGTCGCTGCGGCTGCTAGTCACCAACACCCTAGTGACCACGGGCTATACCCTCACCAATCTGGTACTGATGATCCGGCTGCTCCAGGGTAAGTCAGTCAAGTTGCCAGGCTTTAGCCCGTTGAGCAAGCGGTTGCCCTAGGGAATTGGCCACTGCCGCAGAATTTAGCGTAAATTCTGCGGCAGTGGCTTATATTACGTGGGTTACCTGACTAAATTGCTGCTAACATGCAGCTAAAAATTTTGCAGGTTTCGCATCTACGGCTCTGCAATCTATGCTGCCTATCCCCATTGCCTCTGAGGTTTCTGGTGTCTCAACGTAACCCCCAACCGCTTCCATCTGATTCACCTCAGGGGCGACCGCTAAAGCCATCGGCAAAAACAAGGCGGCGCATGCCTCGCCTGCTGGGTCTAGGCATTGCCCTGGCCGGGGTTGCCGGGGTCTCTGGAGTAGCTGGGGCACTGCTGGCCGTATCGCTGTCGGCAGCGCCGCTACAGCAGCAGCAGATGAGCACTGAAGATGCCGGGGTGTTTAACCAAGCTGCTGCCATCACCTCTAGCGGCAATCTGCGGCTACCGCGCCTGACCCGGCCAGTGAATATTTTGGTGCTGGGCATTAAAGTACTCACCTCTGATGTCAGCAATGTCCCCCCCGAACTCCAAGGGTTGGGCTACCACGCTCTGGTCAACTCCTTTGACGGGTTGTCAGACTCAATGCTGCTGCTGCGGTTTAACCCTCAAACCCAAGAACTGGTGGTACTCTCGCTGCCCCGCGATACCCGCACCTATGTGCGGGGTCGCCTCACCAAGCTCAACGAGGCCAACCGCGACGGCGGCCCGGCCCTAGCGGCGGAGTCGGCGAGCGACCTGCTGGGGGGCGTGGCGATTGACCGCTACGTGCGCATCAATGTGCAGGGGGTCGAAAAGCTGATCGACGCCCTGGGCGGAGTCACCGTCAACGTGCCCCAAGATATGCGGTATCAGGATGACAGTCAGCACCTCTACATCAACCTCAAGGCCGGTGAGCAAGCCCTCAACGGCAATCAAGCCCTCCAGTTTTTGCGGTTTCGCTATGATGCCTACGGCGACATTGGCCGCATTCAGCGGCAGCAGATGTTTATGCGCGCCCTCACCGAGCAGACTCTCAACCCAGCAACCATTACCCGACTGCCCAAAATTCTTTCTGTGATTCAGTCCAACGTTGACACCAACTTATCGGTCGAAGAACTGCTGGCTTTGATGGGCTATGGGGCACAGATCAACCGTGCTAACGTGCAAATGCTGATGCTGCCCGGCACCTTTAGCAATCCCCAAGACTTTTCCCTAAGCTACTGGCTGCCCAACTACGGCGAGATTGACCGCATGGTCGACCAGTACTTTGGCTTCGGCACCCAGCGGGTGGCCGCCACTGGCAACCCCAGCCGGGTGCGGGTAGCCATTCAAGACAGCACCAATAACCCGGTGGCGGTGCAGGCGCTGACCAAAGCCCTACGCGATAGCGGCTACTCTAATGTCTCTGTCGATCGCTCTCTCAACGAACCACTGCCCATCAGTCGCATTGTGGCCCAGCGAGGCGACGGGGCCACCGCCGAAATCGTCCACCGCTATTTGGGCATCGGTGAGGTGCGGGTTGAGAGCACCGGTGCTTTAGGCTCCGATATCACCATTCAGCTAGGCGAAGACTGGGCCCAGGGGCTGGGAAAGTCACTTTAGCCTACTGCTGCCCCTGCTGATTTGTCTTCCTGTCTAAGGTTCTCCAGTGTCCCAGCGTAACCAGCCAAAGATGCAACCGCCACACTCAAAGGGAACGCGGTACGAATCGCCCCAGGGCCGCCCTACCCCGCCCCCAGGGCGACGGCGGCTGTCTCGGATGCTGGGGGTAGGCCTTGCCCTGGCGACGGTGGCCGGGGTGTCTGGGGTAGCCGGAGGGCTGCTGGCGGTGTCGCTCTCGTCGGCACCACTGCAACAGCAGCCGCTCAGTGCCGCAGAAGAAGAGGTATTTAGCCACGAGACGCCGATTTCATCGACCGGCAATCTCCGTCTGCCGCGACTGACGCGCCCGGTCAACATTTTGGTGCTGGGCATTAAAGTCCTCACCTCTGATATCAACGAGGTGCCGCCTGAGTTAAGGGGCTTGCGCCACCACGCCCTAGTTGACTCATTTGAGGGGCGGTCAGACTCAATGCTGTTGCTGCGGTTTAACCCTCAGACCGAGCAGCTGGTGGTGCTGTCACTGCCCCGCGACACTCGCACTCGGGTGCGGGGCCGCCTGACCAAGCTAAATGAAGCCAATGTCTACGGCGGCCCGGCCCTGGCGGCAGAGTCAGTGAGCGACCTGCTGGGGGGCGTGGCCATCGACCGCTACGTGCGCATCAACGTGCAGGGGGTCGAGAAGCTGATCGACGCCCTGGGCGGGGTTAACGTCAACGTCCCCGTCGATATGCGCTACCAAGACGACAGCCAGCACCTCTACATCAATCTCAAGGCGGGCGAGCAAACCCTCGATGGCAACAAGGCGCTCCAGTTTTTGCGGTTTCGCTATGATGCCCAAGGCGACATTGGCCGGGTGCAGCGCCAGCAGATGTTTATGCGCGCCCTCACGGAGCAGGCACTCAACCCGGCTACCATTGCTCGGTTGCCCCAAATTTTGTCGGTGATTCAGTCCAACGTAGACACAAATTTAACGGTAGAGGAACTGGTGGCTCTGGTGGGCTACGGTGCCCAAATCAATCGTTCTAATGTGCAAATGCTGATGTTGCCCGGCAACTTCAGCAGCTATCAAGATTTTGCCCTCAGCTACTGGTTGCCCAACCACAGCGAGATTGCCAGCCTGGTTGACCAGTACTTTGGCTTTGGCACCCAGCGGGCTGCTGCCGGCAGCAGCCCTAGCCGCGTGCGCATCGCCATTCAAGACAGCACTGGCAGCGCGGTGGCGGTAGAGGCCCTCACCCGGACTCTGCGCGACAGCGGCTATGCCAACATCTACATTGACAAAACTCTGAACCAACCGCTGCCCATTAGCCGCATTGTGGCCCAGCGGGGCGATGGGGCCACGGCTGAACTGGTGCATCGCTTTTTGGGTATGGGTGAGGTGCGAGTGGAAAGCACCGGTGCCCTCAACTCCGACATCACCATTCAGCTGGGCGAAGACTGGATGGATGGCCTGGGAGAGCCGCTCTAAATATTCAGGCCGATTCGACCACCAAAATGCCGCAGAATTTTGCTTCCTTCTGAGGGCGCAGGGGCTGCGCCCCTACATTGGGCTCAGGGTTGGAGAAGGTTACCCAGGGTCGTAGACTGGCGAAGTAGCGATCGCACCAGGTAAAACAGCAGGTAAAACAGCAGGTAAAACAACTATGGCGCAGTGGGTTTGGGGCGCGGCAGCGCTGGCGGGTCTGAGTACGGTGACGGTAGCTGCGATCGCTAGAGCCGATTCCCCCTTGCAGGTGGTGTATCCCCCCGACGGCCACCAGACCACGGCAGCGCAGATCTTTTTCATTGGCACCGGGGCGGCGGGCCAGCCCGTGCTGATCAACGGCGAACCGATTGCCGGGCGCAGCCCAGCCGGCCACTTTGCCCCCTCACTGCCGCTGGAGCTAGGCGAAAATCGCTTTACCCTCACCCAGGGCGATCACACCCTCTCCCTTACCGTGACGCGGGTAGCCCCAGGGCCGCAGTTGCCCCCTACCCTGGGCTTTGCCGAAGGATCCCTGGCCCCAGCGGTGGATGTGGCCCATGCCCCCGGCGACTGGGTCTGCTTGGGGGCCATTGCCCCCGCCAACGCCACGGTGACGGCCTCCCTGGCGGGGCAGACCTACGCCCTGCTGCCCCAGATCAGCCAGACCCTGCCCCCCAACTCGGCAGTGCTGATCGACCAGACCAGCCCCACCGCTGCTGGCCCCACCACCTACGAAAGCTGCTTTATGGCGGCGACACCGGGCAGCCTGGGCCAGCCCACCTACAGCCTCACCCAGGCTGGCTCCACCGTCACCGCCCAGGCCCCAGGGGCGATCAGCATTGTCAACCCCAGCGCTGTGGAAGTGGTTGAAGTCACCGTGCCCGCCGGGGTGGCCCGCACCGGCCCTAGCACTAGCTACTCGCGCCTGACGCCGCTACCCCAGGGCAGCCGCGCCCGGGTGACGGCCAGGGCGGGTGACTGGCTGCGCCTCGACTACGGCGGCTGGATTCGGGCGGCGGAAACGCAGGCGGTGGCGGGGGCCTCGGGGGTGCGATCGCAGATTCGCGGCGTCACCTCCCGCCAGGTACCCGGCTGGACAGAAATCCACTTTCCCCTGCAAGTCCCCGTACCCGTCAGCGTGCGGCAGGATACCGATAGGTTCATCCTCACCCTGCACAACACCGTGCCCCAAACCGACACCATCTTCGTCACCGACGACGGGCTGATCGAGCGCTTCGACTGGTCGCCCGTGCTGCCCGATCAGGTGGAATACCGCATTAACCTCAAAACCCCTCAGCAGTGGGGCTACAAGCTGCGCTACGAGGGCACCACCCTGGTGCTCTCCCTGCGGCAGCCGCCCGCAGTTCAGCGCGATCGCCCCCTCTCTGGCACCACCATTCTCATCGACCCCGGCCACGGCGGCGACGAACTCGGTGCCCTCGGCCCCGACGGCACCCCCGAAAAAACCCCCAACCTCGATGTCTCCCTGCTGCTGCAAACGGCCCTGGAAGCGCGGGGTGCCCGCGTGATCATGACCCGCACCGACGACAGCTTCCTCGGCGTCAACGATCGCGCCACCCAGATCAACCAGGATGAACCGACCCTGGCCCTCAGCATCCACTACAACGCCCTGCCCGACGCTGGCGACGCTGAGAATACAGCGGGCATCGGGGCCTTTTGGTTTCATCCCCAGGCCCACAGCCTGGCCCAGTTTCTGCACGACTACCTAGTGGCCGAGCTAGATCGCCCCTCCTACGGTGTTTTCTGGAACAACCTCGGCCTTACCCGCCCCCATGTCGCCCCCTCGGTGTTGCTAGAACTGGGCTTTATGATCAACCCCGACGAGTTTGAGTGGATTGTCGACCCGCAAGAGCAGGTGCGACTGGCCGAGACCCTGGCGGAGGGCGTAGAGCTGTGGGTGCGGCAGGCGGTAGGGGAGTAGGGAGTATGGGGAGATGGGGAGGTACGCCAGCACAATCGGCCCCAGCCGCTCCACGCAGTTCCTACAGTTTGTCCAGAAGCCCCTGCATGGGGTAGCTGCCGGTGCCTTACCAAGACTTCACCCTCGAAAAAGATCGATGGGGCTGTGACTACCGGCAACCAGTGGAAGGTTCTACGCCCAATCGACCAAACCGCCTACGTTGACCAGCGAGACTACTATATTGACCAGCTAGAGAGCATTATGGGCATTTTGGTCGGCCTGGTGCAGCCCCCGTTGCCGGTGGTGCCTGTTTGAGACGGCGGAGCCTTCTGTAAAAGCATTCTCCTGTCGTTGATCGCCCAGGCGATGGCCAAAGAGCTGCCTTGAGAGCCATCGCCCCAGCCCCTAGAATAGAAAACTGTTCCATTCCCCGAGAGTGCAGGAAATCCCATGACCGTTCGCGTTCGCCTTGCCCCTAGCCCCACCGGGACTCTGCACATTGGCACCGCCCGTACCGCCGTCTTCAACTGGCTCTATGCCCGCCACGAGGGTGGCCAGTTCATTCTCCGCATCGAAGACACTGACGAAGAGCGATCCAAACCTGAGTTTACCGAAAATATTCTTGCGGGCCTCAAGTGGCTGGGCCTGGAATGGGACGAAGGTCCTTTCTTTCAGTCGCAGCGGCTCGACCTCTACCGCCAGGCCATTCAAACCTTGATAGACAGAGGTCTGGCCTACCGCGCCTACGACACCCCCGAAGAACTCGACGCCATGCGCGAGGCCCAAAAGGCCAACAACCAGGCCCCCCGCTACGACAACCGCCACCGCGATCTCACCCCCGACCAGCAGGCCGCCTACGAGGCCGAGGGCCGCTCAGCGGTAATTCGCTTCAAAATCGACGACAGCCGCACCATCACCTGGCATGACCTGGTGCGTGGCCCCGTCACCTGGCAGGCCAGCGATCTGGGCGGCGACATGGTGGTGGCCCGCGCCTCCTCGGCCAGCACCATCGGCCAGCCCCTCTATAATCTGGCGGTGGTGGTCGACGACATTGATATGGCCATTACCCACGTCATTCGCGGCGAAGACCACATTGCCAACACCGCCAAGCAAATCTTGCTCTACGAAGCCCTGGGGGCGGCGGTGCCCGCCTTTGCCCACACGCCGCTGATTCTCAACCAGAGTGGCCAAAAGCTCTCGAAGCGCGACGGCGTCACCTCAATTTCTGACTTTCAGCAGCTGGGCTTTGTGGCCCCGGCCCTGGTCAACTACATGACCCTGCTGGGCTGGTCGGCCCCCGACGCCGCCGAGCAGTTTACCCTCGACGAAGCCGCTCAGCAGTTCAGCTTTGATCGCGTCAACAAAGCCGGGGCCAAGTTTGACTGGGACAAGCTCGACTGGCTCAACAGCCAGTACCTCCACACAATGGATCCGGCTGAACTACTAGTTTTGGCACAACCCTTCCTAGAGGCAGCGGGGCACACCCTCAGCGATGCCGATCAGCTCTGGCTGCTGCCCTTGATCGCCCTGCTTGGCCCCAGTCTCACCCGCCTGAGCGATGTTGTCGATCAGAGCCATTTCTTTGTCACCGAAACCGTGCCCTTTGCTGAGGATGCCCAGACCCAGGTGCAGCTCGACGGTGTGCCTGCCGTTCTCCAGGGAATTTTAGACGGGCTCACTGGACAAAACCCCCTCACCCTCGACGACCTCAAAGCCCTGGTGAACGATGTCACAAAGGCCCAGGGCGTGAAGAAAGGGCTGGTGATGAAATCGCTGCGGGCTGCGCTGATGGGTGCTCTCCAGGGGCCAGATCTGATGGAGTCGTGGTTGATTTTGCGCCAGCGCGGGTTTGATGTGCCGCGCCTGAAGCAGGCCTTGGCGTTGGTATAGGTGGGCAATTGCCGGGCCCAGGGTCAGGGGTTGTCATTACTCTAGTCAATCGGCCCTAGTCAATCGGCCCTGGTCAATCGGCCCCGTGGCTCAAGGGCAGGCTCAGCTCAGCGCTCTCACCTTCAGGAAGCGATAGACTGTGGTTACAACCTCTGGATTAGCCACATTTTTGGGGAAGATTTGATCCAGTTGCGGTGCTTACGTTACATTAAGTAAAGATTTATCTCATATTTCTTTTTCAAGTTGGGATATAGCCCTGCCAGATCTGGTCAACTCATCTGGTCAAATCAGAGTTTAGGCACGATGGACGCAGGGCCAATCGTTAGTCAACCCCCGTTAACTGAATACGCGTTAACACTGTGCACGTTAGTCAGAAGAGGCCATTGGTATGAAGTTTTCCTGGCGAGTAGCCTTACTGTGGACCCTACCACTGCTGGTAGTAGGGTTCTTTTTGTGGCAAGGGGCGTTTTCGTCGGCCCCTGCTGACATGGGTCGAAATGCGGCCAATACCCGCCTCACCTATGGTCGCTTTCTCGACTATCTCGATGCTGGTCGAGTGACGGCGGTTGACCTCTACGACGGCGGTAGAACCGCCATTGTCGAAGCGGTTGACCCCGACCTAGACAACCGAGTTATGCGCTGGCGGGTCGATCTGCCGGGCAGCTCCCCCGATCTGGTGAGCCGTCTGCGCGATGCCAATATCAGCCTTGACTCTCACCCGCCCCGCAGCGACGGCGCTTTGGTCGGTGCCCTGGGCAATCTGCTCTTCCCGATTTTACTGATTGGCGGTTTGTTCTTTTTGTTCCGCCGCTCTAACGGCTCGATGGGTGGCCCTGGCCAGGCGATGAACTTTGGCAAGTCTAAGGCCCGCTTCATGATGGAAGCCAAGACCGGCATGATGTTTGATGATGTCGCCGGGATTGATGAAGCCAAAGAAGAGCTAGAGGAGGTCGTGACCTTCTTGAAAAAGCCCGAGCGATTTACCGCCATTGGAGCCCGTATTCCTAAAGGTGTGCTGCTGGTCGGCCCTCCCGGTACCGGTAAGACACTGTTGGCCAAGGCGATCGCAGGCGAAGCTGGGGTACCCTTCTTCAGCATCTCTGGCTCTGAGTTTGTAGAAATGTTTGTGGGCGTGGGCGCGTCCCGCGTGCGCGACCTGTTTAAGAAGGCCAAAGAAAACGCCCCCTGCATCATCTTTATTGACGAGATTGACGCGGTGGGTCGTCAGCGCGGCGCTGGCATCGGCGGCGGTAACGACGAGCGGGAGCAGACCCTCAACCAGCTGCTCACCGAGATGGACGGGTTTGAGGGCAACACCGGCATCATTATTATTGCCGCCACCAACCGGGCCGACGTGCTCGACTCGGCCCTGCTGCGGCCCGGCCGCTTCGACCGTCAGGTGATGGTTGACCCGCCCGATATCAAAGGCAGAGTCGAGATCCTCGGCGTCCACGCCCGCAACAAAAAGCTGGCTGAGGATATTTCGCTGGAGACGATTGCCCGCCGCACCCCCGGCTTTACCGGGGCTGACCTGGCCAACCTGCTCAATGAGGCAGCTATTCTCACCGCCCGCCGCCGCAAAGATGCCATCACCATGGGCGAAATCGACGACGCCGTCGACCGGGTGATTGCCGGAATGGAGGGCACTCCCCTAGTCGACAGCAAGAGCAAGCGACTGATTGCCTACCACGAAATTGGCCACGCCATTGTCGGCACCCTGGTCAAAGATCACGACCCGGTGCAAAAAGTTACGCTGATTCCCCGTGGTCAGGCCCAGGGCTTGACCTGGTTTACCCCCAGCGAAGAGCAGATGCTGATTTCGCGCTCTCAGCTGCTGGCCCGCATTACCGGGGCGCTGGGCGGTCGCGCGGCTGAAGACATTATCTTTGGCGACGCTGAGGTCACGACCGGAGCGGGCAACGACCTGCAACAGGTCAGCGGCATGGCCCGCCAGATGGTGACTCGCTTTGGCATGTCTGACCTGGGTCCGCTTTCCCTCGAAAGCTCTCAGGGCGAGGTGTTCCTAGGGCGCGACTGGCTGTCTCGCTCGGAGTACTCTGAGGAGGTGTCGGCTGGCATTGATGGTCAGGTGAAGCTGATTGTCGATAAATGCTACGAAGACGCCAAGCGCCTGATGCGCGATAACCGAGCGCTGATCGACCGCCTGGTTGACCTGCTGGTGGAGCGTGAAACCATCGACGGCGATGAGCTGCGTCGGATTGTGTCTGAGTACACCCTGGTGCCCGACAAGCAGCAATACGTGCCTCAGCTGTAGGATTGCTCAACCAAAACGTAAAAGGCTCGCCCCATGGGGCGGGCCTTTTACGTTTTGGCCCTCGGTCAGGCTAGTTCTTCAGCCAATCAGGCCTTGCCAAATAGGTCGAGCTGCTCAGAGGGGTCGTAGGGGGCGGCCATATCTCTGGCGCGACGGCGGGGTTTGGTAGATTTGGGCACTTCTCCCCGCAGGCCCACGGCGATGGTGCTGTTGCGCTCGATTTCGCGCATCACATCGCGAGCGCGCTGGATCACCGAGGGCGGCAGCCCCGCCAGCCGCCCGGCCTCAATGCCGTAGGATTTGTCGGCCCCGCCGGGCTGCACCTGGTGGAGAAAGATGATCTGATCGGGCATTTCTTTGACTGTGACCTGGTAGTTGGCCACGTTGGGGATCAGCGCCGCTAGCTCATTGAGCTCGTGGTAGTGGGTGGCGAAAATGGTGCGGGCCTCGATCTCGACCGCTAGGTACTCGGCCACGGCCCAGGCGATGGAGAGACCGTCGAAGGTGGCGGTGCCCCGGCCAATTTCGTCGAGCAGCACCAGCGACCTGGGCGTGGCGTGGTTGAGAATATTCGCCGTCTCGTTCATCTCCACCATGAAGGTGGACTGGCCGCTAGCGAGGTCGTCTACGGCACCGACGCGGGTGAAGATGCGATCGCACACCCCCAGCCTTGCCGCTTTCGCCGGCACGAAACTCCCCATCTGGGCCATCAGCTGAATCAGCCCCACCTGGCGCAGGTAGCAGCTCTTGCCGCTGGCGTTGGGGCCGG